>JAODBI010000318.1 GCA_025463875.1 Actinomycetes bacterium
CCTCCCGTAGGAGTCTGGGCCGTGTCTCAGTCCCAGTGTGGCTGATCGTCCTCTCAGACCAGCTATCCGTCGTCGCCTTGGTAGGCCGTTACCCCACCAACAAGCTGATAGACCGCGAGCCCATCCCAAAGCGGAATCCATTTCCTCACCAGACCATGCGATCCGGTGAGGGCATCCGGTATTAGTCCGAGTTTCCTCGGGTTGTCCCGGTCTTTGGGGCAGGTTGCTCACGTGTTACGCACCCGTTCGCCGCTGTCCCCAGGGCAAGCCCTGGTTCTCGCTCGACTTGCATGTGTTAGGCGCGCCGCCAGCGTTCGTCCTGAGCCAGGATCAAACTCTCCATCGAGATCGCGACCTGCACTCGTCCCACGTTGGGGGGTCGAGCCGGCCTTTGATCGGAGAGCTGCCTCATCGTCCACACTACGGACGAGGAGGCAACTGTGTGCCCACCGACCCGAAGGTCGTGCGAGCACGGAATTGACATGAGCCATCGATTGCCGATCGAGATCGAACAACCGTTGGCGTCACTGGCTTTTGGCGTTCACTGCTCTGTTTTCAAGAAGCGGATCCCCGACGGGCGCGCCATGGACCGAAGTCGATGAGCGTGCCGGATGTCGAAGCGACACACACTCGTTTCGAGGCCGCGAACGACCAGAAGACTCGAGTGTTGGTGTCAACCGGCTCCACCGTTCCGGGCCACGTTCGAGTGGCAAACCGGCATGCGGGGCGACTGACGAGACTACAGACGAGTGGTGCGCATGTCAAACAGGCGCCACACCCGCCGCACACCCAACCCACCGGCAACCCACTGGGGAACCAGCCGGACCGGGTGTGCCGGGGCACCCTACACGAGACGGGTCATCCGACGTGTACCCGCGCCCACTTGCGCTTGCCGTTCTGCAGCACATGGGTCCCGTCGGGCACGACGCCCTCGCCGTGGACCATCTCGCCGTCGGACTTCACGGGTCCCTGGGAGTCGTCGAGGGCGCGGCGCGCCTGCCGCTTCGACTCCGAGAGGCCGGTCGTGACCAGGGCGTCGGCCCATTCGGTACCGGACGGGAGGTCGAACTCGGGCATGGCGGAGGGCGCTGACTTGTCCTTGTGCACCCGGTCGAACTGCGCCTCGGCCGCTACCCCCGCGCCTTCGCCGTGGTAGAGGTCGGCGACGGTACGGCCGACGAGCCGCTTCGCCGCGTTGGGGTGGAGCGTGCCGGCCGCGAGCTGAGCGGAGATTTCCTCGACCCGTTCCGGCGGCCACGCGCTCGCGTGCGCGAAGTACATCGGGAGCAGCTCGTCGGGGATGCTCATGACCTTGCCGAATTGCTCCCCCGCCGGCTCGTCGACCCCGATGTAGTTGCCGAGCGACTTCGACATCTTCTGCTCGCCGTCGAGACCGACGAGGAGCGGCGTGGTGAGCACGACCTGCGGCTCCTGCCCGGCACGGCTCTGCAGGTGACGGCCCATGATCAGGTTGAAGAGCTGGTCGGTGCCGCCGAGCTCCACGTCGGCGCGCACCTCGACCGAGTCCAGCCCCTGCAACAGCGGGTACAGAAACTCCATCAACGAGATGGAGATGCCACCCGCGTAGCGATTGGCGAAGTCGTCGCGCTGCAGCATCTGCGCGACCGTGACCTGCGACGTGAGCCGCAGGACGTCGGTCATGTCGAGGGGCGCGAGCCATTCGGAGTTGCGGCGGATCTCGATGCGCTCGGATGACATGTCGAGGATGGCGCCCACCTGGGTGATGTAGCTCTCCGCGAACGCGTCGACCTGTTCCTTCGACAGCTGCGGGCGCGTGGCCGACTTGCCCGACGGATCGCCGAGCATCGCGGTGAAGTCGCCGATGATCAGGACGGCCTTGTGCCCGAGGTCCTGGAACAGCCGGAGCCGGCGCAGCACCACCGCGAAGCCGAGGTGGATGTCGGATGCGGTGGGGTCGATGCCCAGCTTCACCCGCAGCGGCGTGCCGCGCTCGATCTTCTTCCTGAGCTCCGGCTCGGAGATCACGTCGACCGCGTTCGCCGTGAGGATGCGTAGTTGGCGGTCGACGTCCACGACGGGGGACGGTAACAAACGCCCGCGTTCGCGCCCGCCGACTTCTCGGGCCTGCTGTCGGGGCCGCGTGCCGGGCGCCGTCAGCCGAACTTGACGCTCAGGCCGCCGTCGACGGTGAGCACGGCACCGTTCACGTACGACGCCGCGGGCAGCGACAGGCTCAGGACCATGTGTGCCACCTCCTCGGGGTCGCCGTAGCGCCGCAGGGGGACGCGCCGCTTCGCAAAACGTTCCTTGGCCTCGTCGGGGATCACTGCCGTCATTCCGGTGTTGATCGGGCCCGGGCAGATGCAATTCACCGTGACACCGAGCGGACCGAGCTCGCACGCGAGCGAACGGGTCAGACCGACGACGCCATGTTTGCTCACGGTGTACGCGCTGAGGAAGGGAGTCGCACCGAGGCCTTCAGTCGACGCGATGTTGACCACCCGTCCCGCGCGGTTGCGTGTGAGGTGCGGGAGGCAGGCACGGATCATCCGGGCCTGCGCGGTGAGATTGATCGTGAGCGTCGTCGCCCAGGCCTGCTCGAAGTCGTCGGCCGCGATCGCCGCCGGGATGCTCACGCCGGCGTCGTTGACGAGGATGTCGACCGGTCCGAGCTGCAACGCGACCTCACCGACCACCTGCTCGATCGCGCCGGCATCCGCAACGTCGAGTGTCCATCCGGTCGCCAGCCCGCCGGCCTCGACGATCTCGCCGGCGACCGCATCGACGCCGGCGGCGTCGCGGTCGGTGACGGCAACCTTCGCGCCTTCGTCGGCGAAGAGGTGGGCGATCGCGCGGCCCATGCCGCTCGCGGCGCCGGTGACGACGACCACCTGATCCCGCACGCTTCTACTTCGACTCGTCAGACGCGGCACGGGCGTGAACCTAGGCGGCGAACGGGTCGGGCGGTATCGAACCGGCGAGCGCGCGCCGGCCGCGGGGATCCGGCCGGACTCGCCGAACCGCGACCGGTGGGCCAACCTGTCGGCCATGAGTGATCCCTTCCGTGGTGACCCGCGGCCCGCAGGACTCGGGTTCTGGCCGCTGCCCCAAGATCATCCGGGTGTCGACGTGCCGCGGGAGGACGTGCGCATCGTCACCGACGACGGCGCGCTCGTGCGGGGTCTGTTCTGGACGCCGCCCGGTGGAAGGGCGTGGCACACCGCGGTCGTGCTCACGCATCCGCGGGCCGACTTCTCGGTGCACTACGCGTGCCCGTTGCTCGCGGCCGCGGGCTACGCGGTGCTCGGGTTCGCGACGCGTTATCTGAACAACGACACCGATTGTCTGCACGAGCTGGCCGCCCGGGATTTCGCGGCGGCCGTCGACTGGGTGCGCGGGCGGGGCGCCGATGCGATCGTGCTGTTCGGCAACAGCGGCGGTGGATCGCTGTCGGCGTTGGCACACACCGAGCACGGGTGCGGCGACGGGTGGGTCGGTGTGGCCGCGCACCCCGGCGAGGGCGAGTTCATGCTGCAGTCGATCGATCCGTCGGTCGCCGACGAGCGCGATCCCGCATCGGTCGTGGCGGAGCTCGACATGTACGACCCCGCGAACGGCTGGCGACCATGGCCGCAGGAGTGTTCCTACGACCCCGACTGGCTCGTGCAATACCGCGCCGCGCAACGGGCGCGCGTCGCGCGCATCGACGCCCGGGCGCGAGAACAACTCGATCAGTCGCGTGCGGCCCGGGCCGGTCTGCACGGTGTCGAGCGCGGGACCGACGGCTGGCGGCACCTACGCAGGCGCGCCGTGCACCTCGACTACTTCGCGATCTACCGGACGCTCGCCAACCCCGCGTACCTCGACCTCAGCATCGAGCCCGACGACCGGCCGCTGGGTTCGTTGTTCGCGTTCCCGGATCCGTTCGACGCGAACTACGGATGGGGCGGCCTCGCGCGGACGATGACGTCGCGGGGCTGGCTGTCGACGTGGTCGGCGCTCTCGTCGAAGGCGCGCCTGGCGACGACGATGCCCGACGTGCACGTGCCCGTGCTGGTCGTGCACCCGACCGCGGACACCGAGATCCGGGTCCGCCAGGCGCGGGAGATCGCGGACGCCGCCGGCACCGACGACGTGACGTTCGTCGAGATGAAAGGCGCTCCGCACTATCTCGAGGGTCACCGGCCGGAAGCGATGAAGATCGTCGCCGAGTGGATCGGGAAACGCTTCCCGTAGCGGTCATCCGGACGTCCAAAATGTTGCAAACAGTTTGCGACGATTCGCACCTCAGGACGTCCAGAATGTTGCGAACAGTTTGCAACGAATCAGCGGGGTGGGCGGCTGATGTTGAGGTCGCCGGGGACGTAGAAGCGGTAGGGCAGGTCGTCGCCCTTGCCGGGTGCGAGGCCGATTCGAGTCGAGACGCCGGGACGCGTCGGCGGCACGGTGCCGTCGTCGACGATGCGCAACGGCCCGGGCGCGCGCACGAGGCTCGTGCCGTCGAGCGCTCGATCGACGGCGAAGGCCTGCCCTAATCGGCCGGGACCGGCCGTCAGATCTCGATCGCGCGTCGCCTTGAGGCGGCGTTCGCGCATGAGGTCGAGACCGTCGAGCGGTGCGGCGGCCCGCAGCAGCACCGCGTTGCCGGTGTCGCCCGGCCCGCACACCGCGTTCATGCACCAGTGATTGCCGTAACTGAAATAGACGTACAGCGTCCCGGGCGCCGAGAACATGGACGCGTTGCGGAGTGTGCGGCCGCGGTACGCGTGACTCCCGGGGTCTTCGGTCGCCCGGTACGCCTCGACCTCGACGAGGCGCGCGGAGACTCCGTTGCCGACGAGGACCTTGTTGAGCAACTCGGGCGCGACCTCGAGCGAGTCGCGGTCGAAGAACGCCTTCGTCAGTGCTCGAGCGCGAGCCACGTCTGTTGGCGATCCATCCGCTCCCGGGCCTTTTCGAACTGCAGCGCCACCGGTTCGGGGCCGGCGCCGCCCGGCGTCGTGCGGCGTCGGACCGCGCTCCCCGGCTCGAGGAAGATCAGGAAGTCGGGGCCGAGTCGCGGGTCGTTGGAGATCAGCTCGTCGAGCGGCACACCGCGCTCGACCGATTGCCGCACGACCGTACCGACGATCGCGTGCGCCTCGCGGAAGGGCGTGCCCTGGCGCACCAGGTGCTCCGCGATGTCGGTCGCCGCGTTGAACGGGCTGTCGGCGCCGGCCGTCATCGCGGTGTCGACGAACGTCGCCGTCGCCATGAGGCCGGCCAGCGCGCTCAGGGACAACGCGCACGTGTCGAGCGCGTCGAACAGGGGCTCCTTGTCCTCCTGCAGATCGCGGTTGTACGCCAGCGGCAGAGACTTCAGCGTCGCGAGGAAACCGGTCAGGTCGCCGATGAGGCGTCCGGCCTTCCCGCGTGCGAGCTCGGCGATGTCGGGATTCTTCTTCTGCGGGAGCATCGACGAGCCGGTCGCGTACGCGTCGGACAGTTGCATGAAGCCGAATTCGTCCGTCGACCACAGCACGATCTCCTCGCCGAGACGCGAGAGATGCACCTGCGTCAGCGCGGCGATGAAGAGTGCTTCGGCGACGAAGTCGCGGTCGGAGACGGCGTCGAGCGAATTCTCGAACGGTCGGGCGAACTCGAGCGCGCTCGCGACCGAAGCGGGGTCGAGGGGAAGGCTCGATCCGGCGAGCGCACCGGCGCCGAGCGGCGAGACGTCGGCCCGGCTCAGACAGTCGTGCCAGCGATCGACGTCGCGGGACAGCGCCCAGAAGTGCGCGAGGAGATGGTGCGAGAGCAGGACCGGCTGTGCACGTTGCAGGTGCGTGTAGCCGGGCAGCGCGATCTCGGTCGACTCCCCCGCCCGCTGCAGCAGCACCCGCTGGAGCTCGTGGATACGAAGTGCGACCGCGCGTCCCTCGCGGCGAAGGTAGAGCCGGAGGTCGAGCGCGACCTGGTCGTTGCGGCTGCGACCCGTGTGCAACTTGGCGCCGACGGGTCCGGCGATCTCGGTGACGCGGCGCTCGATCGCGGTGTGGATGTCCTCGTCGCTCGGCGCGAACGCGAACGTGTCTTCGGTGAGTTCGGCTTCGACCTGATCCAGGGCCTTGATCACGGTCGTCCGCTCGTCGTCGGTGAGCAACCCGACCCGGGCGAGCATCTGGACGTGCGCTCGCGAGCCGGTCAGATCGTCGCCCGCGAGCCGGCGGTCGAACGGCAGGCTGACGGTGAACGCGAGCAGCTCGTCGGCGGGACCTTCGCCGAAGCGACCGTGCCAGAGCGGGCGCCCGCTCGCGGGCTCGGAGCCGCGCCCGCTCGCCGGGTCGTGCTCACTCACGCGGATCCCGGTCCCTGGCGGCGCGACCACGTCTCCGCCGACAGTCCCCACAAGCGTACGAAGCCTTCGGAGTCCTGGTGGCGGAACGAGTCGTCGGCGTTGTAGGTCGCGAGATCGTGGTCGTAGAGGCTGCGCGGCGCGCGCCGGCCGGCCGCGTCACACCGACCGCGCTCGAGCCGCAGCCTGACCTCGCCCGTGACGTGTTCCTGCGTGGTGTCGACGAATGCGCCGAGCGCGCGCATCAGCGGCGTGTGCCACATACCGTCGTAGATGAGCTCAGCGATGCGGATCTCGATGCGCTGCTTCTCGCGGGCGAGGTCGCGCTCGAGCGTGATCCCTTCGAGATCCTTGTGCGCGAGGATCAGCGCCAGTGACGACGGGCACTCGTAGACCTCGCGGCTCTTGATACCGACGCGGCGGTTCTCGACCATGTCGATGCGGCCCCATCCGTACTCGCCGACGGTGCGGCCGACAGTCTCGATCAGCTCGACGAGTCCCATCGTGACGCCGTTGACCGACACCGGAATGCCCTGCTCGAACCCGACCACCAGCTCGGTCGGCTCCGCGGGCGCGTCCTTGGTCGCGCGCGTGAGCGTGTACGGATCTTCGGGCGCGGCCGACCACGGGTTCTCGAGGATGCCGCACTCGATCGCGCGTCCCCACATGTTCTCGTCGATCGAGTAGAGCTTCTCCTTCGACGCGGAGATCGGGATCTCCCACTTGTCGGCCAGCTCGATGCAGTCGGCGCGGCTCAAGCCCCAGACGCGTACGGGCGCCATCACGTCGAGGTCGGGGGCGAGCACGCGGGTCGAGACCTCGAAGCGCACCTGGTCGTTGCCCTTGCCGGTGCACCCGTGCCCGACCGCGTGCGCACCGTGGCGGCGGGCCGAAGCGACGAGATGCTCGACGATAACCGGCCGCGAGAGCGCGGAGACGAGCGGGTATTTGCCTTCGTACAGCGCGTTCGCGCGCAGCGCGGGGACGAGGAATTCGCGTGCGAACTGCTCGCGCGCGTCGATGATCTCCGTCTCGACCGCGCCCGCGGCGGCCGCGCGCTCGCGGATCATGTCTTCGTCGCCGGCCGCGAGCTGGCCGACGTCGACCGCGCACGCGATGACCTCGACGCCCCATTCCTCGCGCATCCACCGGACCGCGACTGAGGTGTCGAGCCCTCCTGAGTACGCGAGCACGACGCGCTTGGCCACGATGACGTCTCCTTGATTCTTGTTCGGGGTTCCGGTTTGGCGATCTTCGGGTCAGAGTCCGGCGAGGACGGCGAGCTCGGCGGCGACGACCGCGCCGCCGACGGATTCATTGCAGACGACGAGCACGGTGTCGTCACCGGCGACCGTGCCGAGCACGGATGCCAGCGATGCGCGGTCCAGTGCGGAAGCTACGACATGCGCGCTGCCGGGCGGGGTGCGGAGCACCGCAAGATTCGCGCTGTGCGCGACCTCGACGACGAACTCGCTCATCAGCCGCTTCAGGTGGTCGTCGGTCGGGGCCCGCTCGCGCGTGTACTCCGGGATCGCGTACGCCATCGCGCCGCCGGGGATGCGAACTTTCACTGCGCCCAGATCCTCGAGATCTCGGCTCACCGTGGCCTGGGTGGCGACGATGCCGTCGGCCTCGAGCATCTGGACGAGCTGAGCCTGGCTGGAGATCGGCTGATCCTCGAGCATGCGCAGGATCCGGTGCTGACGTTGAGGTTTGCCGAGCGTGGTCATGACCTGCTCCCCGAGATTCGGCTGTCCCCCGAGAGCAGTTGGCCGTCGCCCGAGAGCAGGTCGACGAGCAGCGCGCGGGCGGCGTGCATCCGGTTGCCCGCCTGGCGCCAGACGACCGACTGCGGACCATCGATGACATCGGCCGTCACCTCTTCGCCGCGGTGCGCGGGCAGGCAGTGCATGAAGATCACCGGATCGTTCGCCGCCTTCATGAGGTCGGCGTCGATCGTCCACCCCGCGAACGCCCGGAGCCGTTGCTCGCGCTCGTCCTCTTGACCCATCGACGTCCACACATCGCTGTAGATGACGTCGGCGCCGTGCACCGCGTCGTACGGATCGCTCACCAGCTCGACGGTGCCTCCGAGATTACGCACCCGGTCGACGACATGCGGATCGAGCTCGTAGCCGTCAGGCGATGCGAGGGACAGCTCGACCCCGGACAACGCGGTCGCGTACGCGAGCGACGCGGCGACGTTGTTGCCGTCGCCGACGTATGCGATGCGGCGACCCTCGAGCTCGCCGAAGTCCTCGCGCATCGTGAGGAGATCGGCGAGCGCTTGGCACGGGTGCGCGGTGTCGGAGAGCAGGTTGACGACGGGCACGTCGACGACCGCGGTCATGCGCTCGAGGACGCGGTGGTCGAAGACGCGCGCCGCGATCACCGAGCACATCGTCGCCATCGTGGATGCAACGTCTTCGACCGACTCCCGGCGGTCGAGGTCGACCTCCTCGTCGCGCACGTAGATGGGATGGCCGCCGAGCGTCGCGACCGCCATCTCGACCGAGATACGCGTGCGCGCCGACGGCTTCTGGAACAGCGCGACGACACCCTGCCCGGCGAGCACCTGCGGTATGGCGGCCGGGTCGTCCTTCCACGTGAGCGCGTTTTCGAGAATCGTGCGCAGGCGAACGGGATCGAGGTCGTCGACCTCGAGGAGATGGCGCGTCACCGCAGTGCCTCCGCGACCCGGGCGACGGCCTCGTCGATCTCGGCATCGGAGACGAGCAACGGCGGGGCGAAACGCAGGGCGCTGGGTGTGACCGCGTTGACGACGAGGCCCCGATCGAGGCACTTCTGCGCGACCTCTCGAGCGTCGTGCACCGGCGCCAACTCGGCCGCGATGAGCAGACCCGCGCCGCGCACCTCGGACACGCCGTCGAGCTTGGTCAGCGCCTCCACGAGGCGGGAACCGGCCCGCGCCGCGCGCTCGGGAACCCGCTCCCGCTCCATGACCTCGAGGACTGTGAGCGCGGCCCGGGCCGCGAGGGGCTGGCCACCGAAGGTCGTCGCGTGGTCGCCCGGCGCGAAGGACGCGGCGATGTCGGCCCGGGCCCAGCACGCGCCGATCGGCACGCCGTTGCCGAGCGCCTTGGCCATCGTCACCACGTCGGGCCGCACGCCGGAATGCTCGAATCCGAACCAGCGGCCGGTGCGACCGAGTCCGGTCTGCACCTCGTCCATGATGAGCAATGCCTCGCGCTCGTCGCAGAGCCGGCGCACGCCGTGCAGGTACTCGGCGGAAGCCGGGTTCACGCCACCCTCACCCTGCACGGGTTCGAGCAACACGGCCGCGACCCGATCGTCCATCGCGCGGTCGAGCGCGTCGAGGTCGTCGAAGGAGACCTGGCGGAATCCGTCGGGCAACGGCTGGAACGTCTCTTGCTTCTGCGGTTGGCCGGTGGCGGCGAGCGTGGTGAGGGTCCGACCGTGAAAGGAGCCGTACGCGCTGATCACGTGGAAGCGATTCGGGCCGCCGTGGAGTTGCCCGTGCCGACGCGCGAGCTTGATCGCGCACTCGTTCGCCTCGGCGCCCGAGCTGCAGAAGAAGACGCGGCCGTCGCCGCCGAGCAACGTGTTCAGCCGCTGCGCGACCTTGGGTTGGACGTCGTTGTAGTAGAGGTTCGAGACGTGCAACAGCGTCGCCGCCTGGTCGGCGATCGCGGCCGCGACTTCGGGGTGCGCGTGCCCGAGCGACGTCACCGCGAGTCCGGTCAGGAAATCGAGATACTCCCTGCCCTCGCTGTCCCAGAGCGACGTTCCCTCACCCCGAACGAAGGCGACCGGCAGCCGGCCGTAGGTCTGCATCACGTTCTCGGCGTCCTGCTGTTGCAACTCGGCGAAGGTGCTCACGAGTCGACCATCGTTCCGACGCCCTCCCGGGTGAAGAATTCGAGCAGCAGCGCGTGGGGCAGGCGCCCGTCGAGGATGTGCGCGCGGCGCACACCGTTCCGCAGCGCGGACACGCACGACTCGAGCTTCGGGATCATGCCCTCCGACGCCTTGCCGTCGAGGATCAACTTCTCCAGGCCGTCGACGCCGACCCGCGAGATGAGCGAGCTCTCGTCGGGCCAGTCGGCGTAGACGCCGGCGACATCGGTGAGATAGACGAGCTTTTCCGCTCCGAGGGCGACGGCGATCGCACCCGCCACCGTGTCGGCGTTGATGTTGTACGCCTGTCCCTCGTCGTCGACACCGATCGTGGCGATCACCGGGATCAGCTCCTCGCGCACCAGGCGCAGGACCATCGTGGGGTCGATGGACCGCACGTCGCCGACGAAGCCGAGCAGCGGATCGCGTTGTTCGACCCGGATCAGTCCCCCGTCCTCGCCCGACATGCCGACCGCATACGAGCCCAGACGATTGACGCTCGCCACGATGTCGCGATTGACCTTGCCGAACAGCGCCATCCGTACGATGTCGACGGTCTCGGCGTCGGTGACGCGGCGACCGTCGACGAACTCGGGCTCCTTGCCGAGGCGGCGCATGAGCTCGGTGATCTGCGGCCCGCCGCCGTGCACGACCACCGGGTTCATGCCGACGAGACGCATCAACACCACGTCGGTCGCGAACAGGTCGGCGAGCTCGGCATTCTCCATCGCGTGACCGCCGTACTTGATCACGACGGTCTTGCCCGAGAACTCGCGGATGAACGGCAGCGCGTCGGCGAGGATGTGGGCCTTCTCGCCCGCGTCCTTCAGGCGCGAGGCGAAGTCGCCGAGGTTCGTCATCTCCATGTCGGCGTTCACGACGTGCGCCGGTTCTCGTCGATGTACGCGTGCGAGAGATCGGTGGTCAGCACGGTCGCCTCGCCGTGTGCCTGGCGCAGGTCGCAGAGGATCTCGATGTCGTGCTCGGCGAGGGCGGCAATGATGGCGCGCTCGTCGTGCGCGGCCGCGACACCGTCCCGGCACACGGTCACACCGTTGTAAGAGATGTCGACCCCTTCCGGATCGAGGAACGCCCCGCTCGCGCCGAGCTCCGACAACACGCGTCCCCAGTAGGGATCGTTGCCGTTGAGCGAGCACTGCACGAGTTGGCTGTCGGCGACGGCGCGGGCCGCGGTGCGCGCCTCGGCGATGTTGCGGGCGCCGACGACGCGGACGGTCACGAACTTCGTGGCACCTTCCGCATCGCGCGCCATCTGCTCGGCCAGCGAGCCGCACACTTCGGTGAGCGCGGCGGTGAAGGCGTGGACGTCGACCGCGCCCGCCCGACCGTTGGCGAGCACCAGCACGGTGTCGTTGGTGGATCGACAGCCGTCGACGGAAAGACAGTCGAAGGTCTCGCTCACCGCTTGGGCGAGCGCTCGTTGCAGGTCGTGGCGTTCGAGGGCGGCGTCGGTGGTGACGGCCGCGAGCATCGTCGCCATCGCGGGCGAGAGCATCGCCGCGCCCTTCGCCATACCACCGATGGTCGCAGCGCCGGCGCGCGCAACGGCTTCCTTCCGCTTCGTGTCGGTGGTCATCATCGCCCGCGCCGCGCGGCTCCCGCCGTCGGCCGCGAGCTCTCCGCACAGCTTCGGGATGCCCACTTCGAGCGCGTCCATCGGCATCGGGATGCCAATGAGGCCGGTCGAGCACACCAGCACGTCGTCAGGCGCGACACCGATGCCGAGCGCGGTCAGTTCGCACATGCGGGCCGCGTCGTGGCGGCCCGGCTCCCCCGTCGCCGCATTCGCGTTGCCGGAGCTCAACACGACCGCCGCGGCCCGGCCGCTCGCGAGATGACGGCGTGACACCTGCACGGGTGCGGCCTGCGCGAGGTTGGTCGTGAACACCCCCGCCGCCGTTGCCGGAATCCGGTCGTCGGTCGCCAGCAGGGCGAGGTCGGGCTCGCCGGACGGTTTGATCCCACACGCGATCCCGCCGGCGACGAACCCGGGAACGGCGGTGACGCCCGAGGTCACGGCTGGATCCCGAGGAGCGGCAGCCCGGTCGTCTCCGGGAGGCCGAGAAGAATGTTGGCAGCTTGGATCATCTGTCCCGAGGCGCCTTTCACCAGGTTGTCCTCCGCGGCGATCGCGATCACGGTGTGCGTGCGCTCGTCGAAGCGCACGGTGACGTGCACGACGTTCGCGCCGTACGTCGCCTTCGTGCCCGACGGCTCGTCGACCACCACGACACACAGATCACCGGCGTAGAACTCGCGGTAGTGCTCGAGGAGCCGCGCGGTCGACAGCCCTTCGACCTGCGGGCGCGCGTAACACGTTGCGAGGATCCCGCGCGTCGTCGGCACGAGATGCGGGGTGAACAACACGTCGACGGGTCGACGTGCGACCTTGGACAGCGCCTGCTCCATCTCCGCGGTGTGGCGGTGCGTCAGCAACCCGTAGGCGGAGACGTTCTCGTTCGCCTCCGAGAACAGGCTCGCCGTCTGCAACCCGCGGCCCGCGCCCGAGACCCCGGAGACCGCGTCGGCAATGAGGCGCGGCTCGACGAGATCGAGTGCGAGCAGGGGCGCGCACGCGAGGCTGACCGCGGTGGGATAGCAGCCCGGTGCCGCGACGTGGTCGTGGGTGGCGAGGTCGTCGCGGTAGAGCTCGACCATCCCGTACGCGAAGCGGCCGACGGTCTCCGGCGCGCGGTGCGCCTCGCCGTACCAGCGCGTGTACACCTCGGCCGGCAACCGAAAGTCGGCGCCGAGGTCGATCACGTGCGACACGTCGTCGAGCAACCCGGGCAGCAGGTCCTGGCTCGCGCCGTGCGGGAGCATGCAGAACACGAGATCGAGGCCTCGGAGATCGGCGACGTCGAGGGGCGCGAGCACAATGTCGCCGTACGCGGGCGTGAGCGACGGAAAGAGGTCGGCGAGGCGGCTCCCGGCGTTCGACGCGGCCGTGACGTGCACCACCTCGATCTCGGGATGACCGGCCAGCAGTCGGAGCGCCTCGACCCCCGTATAGCCTGAAGCACCGACCACGGCTGCTCGATACGCCATAGCGCATATAATACACGCGGATGCATATGGAACGGAAGGCATTTGGCGAGATGGCGCCGGGAACCGAGCTCGGCCTGTTCCGGGTCACCGTGTCGGCGGCCGCGAACGAGCGGTACTGGCGTGCGGCGGGAGTCGACCACCCGGCGCTGGCGGCGGGCGCGCTCTATCCGCCGATCGCCGCGAATCTCGCGGTCCTGTGCTTCGGCCAGGTGTGCCCCGACGCCATGATCCAGACCCGCCAACACCTGCGCTGCCACCGGAAGGTCGCGGCCGGGGTCGAGCTCGTCACGACGGGCAAGGTCTCCCGGCGGTACGAGAAACGGGGCCGCACGTACGTCGACGTCGAGACGATGGTCGCGACCGCCGACCGGCCGGACGAGGCCGTGTGGAGCTCCGAGGTCTCGTTCACGCCCGCGGCGACGGTGGGGTTCGCATCGTGACCGAACACGTCACGCGTGCACTCGAGATCACCGAGGACCTGGTGCGCGCGTACTCGCGGCGGGGGAACTTCCACTCGGATCCTGCACTGTCGGCGGATCTGAAGCTGCCGGGACTGGTCGCCCAGGGCGTGCAGGCCGCGGGTCCCGCGTACGGGGCGCTGCTCGATGCCTGGGGCGACGACTTCCTCGCGCACGGCGAGATCGAGATGCGTTTCGTCGGCACGGTGCTGGCCGGCGAGTCCGTGGATGCCGCCGTCGACATCGACGGTGACGCGGCGACGTTCGCAGTCGTGAACACGACGAACACGCGCACCGCGGTCGTCGGCTCCGCGCGCCGTTCGTGGCAATCGGCCTGACGCGCCCCGTCGGTGTTTGTTGGCAGGGTTGCATGCGCGTCGCGCCAGTTTTCCTGCCCACTGTTGGCAGGGTTTCGTGCGCGTCGCGCCAGTTTTCCTGCCCACTGTTGGCAGGGTTAGCGGGGTAGTTGGTCGTGGAGGGCGGCGCGGACTTTGTCGGGGATCTCGATCGAGGTGTTGGCGCCGGGTTGGACCGCGACGTAGGTGATCGTCGCGTCGCACGCGGGGCGGCCGTCGACGCTCGCCCGGTAGCGCAGGTCGAACGACTTCGTCCCGAGCCGGACGGGCGCAACGGCGACGTCGACCCACTCGTCGAAGCGCGCCGAACCCGTCCACTCCAACGCGGCGCGCACGAGCATGACGTCGAACTCGACCGTCCAGAACTCCGGACCGAAGCCGAGCGTCTCCATGAACCGCGTGCACGCGTCGTCGAAGTAGGTCAGCCAGTGCGCGTTGAACACGACGCCCTGGCCGTCGATCTCCGCGTACCGCACCCGGATGCGGTGGGTGAACACCTACCGGGCCTCAGCTCCGGAGCTCCGCACCGTGCGCGGCCACGACCGCGTCGATGCACTTCTTCCGGAGCGCGCTGACCTCGTCGTCGGTGAGCGTCCGGTCGACGGCCCGAAACCGCAGCGAGAACGCGAGGCTGACCTTGCCCGGGCCCAGCGCGTCCGAGCGGAAGACGTCGAACAGCGCGACGTTCTCGACCAACTCGCCGCCCGCGGCGGCCAGCGTCTTCTGCAGCGCGGCCGCGGGGATCCGATCGTCGACGACGAAGGCGAGGTCGACCGTCGACGCCGGAAAGCGTGACACCGGGCTCGACATGCGATCCGTCCGCGCGCTCTCGAGCAGAGCGTCGACGTCGATCTCGCACGCGACGACCGGACCCGCGAGCGACAGCGCGTCGACGACCGTCGCCGCGACCTCACCGATTGCACCCACGGCGCGGCCGTCGACCACTACCCGCGCCGCGCGCGTGGGATGGAAGCCCGGGACCGCGACCGCGTCGAGTCGGATGTCGGTGATGCGCAGCTCCTGCGCGAGTGCGTCCAGCGCGGCCGTCGCGTCGTAGACGTCAACGTCGCGGTCGGGTTCGTGCGGCGCGCGGCGGGCGTGATGCGCCCGGGCAAACGCGACGGAATGGCGTTCGGCCGGCAACGACTCGCCCGGGCGCGGCAACCCGAAGACGGTTCCACTCTCGAACAGCGCGACGTCGGGCGCGCCGTGCGCGACGTTGTACGCCACCGAGCGCAGGAGACCCGGCAAGAGCGCCGGGCGCAGGATCGATTCCTCGGCGCGCAACGGGTTCTCGACCTCGATGAGCCCGTCGGTCTCGAGACCGACGTTCGTGAGGTCGGCGGGTGCCAACAACGGGAGTGTGTACACCTCGTCGTAACCCGCGCCGACGAGCACGTCGCCGACCGCCCGCCGATCGCGCTGACGAGAACTCAGACCGCCGATCTTCGCGGCACTCGACGGCACGGTCCGCGCGATGCTGTCGAGCCCGACCCGGCGCGCCACCTCCTCGATGAGGTCGATCTCGCGCTCGAGGTCGGGACGGAACGTCGGAACCGTCGCTCCGAGCTCATCCACCGGCCCGTCGAGCGTGATGTCGAGGGGCGTGAGGTAGGCGGCGATCTCGTCGCGGGAAAGCGATGTGCCGAGCAGCGCGTTGACGCGCTCCGTGCGGATCGTGATGCGCTTTCGCTCGATCGGCTCCGGGTACACGTCGATCGCACCGGCCGCGGGAACCGCGCCCGCGACCTCGACGAGCAGCTCCATCGCCCGGTCCGCACCGGTTCCGGCGTTGTTCGGATCGACGCCCCGCTCGAAACGCGCGCTCGCCTCGGACCGCAGACCGAGCCGCTTCGAGGTGAGGGCGATGCCGCTCGGCTCGAAGTACGCCGACTCGAGCAGGATCTCGGTGGTCGTGTCCGACACCTCGGCCTCGGCGCCGCCCATGATCCCGGCGATGCCCTGCGGGCGGCGCTCGCCGTCACAGATCAGGAGGTCGGCGCTCGACAGCGTCCGCTCGACGCCGTCGAGCGTGGTCATCTTCTCGCCGTCGGCCGCGAGCCGCACGACGATGCCGCGCCCGGGCAACTTGGCGAGGTCGTACGCATGCAGCGGACGGCAGCGTTCGAGCATCACATAGTTCGTGACATCCACGACGTTGCTGATCGGGCGCATTCCCGCGAGTACCAGTCGCCGCTGCAACCAGGCGGGCGACTCGCCCATGACGACCCGCGCCGCGAGCGCGACGAACCGCGGACAACGATCGGGAGCCTCCACGATGACGCGCGCGCCCGCGACCTCGTCGAAGAGTGGAGCCGGCTCGCGCTCGTCGACCGAGAAGGGCGAGCCGAAGTGCGCGGCCAACTCCCGCGCGACGCCGACAATCCCCATCGCGTCGGGCCGGTTCGGGGTGATCGACAGATCGAACACCGCGTCGTCGAGACCGAGGATCTCGCGTACGTCGGTACCGAGCGGAGCGTTGTCGGGCAGCGAGAGGATGCCGTCGTGGTCGTCGCCGAGGCCGAGCTCGCGCGCCGAGCACAGCATGCCTTCGGAGACGACGCCGCGGATCGTGCGCCGTTCGATCTTGAAGTCGCCCGGGAGCACCGCGCCCACCCGCGCGAACGGGACGACCATGCCGGCTTCGATGTTGGGTGCACCGCAGACGACGCGCACATGACCGTCACCGAAGTCGACGTCTGCGAGCCGGATCCGATCGGCGTCGGGATGCGGCACCACGTCGAGGATGCGCGCCGCGACGACGCCGTTCACATCACGTCCGGGCTCGTCGATGCCCTCCACTTCGAGACCGAGCTGGTTCAGCGCGTCGGCGATCGCCTCCACGCCGATGCCTTCGAGCGGCGTGAACTCACGAATCCATGACAGCGGTGCGCGCAAGACCGGACCTCAGAACTGGCGGGAGAAACGCACGTCGCCGTCCCACAGGTTCTTGATGTGGTCGACGCCGTACAGGAGTTGAACCACGCGATCAATGCCGAAACCGAAGGCGAAGCCCGTGTACTTCTCGGGGTCGATGCCGACGGCCTCGAACACGTTGGGGTCGACCATCCCGGCGCCGCCGAGCTCGACCCAACCGGTCCGCGAGCACACGGCGCAGCCCTCGCCGCGACAGAACACGCACGACATCGCGAACTCGACCGACGGCTCCGTGAACGGGAAGAACGACGGCAGAAAACGGGCCTTGATGTCGGAGCCGAAGAGCGCGTGGATGAACGCCTCGATGGTGCCGAGCAGGTCGCTGAGCGTGATCCCCTCGTCGACCGCGAGGCCCTCGATCTGGTGGAACACCGGCGAGTGGCGCGCGTCGAGCGTGTCGCGCCGGAAGGCTCGGCCCGGCGCCACGACGTAGATCGGCGGGGGCTGCGACTCCATCGTGCGCACCTGCACCGGAGACGTATGCGTGCGCAGCATGACGCTCTCGCGCTCGCCCAGGCGTACGTAGAGCGTGTCCTGCATCGCGCGGGCGGGGTGGCCGGGCGGGAAGTTGAGCGACTCGAAGTTGTACCAGTCGGTTTCGACCTCGGGCCCCTCGGCGACCTTGTAGCCGAGACCGACGAAGACGTCTTCGAGCTCGCGCCCGATGCGGGTGACCGGATGCATGTGGCCCCGCTGGTACTCGCGCGGCCCGAGCGTGAGATCGAGACGGTCGCGGGTCGCCGACAACGCGGCCGCTTCACCGTCGAGGATCTCCCGCCGCGCCGAGTACGCGGCCTCCAGGTCGGCACGCGCGCCCGACACGGCCTTGCCGACCACGGCCCGTTCCGAGCCGTCGACACTCTTGATCGCCTCGCGGATCTCGTTCAGCGCCGACGACTTGCCGAGGAACCGGCGCTCGGCGTCGGCCAACTCGTCGAGCGACCCGGCCGCCGCGAACGCATCCGCACCTTCGCGCGCGGTCGTCTCGGCGCGGGCGGCGAGGTCGTTGGCCGTGGTCATGACGCTGATGCGACCGCACGGCGCTGCCGCGCCGCTTCGAAGAGCAAGGCGGTGCCGGCCATCGCCACGTTGAGCGACTCCCCCGCCTGCATCGGGAGCGTGACCGCGCCGTCGAGCGGAAGGTCGGCGTCGAGGCCCTGCGTCTCGTGTCCGAGCACGAACGCAGTGGGCGCGGTGAGATCGAACTGCTCGGGTGCCGACCCCGCGCCGGCCGTGGCGCCCAAGCGCGTCACGTCCCGGGCACCGAGGGCGGCGAGAATCTCCATTGCAGGCCTGCCTTCCACGATGCGGACTGCGAAACATGCGCCGGCCGAGGCGCGGACGACCTTGGGATTGTAGGCATCGACCGATCCCTTCCCGAGGACGATTATCTGCGCGCCCGCGGCAGCCGCACTCCGCATGAGCGTGCCCGCGTTGCCCGGATCACCGAGACGCGTCGCGACGAGCGCGAGATCGGCCCCGTCGAGCGCCTCGATACCCGCCCGCTGCATCGCGGCGATTGCGAAGACCGGTTGCGGCGTGACCGTGTCGCCGACGCGATCCTCGGCGTACGTATCGAGGCCGCGCAAGCGCACGCCGGTGGCCTCGACCCGCTTTGCGACGGCGTTCATCTCCGCGGTCGCGTTGACACCGACGTAGCACTCGAGCAGCTCGACACCGTGGTCGAGCGCGGCCGCGATGACGCGCGGGCCTTCGCAGACGAACACGCCTTCGTCGTCGCGCGCGCGTCGCTCCCGCAACAACGCCCGGAGGCGTTTGATCTGCGCCTTGGTCGCGAACTGCTCAGGCTGCGTCGAGGGCACCGCGTGCGGTCTCGACGAGCGCGGAGAATGCCGCCGGCTCGCGCACGGCGAGGTCGGCGAGCATCTTGCGATCGACCTCGACCTCGGCCGCCTTCAATCCCGCCATGAACCGCGAGTACGACATGTCGTGCTCGCGGCACGCGGCGTTGATGCGGACGATCCAGAGCCGTCGGAACTCGCCCTTGCGCGCCCGCCGGTCGCGGTAGGCGTAGCGGAGCGAGTGCATGACCTGCTCGTTGGCCTTGCGGAAGTGGCGACTCCGTGCACCGGTGTAGCCCTGCGCCTCTTCGAGGATCGCGCGGCGGTGCTTCCTGCCGTTGACGGAACGCTTGACTCGGGCCATCGGGCTACCTCCCCAGCATGCGCTTGACGCGCTTCTTGTCGCCGCCGACCACCTCGGCCTCGCGGCCGAGCCGACGAGTGCGGCTCGAGGGCTTGTGCTCCAGCAGATGGTCGCGGTAGGCGTGGCGGCGCAAGATCTTGCCGGTAGCGGTGATCTTGAAGCGCTTGGCCGCGCCGCGGTGCGTCTTCATCTTCGGCATTTGAATTTCCTGTCGGTCGTTCAGACGTTCGCGGCTTGAGCGGCCGGCTTCGTCTTCGGCTTACGAATCGGATTGAGCACCATGACCATGTTGCGACCGTCCTGCTTGGGTGCAGACTCGACGATTGCAATCTCGGCGACGCGTTCGGCGACCTTCTCGAGAATCCGGCGCCCGAGCTCCGGGTGGGCCATCTCACGGCCGCGGAACATGATCGTCAGCTTGACCTTCGACCCCTCCTCGAGGAAGCGCTCGACGTGCTTCATCTTGGTGTCGTAGTCGTGCGAGTCGATTTTCGGGCGGAACTTCATCTCTTTGATGACGACATTCGACGCGCGTTTTCGCGATTCTTTGCGTCGCTGGTCCTGCTCGTATTTGTACTTACCGAAGTCCATGATCTTGCAGACCGGAGGGTCGGCGTTGGCTGCGACCTCGACGAGGTCGAGCCCGGACTCCCGAGCGATGGTGAGCGCGTCCGGAAGTGTTCTCACTCCCAGCTGCGCGCCGTCGGCGCCGATGAGGCGGACCTGGCGAGCGCGAATGCGATCGTTGATGCGGGCGTCGTCTGTGGCCAGTGCGGCATCACCTCTTACT
>JAODBI010000033.1 GCA_025463875.1 Actinomycetes bacterium
TCCGACGAACACGATCACGATGTCGTAGTCGTCCGCGTCGTCGCGGCCGCCCGCGGCCGTACCACCAGCGCCGATCGCGCCGTTCGCGCCGGCCGGCTTCTTGAGCCGCTGGCCGCCCCGCGTGCCGCGCCGCCGCTTCTTGCGCGGCAGGCCGTCAGGGCCGAGTTGGGGACCGCCGTTGGGAACGAGGTCGTCCTCGGTTGCCCGTACGCCGTTCGTCGTCCCGCTAGCGCCCTCGGCGCCCGGCGCCGTTTCGGGAGACATCTCGGGCTCGTTCCTCTGCACGATGGGTGCCGCCGGCGCCGCAGTCTCGTCGTTCGTCTCGTCCTCGAGACGATTCAGGTCTGTCATCGATGCCTTCTCTCATGACACGCATGCCTCCGGCACACGCGGGCGCGTGTCGGCGTCGAGCGGCTCCTGCCGCGCGCCGTCGCGCTCAATCCATTGGTATGTGCGCCGCGCGCGAACGTCGGTGAAGTCGCCGATTGCAGCGAGAACGTCACCCGGCTTCGCGCCGCGCGGTTGGGTTGACATTTCCATCTCGACGACCGGGAATCCGCTCCTCGGAAGCTCGTTTGTCGGGAGCCCGTCGCACACGGTGATGCGACGGATGACGGGTCGGACGTCTTCGACGACGTCGCGGCCCTTGCGCCGCCGGGTTGCGGCGAGCGCGGGCAGAGCCAGCGCGGCGTCGATCTCGGCGCGCAAGCGCGCGGGATCGACCTCCGTCAGATCGGTGTGCGCGACGTCGACCCGCCACTCGACGCACGTCACCGCTTCTTGCAACGCAGGAACCCGTTCGGCCAACGCGGCGGCACCGACGACGTCGACGCCCTCCGGCAATGCCGCGCTGAGTCGGGCGGGAAGCGCGTCGAGGTCGATGTCCTCCGCCAACACGAGATCGACGTACTCCGCGTCGCTCTCGTGCCCGGTCGACAACGCCAGTCCGAAGCTCACCTTCGGCCGGGGCGAGAAGCCCTCGGAGAACGCGAGCGGAAGTTGGACGACGCGAAACGCGCGCTCGAGCGCACGCGCGACGTCGCGGTGACTGATCCAGCGGACCTTGCCGAGCTTCGTGTACCGAAGCCGGACCGGGTTGGCGGCACCGCCCCTCACGAGATCACTCCGCCGGTCGGTGGGCCGACTCCGGCGCCGGCCGGGGCGGCCACCTTCGTGCCGAGGAACCGAACGGGCACGTCGACGCCGGACCCACTGAGGTCCTGGCCCGTGCCCTGCGATCCGCCCGCCGGCGTCGTCGGCGACGCCACCACGTGCTCCAGGGCGTAGTCGGTGCACACCCCGCAGTCATAACACGGAGTCCAGCGACAGTCGGGGAGCCCGTGCGCCTGCAACGCCGCCTGCCAGTCGTCCCAGAGGAAGTCGGCGTGCAGACCGGCGGCGATATGCGCCCACGGCAGCAGCTCGTCGCGGGTGCGGTGCCGCGTCACGAACCAGTCGGGGTCGAGACCCTCGGCGTGCATCGCGTCCATCCAGCGGTCGAGCGAGAAGCCCTCGCTCCATTCCTGGAACGTGCCGCCGGCCCGCCACACCCGTTCGATGACCCGCCCGATCCGCCGGTCGCCACGCGACGCGATGCCTTCGGCGAAGGTCGCCTTCGGGTCGTGCCACTTCACCTGCGCACGGGTGCCGCGCACCGCGTTGCGCAACAACGTGATCTTGCGCTGCAGCTCGTCGACACCGTTCTGACCGAACCACTGGAAGGGCGTATGCGGCTTGGGCACGAATCCTCCGACCGACACGGTGCAGCTCGCCTGCTTCGTGTACTTGCGACCGATGTCGGTGACGTTGGTCGCGAGCTGCGCGATGCCGAGCGTGTCCTCATCCATCTCGGTCGGCAGGCCGGTGAGGAAATAGAGCTTCACGCGCCGCCAACCCTGCGAATACGCGGCGTCGACGGCGGAATAGAGGTCGTCCTCGATGATCAGCTTGTTGATGACCTGCCGCAGGCGCCAGGTTCCGGCCTCGGGCGCGAACGTGAGGCCGCTGCGGCGCACCTTCTGCAGCTCGCTCGCGATCCCGACCGTGAACGCGTCGACGCGCAGGCTCGGCAGGGAGACGCTGACGCCCCCCGTGCCCTCCTGGTCGGTGACGAGATCGGCGACGACGCCCTCGATGCCCGAGAAATCGGCGCTCGAGAGCGAGGTGAGCGCAACCTCGTCGTAGCCCGTGCGCCGGAGGCCTTCCTTGACCATCGTGCGGACCTGGTCCTCGGGGCGTTCCCGCACCGGCCGCGTGATCATGCCCGCCTGGCAGAACCGACAGCCGCGCGTGCAACCCCGGAAGATCTCGACGTTCAACCGGTCGTGGACGACCTCGACCAGCGGAACGAGCTGCTTCTTCGGATACGGCCATTCCGCGAGGTCGGCGACGGTGCGCTTGTCGACGACCGCGGGGACGTCGGCAAAGCGCGGGGTGACGGACCGGACGACCGGGCCGTCGTACTCGACGTCGTACAGCGACGGCACGTAGACGCCGGGGATCGTCGCGAGGTCGCGCAGTACCGCTTCGCGACTCGCGCGCCCACCGCGCTTCCACGCGCCGATGACCTCGGCGAGCTCGGAGATGACCTCTTCACCGTCGCCGATGACGAAGGCGTCGACGTAGTCGGCGAGGGGCTCGGGGTTGTAGGTGCAGTGGCCGCCCGCGATGACGATCGGATGCCGGGGTGCGCGATCCTCGTTGCGGACCGGACAGCCCGCGAGATCGACGAGGTTCAAGAGGTTCGTGTAGACGAGCTCGGCCGAGAGGTTGAATGCGAGCACGTCGAAGTCGGTCGCGGCGCGGTGGGTGTCGACGCTGAACAGCGGCACCTTCGCCGCGCGCATCGACGATTCCATATCGGTCCAGGGCGCGTAGGCCCGCTCCGCCACCGAGTCTTCCCGCTCATTGAGCAACTCGTAGAGGATCTGAAGCCCCTGGTTGGGGAGCCCGATCTCGTAGGTATCGGGATAGATCAGGAGGAAGGCCGCCCGGCCGCTCCCGTGGCGGGGCGCCAGGTTGCCCGGCTCCGTCCCCATCTCCATACCGATGTAGCGAGCGGGCTTCTCAACCCGGGCCAGCAGCGGTTCTATCCGCGGCCACAGGTCTGACATCTCCTGCCAGTGTAGTCCGGGCGCCGGCCGAGGCCGGATCACCACGCTTCGTGAGCTCGGGCAGGCCGCCCGGCTCGATGGAGCGTCTAGCTGAAGCGACGGGCGTGCTCGATCCGGACCAGGCCGACGGCCACGAACGACGCGATCACGGCCGAGCCTCCGTACGACATGAAGGGCAGCGGGATACCCGTGATGGGCATGATCCCCATCGTCATACCGACGTTCTCGAAGATCTGGATCGCGAACATCGCGAGCACGCCGATGGCAACGAGCGTGCCGAAGAAGTCCGAGGACAGTAATGCGATGCGCCAGAGTCGCCAGGCGAGCAGCGAGTAGAGCAGCAAGAGCGCGGCGCCGCCGACGAAGCCGAGGTCCTCCCCCACCGCCGTGAAGATGAAGTCGGTGTGCTGCTCCGGTACGAAGCCGTTCTTGGTCCGCAGGCCCTGCCCGAATCCGGCGCCCCCGAAGCCCCCCGAGGAGATGGCCGCCTTGGAGGCGCTCAGGTTGAGCTGAGTCGGCGTCTGGTCATGGGCGGACAGATGCGAGGTCGACTGGTTCGCGAAGTTCGTGAGTCGATCCAGCTGATACGCCTGCACTTTTCCCGTCACGACGGCGGCGCCGACGAGCGATGCCCCGAGCAGCAACAGCACCACGATGTGCACCGGCTTGAGGCCGGCGATCACGAGCACCGCCGCCGCGCACACCATGATCACGAGCATCGTGCCGAGGTCGTGCTGGGCGTAGACGATGGCCATGACGAGACCCGCGAGACCGATCGCGACTGCGACTCGCCACGCGTCGAGGTCGCCACGATGTTGATGGCAGTAGCCGGCGATCGCGAGGATCACGACGATCTTGGCGATCTCCGACGGCTGGAACTGGAAGGGCCCGACCTGGAACCACGCCTGCGCGCCGTTGTGATTGCGGCCGAGCACGACCACACCCGCGAGCAACGGCAGGATCGCGAAATACACGAGTCCCCACGCATCGCGGATCCGGCGATAGTCGATCGCCATGACGATCGTCATCGCGATCACTCCGATCGCCACCGCGGCGCCTTGGCGTTCGACGTAGTAGAGGCGGGACAGGCCGCCGCGCGCCGTCTCGTAGCGCGATGCGTCGAAGATCATGACCAGGCCGAGCGCGCTGATCGCCAGTGGCAGGGCGAGGAGCGCGACGTCGACGTGCGCGAGGAAGCTCGTCGCCGAAGCAGCGCGACGACGACTCGGGGAGGCGGCGAGAGTGGTCATCAGTCCTTGGCGCCGGGGACGACGGTCGGGATCGGCGTCGGAGGCAGATTCGGACTCGTGATGGACTCGATGACCTGACGGACGATCGGCGCCGCGATCTGCGCGCCGTGACCGGCCTGCTCGACGACCGCGATCACCGCGTATTGCGGATTGTCGATCGGGAAGTACGACGCGAACAACGAAGTGGGCCCCTTGCCGGGAATCTGCGCGGTACCGGTCTTACCCGCGACCGCGACCGGAAGGCCTTTGAACGCTTCGTACGCGGTGCCCTTCGGATCGGAGATCACACCGTTGAAGCCGGCCGAGATCTGCGAGAGGACGTACGGGTCGATCGTGACGTTCCCGATCGGCTTGGGCGTGTAGGTCTCGACCGTCTTCCTCGTCACCGGATTCGACACGCTCTGGCCGAGGTGCGGGGTCCACAACGTGCCCCTGCCGCCGTTCGCGGTTGCGTTCGCGAAGCACGCGTACGCATTCACAAGCTGCAACGGTGTGACGAAGTCGTCGCCCTGCCCGACCGCGGCGAAGATGTTGTCCTTCGGATACCAGATCGAATTCTGACGGACCTCTTCGGCCGTCTTGTAGTTCGCCTTCGCGTACGCGGTGCGCCAAGCCGGGTCCGGAATACGACCGACCGCGTCGCCGACCTCGATCCCGGTCGTCTTGCCGAATCCGAGATCAGCCGCCATGTGTTGGATGCCGAGTCCACGGTTGGGATCGACGTTCCCGATGTTCCAGAAGTCGAGGCCGGCTTGGTAGAAGTAGACGTCGCTCGAGACCGTGAGCGCCTTCTGGAGATTCACCGGACCGTTGACGGTGTTGTTGTCGTTCTTGAAGGTCGAGCCGCCGAAGCTCAGGGATCCCTTGTCGTCGTAGTAGTTCGACGCACCGAACACGTTGTACTGATTGAGTGCGAGCGCGGGGACGAGCTTGAACGTGGATCCGGGCGCGTACTGGCCATCGGTCGCCCGATTGAGCAACGGGTTCTGCGCGGCGGCATTGCTCAGCTGCGTGTAGTGGTCGGTCGAGATACCGCCGACCCACCACGACAACGGATACGTCGGGTAGTCGGCCATGGCGAGCACCGAGCCGTTGTGCACGTCGAGCACGACAACGGATCCACCCGTCGCCTTCAGCTTCGTGTAGCCCGTCTTGGCAGTCGTGATGTCCTGTTCGTTGCGCGCCGCGAGGATCCCCTCCGCGAGGGCTCTCTCCGCGGCTCGTTGAACCCTGATGTCGATGGTCAGCCTGACGTTGTTCCCGACGGTGCCGGGGTCGATGTTGATCGGCGCACCGACCTGCCGACCGGTGGGGTCGACCTGCACCGTCACCTTGCGCGGTGTGCCCCGGAGCTGCGACTCGTACGCGGCCTCCACGCCGCTGCGACCGATGAGGTCGCCGGTCTGGTAGCCCTTCGCCTCCAGCTGCTTGAACGTCTTCGGATCGAGCGCATCGACGCCGCCGACATAGCCCAGCAGCTGGGAGGCCAGACCGTCGTACGGATACGCGCGGATGGTCAGCTCGGTGACGTTGACACCGGGATACGCCTCTCGGTGCTCGCGGATCGCGAGTTGCTGCGCGAGCGGGACCCGCAGCGCGACGACGGCGGGCATGAGGGGCGACTGGCGGTTGCTCTCGTAGTTCGCCAGCAGCGTCGTCTCCTTGATGCCGAGCACTTCGGACAGCTGGCCGAGCACGCGATCACGTGCCTTCTCGGAAAGGTTGCGGTCGACGGTGACGGCCCAGGCCGCGACGTCCTGCGCCAGGACCTTCCCGTTCCGGTCGAGGATCTCGCCGCGTGGCGACTCGGTCTGGATCACGCGCGTGCCGAGCGAGCTCACCGGCTGACCGAGCTTCTGCTCCGGCCCCATCTGCAGGAACCACAGGCGCGCGAAAAGTGACGCAAAGAGGGCGACGATCACGACGCCGACAATGCTCACCCGGACGCGGCTGTTGTCGCTCATGCGAAGAAAAGACTCATCGAGACGCGTTGCACGCTAGTGGGGGTGCCCCGAGCGCGTTCGGTCGGGACCCCGGCCCCTAGCGCGTCGACCAGGCGTCCCGAACCCGATCGTCGGTCCCGAGCACGCGCCTGACCAGGAAGAACACAAACGGTGCGAGCAGCGCGTCGTACACCGCCGCGTAAGAAATGGTGATGACGCCGTGCGACCCCTTTACCGCATCGACGCCGACGAGCACACCGAGACCGATGAAAAGGAGACCGCCCGCCAAACCGCCCGCGGCGCCGAGGAACGACGGCAGCCAACGCGGCGATCGAAAGAGACCGGACTCGAGCACGCCGATGCTGTAGCCGACGATCGCGTATGTAAGCGCGTCGAGCCCGAACGGCGTCTCCAGGAACAGGTCGAAACCGAAGCCGGCGAGGAACCCGGCGATCGCACCCGCCTCGGGACCCTCTTGGTAACCGACCGCGAGCGCGACGAGCAGCCCGAGATCCGGAACGACGCCGAAGAGTCGCAGGTGCGGGAACACCGCGACCTGGATCACGACGATCAACGCGATGAGCGCGCCGAGCCGCGCCGCGCGCGTCACGGCCCGCTCGTCACGGTCGTGGTCGTCGTGGCGAACGGGTTCGTGGTCGTCGTCGTGAACGGATTCGTGGTCGTCGTCCCGCCCGGCACGGTCGTGGTGGTCGTCGTCGTGGTGGTGGTCGGCAGCACGGGGCCGGGAATGCCCGAGGGCCACAGCAACACCGTGAGGTGTTGCAGCGCGCCGAGATGCACGTACGGGGTGATCGTCGCGCTCACACCGGTGTTGCCCGGCAGGTTGCTGATTCCGGAGATCGTGCCGACCGGAAGACCCACCGGGAAGATCGTCGACTGCGGTGACGTCACGATCGGATCGCCCTTCACCAATCTCGTTCCCGCGTCGAACTGCACGGTGAGGTCGTGCGAATCGTTCTGGCCCGACGCAACGGCCGTCGTCGCGGGCGACACCGGGTGGCCGGGCGATGCCGCGTGTCCCGGAGTCTGCACTCCGACCGCGAAGTTCGGATCGGTGAGCACCTGGACCTTCGCGCCACCGTTCCACACCTCGATCACCTTGCCGACGATTCCTTCCGGCGCGATGACCGGCATGTCGACGGAGATGCCCGCCTCCGATCCCTTGTCAATGGTGAGCGTCGGATCGAAGTTCCCCGGATCCCGACCCACGATGAGTCCGGTCACGTTCTTGACGAGAAGCGCGTTCTGCAGCGCGAGCGACTTCTTCAGCTCGCTGTTCTCCTTGATCGCCGCATCGGCCTGGATCTGCTTGCCGCGCAGGCGGGCGTTCTCCTCCAGCAGCCGCCGGTTGTCTCGCTTGAGGTGCCCGGAATCAGTGAGTCCGCTCCACCAGTCGCCGACCGGCTGGGTCACGTCGTCGACGGCCCCCTGGACCGGCGAGAGGATCCGGTGCGCCACCCCGCCCAGCGCCCCGATGGGCCCCGACCGGCCGTTACGGCTGTCGAGGGTGATCAGCGTCAGGCACGTGACCACGATCACGAGCAGCACGTAGCGTCGTCGGCTCGCGCGTCGAGCACCGGCCATCGTCTCGGACCGGACCGACTATTGCTGGGCGGACGAGATCAGGACGTGCTTCAGGACGTCGAAGTTCTCCAGGCACTGACCCGAGCCGTGCACGACCGACAGCAATGGATTGTCGGCGATGACGATCGGCATACCCGTCTCGTTCGCCAGCCGCTCCTTCAGCCCGTGCAGGAGCGCACCCCCACCCGTCACCACGATGCCGTTCGACATGATGTCGGCGGCGAGCTCGGGTGGTGTCTTGTCGAGGGTGACCTTCACCGCGTCGACGATCGCCGCGACCGGTTCCTCGATCGCGTCGCGGATCTCTTCGGTCGAGACCACGATCGTCTTCGGAAGACCGGTGACGAGATCGCGTCCGCGCACTTCCGCGTACAGCTCGGTCTCGAGCGGGAACGCGCTCCCGAGTGCGATCTTGATCTCCTCGGAGGTTCGCTCGCCCAGCGCGAGCGAGTACTCCTTCTTCACGAAGGCGACGATCGATTCGTCGAGCTCGTCGCCGGCGATGCGGATCGACTCGCTCGCGACGATGCCGCCGAGCGAGATGACCGCGACCTCGGTGGTGCCGCCGCCGATGTCGACGATCATGTTCCCGGCCGGCTCGTGCACCGGGAGGCCGGCGCCGATCGCGGCCGCCATCGGCTCTTCGATGATGTACGCCTCCTTGCGCGCGCCGGCTTGCTGCGCGGCCTCTTGCACCGCGCGTTGCTCGACACCGGTGATGCCGGACGGCACGCAGATGACCATGCGCGGCTTCGCCCACTTGCGCGGGTGCACGCGCTGGATGAAGTAGCGGAGCATCTTCTCGCAGATGTCGAAGTCGGCGATGACGCCGTCCTTCAACGGCCGGATCGCGATGATGTGGTCGGGCGTGCGACCGATCATCTTCTTGGCTTCGATGCCGACCGCGAGCGGACGACCGTCGCGCGCGTTCACGGCGACGACCGACGGCTCGTCGAGCACCACACCGCGGCCGCGCACGTAAACGAGCGTGTTCGCCGTGCCGAGGTCGACCGCCATGTCGCGGCCGAGCAATCCTGAGTAGAAGGGTTCGCTCACCGAAGTCATCTTCCGACGGCGGGTCGAACCCAGGCTAGGAGTACTGCGGTTCGATTGACACCCGCCCCGATTGCCCTGCCAACCATTGATACTCGCGCCGCTACTCGGCTGCCTACTGTACCGGGACTTCAGCCCGGGAGACAGGGAAATAACAGCGCGATCTCGCGCGCAGCGGACTCCTGGCCTTC
>JAODBI010000193.1 GCA_025463875.1 Actinomycetes bacterium
GTGGGGAGCCTGTTCCGACGAATCTTCCGACGAATCGTTCCGACGGGTCCGACCGCGCTCGGCAGACGCGACGAATCTTCCGACGAATCGCCGCAACGGAGATTCGTCGGCACCCCACCGGCAACCGCCGGTAAAAGCTGACTTATTTCGTCGGGTTTTCGGGTAGCCTGCAGGCGTGGCGCGTCGGATCTTCTCGTTCCCGAACCCGGTGAACGAGGTTGCGGCCCGCCTCGTGGCGGCGGGGGTCGTGGCCCTCGCGACGACGGAGCTCGCCACCGGGCACCGCTGGCTCCTCATTCCGCTCGCCTACGGCTTCGTCGCCCGCGTCCTCACCGGACCGACGCTCAGCCCGCTCGGCCGGCTCGTCACCGACGCGGTCGTCCCTCGCCTGTCGGTCCCGCCTCGCCCGGTCCCGGGACCGCCGAAGCGATTCGCGCAGGGCATCGGCGCGACCTTCAGCACCGCCGCGCTCGTCGCTTGGCTGACCGGCGCGCTCGGCGTCTCCGACGTGCTCGTCGCCATGCTGATCGTCGCGGCGTTGCTGGAATCCGTCTTCGCCCTCTGCCTCGGCTGCAAGCTGTTCGCGTTGCTGATGCGTGCCGGCCTCATTCCCGAGCACGTCTGCCTCGAGTGTGCCGACATCTCGGCCCGCGCCCGCCGCACCAACGCCCGCGTCCGATCCACCTGACCCGACGAACAAAGGTCAATCCGGCGACGCGTACGAACGCAACAGCTCCGCGCTGCCCCGCGGTTCGCGATCCCGGGTGAAGCAGCCGAACTGCACGTCGAAGCCGTGGCTCCACTCGTAGTTGTCGACGCCCGTCCAGTGAAAGAAGCCGCGCACGTCGACGCCGTCGTCCAGAGCCTGCTGCACCAGCGAAAGCGACTCACGCAACACGTCGCATCGCCAGTCGTCGTCGTCCGTGCCGACCCCGTGCTCGCAGATCAACAACGGCCGACCCGGAAGCTCATCGTGCAGGCGGTGCAGCACGACCGCCAACCCTTCACTCCACGGTGCGTACCCCATCGATCCGACGCGTGCCGACGGGGGATAGGGGATGATCTTTCCTTCCGCGTCGACGCCCGTCGCGCTGTAGTACGAGAAGCCGATGATGTCGCACGCTTCCCGCAGGTCGGCAACCTCGACGGGAGCGCGACCCGGCAGCTCCAGCACGCCGTCGCGGTCGGCGCGCATCCACACGTCCCACATCATCGCGTCGAGTCGCGCCTGCATCGCGTCGGCGGGGATCGTGTCGGCCACGGTGAAGACGGGCGACAGGTTGTGGATCGTCGCGACCGGTTTGCCTCCGCCTCGCAGCTCGCGCCACGCGTCGCGCTGCGCGAGCAGCACCGCGCCGAGCATCTCGAACCGCTTCTGGCGGTGCGGATAGATGCCCGCGTACGCGCCCGGTTCGTTGATCGGCTTCCAACCGAAGACCAGATCACCGAAGGTCTCGGCGCAGAACGCCACGTGGCGCGCCCAGAAATAGGAGCGCGCCCGGTCGTCGACGAATCCGCCACCCATCTCGGTGAACCAGCCGGGCAGCGTGAAGTGATGCAGGCAGACCCACGGCGACACGCCCGCTGAGCGCGCCGCGGTCATCACCTCGAGGTAGTGCTCGACCGCCGCGTTGTCGCGCCGCCCCTCCTCGGGCTCGATGCGCGCCCACTCGATCGACAGACGGTGATGCGTCAGCCCGTGCTGCGCGTACAAGGCGAAGTCTTCGTCGAAGCGTTGACCGAAGCCGTTGCCGTCACCGCTGGGCGGCATCGTCCCCGCCCGCTCCAACGCGAACCAGTCAGATGCGGGCGCCGCACCCTCGGCCTGGGTCGACGACGCGCCCGTTCCCCACCAGAAGTCCGAGCCGAAGTTCACGGGGGTACGGTAACGGCATGTCGACCCGTGCCCAATACTCCCGCTGGGACGGCACCCAGGTGGGGTTCGATCTCGACGCCGACGCGCTGCTCGAGGAGATGACCGACGATCTCCTCTACCACGGCGATCTCAACGCCGCGTTGCGCCGCATGATGCAGCAGGGCTTCCAGGACCGGCAGGGTCGCGACGTACAGGGCATGCGCGAGATGCTCGAGAAGCTCCGTGAGCAGCGGCGCGAGCAACTCGATCGCTACGACCTCGGCGGCGTGTACGAAGACATCGCGAACCGGCTCGACGAGATCGTCGACGAAGAGCGCGCCGGCATCGACCGCCGCGTCGACGAGGCACAGCAGTCGGGCGACAAGCGCCGCGAAGAGCTGCTCGACGAGCTCGCGCAGCAACGGAGAGAACAGCTGGAACAACTGCCGCCCGATCTTGCGGGCCGCGTCAGCGACCTCCAGGAATACGACTGGATGGACGACACCGCGCGCCAGCACTTCGAAGAGCTGATGGAAGAGCTGAAGAAGCAGCTGCTCGACTCCATGTTCAAGCAGCTCAACGAGGGCATGTCGCAGATGTCGCCCGAACAGCTCGCGCGCATGAAGGACATGATGGCCGAGCTGAACCACATGCTCGAGCAGCGCGAAGCCGGCGAGGAACCCGATTTCGACGGCTTCATGGAACGCTTCGGCGACTTCTTCCCCGACAACCCGCAGACTCTCGACGAGCTGCTCGAGAACATGGCGCGCTCGATGGCGCAGATGCAGCAGCTGCTCAACTCGATGACCCCCGAGCAGCGGGCGCAACTGCAGGAGATGGCGAACGCACTCCTCGACGACATGGACCTGCGCTGGCAGGTCGACCAGCTCGGCCAGAACCTGCGCAACGCGTTCCCGCAGGCCGGTTGGGGACAGGGCATGCGCTTCCGCGGCGACGAGCCGCTCCCCCTCGACGGTATGAGCGGCCTGCTCGACCAGTTGGGCGACATCGACGCGCTCGAGAACCTCCTCCGCAACGCGACCAGCCCGGGTCCGCTCGCGGAAGTCGATCTCGACAAGGTGCGCGACCTCCTCGGCGACGACGCGGCGCGCTCACTCCAGCAACTCGCGAACCTCGCCAAGGAGCTCGAGGCCGCGGGCCTGATCGAGCAGCGCGAAGGTCGCATGGAGCTCACGCCGAAGGGCATCCGACGCATCGGTCAACGCGCGCTGGGCGATCTCTTCAAGCGGTTGTTGCAGGACCGCGCGGGCCGGCACGAGATCGAGCGCTCCGGCTTCGGGCACGAACGTTCCGACGAGCACAAGCCCTACGAATACGGCGACCCGTTCCATCTTGACGTCGGACGCACGCTGAAGAACGCGATCACGCGTCAGGGGTCCGGCACTCCCGTGCGCATGATCCCCGACGACTTCGAGATCGAGCGCACCGAGCAGCTCTCGCGCAGCGCAACCGTGCTGATGCTCGACGTGTCGCTCTCGATGGAGATGCGCGGTCGGTTCCTCGCGGCGAAGAAGGTCGCGATGGCGCTGCACGCGCTCATCAGCTCGCAGTTCCCGCGCGACTACCTCGGTATGGTCAGCTTCGGACGCGTCGCCCGCGAGGTGAAGCCCGAGCGCCTGCCGGAAGCGACCTGGGACTTCGAGTGGGGCACCAACATGCAGCACGCGCTGCTGCTCGCCCGCCAGCTGCTCGCCCGCCAGACGGGCCGCAAGCAGATCATCATGATCACCGACGGCGAACCGACCGCCCACATCATGGAGAACGGCGAGCCGTTCTTCGACTACCCGCCCGACCCGCGCACGATCGAGATGACCCTGCGGGAGGTGCAGCGGTGCACGAAGGACGGCATCCGTATCAACACGTTCATGCTCGAGGACAACTTCTACCTGCGTGAGTTCGTCGAGCGGATGATGAAGATGAACCAGGGCCGCGCCTTCTACACGACGCCCGAAACGCTCGGTGACTACGTGCTGGTCGACTTCCTGACCAGAAGCGCACCCAACGTCGCGCCGGCTGATCGTCGCCGGTTGATCATCAGCGCTCGCGCGAAAACCGTTCAGGCGCGCGCCAGGGCGCCGATGTGATGAGGTCGGGCACGGAAGCCCGGTGGGCTCCTTCCGGAGCCGGCACGCTCATGGAGGAGGTGCGCGGTGGTCCCGCGCGTGCTCACGGTCCAACACGGACCCGATGTGGAAGACGCCGAGGCGGTCGTCGCGGCCGATGGTGATGCCGCGCTCACGCTGCTCCGGCAGGAGCCGTTCGACGCCGTCCTCCTCGACCTGCGGCTCGAGCCCATCGACAGCTGGTGCGTGCTCGCGGCCGTGGGGAGCTGGGCCGAGCGGCCCCGTCTGGTCGCCATCGTCGGCGCCCGGACCGATATCGGCCGGGCCTTGATACTGGGTGCAGATTTGTGTGTGGCGGCGGGAACTCCCCTCCGCGCACGAGCGTTGTCCCGTTCGACAACGGCGACAGCCGCCAAGGACGTCAAGGAGACGGAATGCCCCAGACCCCCAACGAGCAGCTTCCCCAGTCCGACGAGGGCTGGCGCGAGCGCCTGACCCCGACCCAGTTCGAGGTCGCCCGTAAGGCCGGCACCGAGCGTGCCTTCACCGGCGAATACTGGGACTGCCACGACGACGGCACCTACGTGTGCGTCTG
>JAODBI010000217.1 GCA_025463875.1 Actinomycetes bacterium
TCGGCCTCGCGGCCGCGGCCGGCGCCCGCGCGTTCGCCTGGTTGTTGCGACGCGCCAAGCGCATGGCAGCGGCACCGCAGCTCGGCCTCCGGATCGGGCGGGTCGCGGCGGCGGGCGCCACGACCGCCGTGCTCTTCGTGCTCGGCCGGATCCTCACCGGCGAGTCCTTGGTCCTGAACCCGGGCTACGGCGTCGTGAACTGGGCTCTCGACCCGAAGCGGGGCGTCGCGCTGCTGCTCGCGATCCTCCTACTCCGATGCCTCGCGACGGGCGCGACCGTCGCGGGTGGGGGCGTCGGCGGCCTCTTCGTCCCGTTGATCGTCGCGGGTGCGTTGCTCGGTCGCGCGTTCGGGGCGGCGTTCGGCCTCGACCATTCGTTGTTCCTGGTGCTCGGCGTCGCGGCCTTCCTCGGCGCGGGGTATCGCGTCCCCCTCGCGGCCGTCGTCTTCGTCGCGGAGTCGACCGGCCGCCCCGGCTTCGTCGTTCCCGGACTCATCGCGGCGGTGGTCGCGGAGATCTGCATGGGCGACTCGTCGGTGACGGCGTACCAGCTCCGGCCGCGGTTCATCCGCGGACCGGCGAGCACCGACGAGTAGACGAGCAACGAGCACCGTCGGGTCTCGTCGAAAAACCGGTCGCCGAGTCCGATTTGTCCCTCAGCCGACCGCTACGCACCGCCGATAGAGCTGTGTGGTGCGGGGATCCGACGCTCGAGAGTTCGCACGGTCGATGCTCGAAGGCGCGCAGGTCGGGTTCGTCGTGTTCCGGGCGGTCCACCGTTCCGATGGGGTCGACTGGGAAGTCCTCGACGCCAACGCCTTCGTCCGCGATCGCTGGGTCGACGGCGCGCTAACCGCGGCGGGGCATCGCCTGTCGACGCACGCCGACCCTGCCACCCGAGATGCCGTCGGGCCGATGCTCGAATCGGCGCTCGCGGCCGGCGGGCGGATCGAGGCCGACCACGAGGTCCGGCTGCCTTCCGGCGCGTCCGCGTGGCGACGCGTCGTCGCGGTCCCGCTCGACCACGATGTCGTCGCCACCATGACCTACGACATCGGCGACCTCGTCGACGCGCGCACCCGCGCCGCGGCGCTGTCGCAGCACAGCAGCGACGTCGTCGCCATCGCCGGTGCCGACAGCGGGCTCACGTGGGTGTCACCCGCGGTCGAGGCGATGTTGGGTTACCCGGTCGAGGCCATGATCGGCACGTGCGCGGTCGACCTCGTGCACCCCGACGACGTCGACGCGGTCGTCAGCCGCTTCCTGACCGTCGGCGACGATCCGTCCGTGACGCCGACGGTCGAGCTGCGGTTGCGGCGTTCCGACGGCGACTTCCGGTGGTTCCAGTGCTCGATCGCGAACCGGCTCGACGATCCCGACGTACGCGGCATCGTGATGAGCATGCACGACATCCACGCGAGGCGTTGCTCGGAAGACGCGCTGCGGATGTCGGAGTTGCGTATGCGCAGCATCCTGGAGACGGCCGCCGACGCGATCGTCACAACTGACGACGACGGGATCATCCTCGAGTTCAACCAGGCCGCGGAGCGGATGTTCCGCCGGCCCGCGGCCGAGATGATCGGCTGCTACTACTACGACCTGCTCGGTCCGTCGACCGAGAAGAAGATGTGGCCGCGCAAGGCGATCGATGCAGTGCGTTCGGGCACCCCGCTCGAGATCGTGACACAGCGTTCGGACGGCGAAGCGTTCGAGGCCCGCATCTCGATCTCCCGGACCGAGCTGGACGGCCGCACGTTCACGACCGCGATCCTGCGGGACGTGACGCAGGAGAAGGAAACGGCGCGCGTGCTCGAGCAGCGCGGTCTCTACGACGAGTTGACCGGTCTCGCGAGCCGAAAGCTCCTGATCGACCGCCTCGACGAGTCGATCCGGCGCGCCAAGCGCCGCCGTGCGCTCGTGGGAGTCGTGCTGTTGGACGTCGACCGCTTCAAACACGTCAACGACAGTCTCGGTCACGACGTCGGCGACGCGTTGCTGGTCCAGGTTGCAGAGCGCTTGCGCGCCGATGCGGGCGAGACCAACACGGTGGCGCGACTCGGGGGTGACGAGTTCGTCGTCTTGTGCGACGAGGTTCGCGACGTCGACGAGGTCTCCGAGCACGCGCATCGGCTCGACGAGTTGTTGCGCGCCCCGTTCTCCCTCGACGGCATCGAGCTGATGTTGACCGCATCGATCGGGATCGCGGTGTGGAACGGAGGCGACGAGCGCGCGGACGAGCTGGTGCGCCATGCCGACGCCGCCATGTATCGCGCCAAGGACCGGGGCCGGGGCCGCATCGAGCTCTTCGACGAGCCGATGCAGACCCAGGTGTCGGCGCGCCTCGCGCTCGAATCCGCGCTGCGGCGTGCGATCGATCGCGACGAGCTCGTCGCGTACTACCAGCCGATCGTCGCGTTCACCTCGGGGCGCCCGACCCATCTGGAAGCCCTCGTGCGGTGGCAGCGCCCCGACGTCGAGTTGGTTCCACCCGACGTGTTCATCGGCATCGCCGAAGAGACCGGCCTCATCCATCCGATCGGCGAGTGGATGCTGGAGCGCGCCGCGCACGACTGCGCGAACTGGCAGGGGATCGCGCCCGGCGTCGGCGTGTCGGTCAACGTCTCGCCCCGCCAGTTCGACAGCCCGTCGATCGTCGAAGCCGTCGCGGGAGTGCTCCGCGACACCGGGCTCGCGCCCGAGCTGCTCGGACTCGAGATCACGGAGTCGGTCCTGCTCGGTGACGCCGACGAGACGGTCGGCCTCCTCCACGAGTTGAAGGCGCTCGGCGTCCGCGTCGCGCTCGACGACTTCGGGACCGGGTACAGCTCGCTGACGTATCTCCAGCGACTGCCGATCGACGAGCTCAAGATCGACCGTACGTTCGTCGCCGTACTCGAGGACGAGGACGCCGACCTCAATCTCCTGCAGATGATGATCCAGCTCGGGCGGGCCTTCGATCTGAAGGTTGTCGCCGAGGGTATCGACACCGATCGGAAGCTGCGCCGGATCCAACGGCTGGGTTGCCACTTCGGCCAGGGCTACCTCTTCGCCCGCCCGGCACCCAACGACGAGGTCATGGCGCGCTTCGCCGACAGCTCCCCACCCCGTGCCGGAGACCTCTGGCGCCCGCCCGCCCCCGGAACCGTCGCGCGCTCGTAGTCCAGGAGCGCGAGCGACCAATAGGCATGGAGCGGCAGCGGAGCCGACCAGGTGTGCGGACGTGTTGCGACCGACCAACCGATACGGGAGGCGGAGCGCGAGCGACCAATGGGCATTGCGCTCCCGGGCGCGCGATCATGCCCCGTGCGTGTCATCCTGCTCGGGGCTCCGGGCTCCGGCAAGGGGACCCAGGGGGAGCGGCTCGCCCGCCGCCTCGGCGTCCCTCACATCGCCAGCGGCGAATTGCTCCGCGCGCACGTTCGGGCCGAAAGTGAGATCGGTCGCGACATCGCGGCGCGCCTCGCACGCGGTGATCTCGTTCCCGACGACCTGGTGATCGAGATCGTCGGTGTGGCCGTGACTGCCGCCGCGGAGGCCGGCGGTTACATCCTCGACGGCTTCCCGCGCACCCGCGCCCAGGCCGAGCGCGCCCACGAACTTGCAGTGGCGCTCGGAGTGGAAGCGCAGGCGGCGGTGTATCTCGCGCTCGACGACGAGGTCGCCCGCGCCCGGCTCGCGGGCCGCGCCGCGGGCGGTCGGGTCGACGACGCCGACGCCGCGGTGATCGAACATCGCCTGCAGGTCTTCCACGACAACATGCGACCGATCCTCGACTTCTACGACGAGCTCGGCATTCTCGTGACCATCGACGCCTCGCCTCCCCCCGACGTGGTCACCGAGGAGATCCTCGCCGCGCTCGCGTCGATGACGGGCTATCCGTCCGCACCCGCGTCGGCCTGACCCCGTTCGAGCCCGCCCTGCTAACGCGAACCGGCCGGCGGGCAGAACTTCTGCTCGGCGACGACGGGATCCGCCGGGATCTTCAGCCGCGTGTAGCTGAAGCTGTGGAAGATGTTCGAGAAGAACCGTCCCGGCGTCAGCTTCGCGTCGACTGCTTGGAGCAGTCGGGGGATCGGCCCGCATGTCAGCGCGTGACGCGCCGCGTCGTCTTTGCGAGTGCTGATCGTCGCGCCGAACCGCGCGTCGTACCACGCCTCGTCGATCTGTTTGCGGTGGCCCGCGGCGCGCCCCGGGACCGGATCGGTCCGCGCCGCGAGTGGTTCGGCCAAGCCGCCGATGTCGATGACCCAGAGCTTGCGGCCCGCGTCGTACGCGGGCACACCGATCGAGCCCATCGTGATGTAGAAACCGTTCGGGTCGCGCGCCGGGAGCGGCTCTTTGTCGGCGATCTTGAAGTACCCGCGCACGCCGCGGGCGTAGGCGGCGGCCGCTTCGTTGCCGTTCAGTCCGAACGCGCTGTCGATCGGCTCGAGCCGGGCGCCGGACACCGTGCGCCAGTCGCTGATCGGGCTGAGCAGGATCGTCCTCGGAACCGGCGGCGGCCGGAAGAAGACGACGCTCACGAGCGCCCACACCGCCGCCAATGCGCTGATCCCGCCCACGACGAATGCTCGTTTGCCGAGCGCCACGGAGGCGGCGGTGATCGGCGGGAGCGCGATCGACGCGGGCAGGGCGATCGCGAAGAACGCCGGGAGGAGCAACCGTCCGTGCATGTAGTCGCCGCCGATGGCGATGATGTAGAGCGCGTGCACCAGGCCGGCGGCGAGCATGGCCGCGGTCGCGATCGCGATCCGGCGGTTCCGCTCGGTCCACGAGCGGTACCCGACCGTCAACGCAATCAGGATCGCGGTGAGCCACAGCCGGTAGGGCCCGATGAAGTTCGTCGCGTACGTCCAGCCCTGGCCGACGTGCAGCGCGCCCGCGTCCTTGGCCAGCGCGGTCGACGGCACGATCGTCGCGTAGTAGCCCATGCGGAAGACCTGGTACGCGAACGGCAGCGCGAGCAGTGCGACGAGGTCGAACACGATGCGCCGCGGTCGCACCAACACGAACCACGCGATCACGAAGAAGACCATCATGAGTCCGAGATCGGGGCGCACGAGCGGTGCGAGGCCGAGCACGACCGCGTAACCGGCCCGCTTGCGGCCGTTGATCTCGCCGGCGCGCGCGACCGACACGAGTACGTACCACGACGCCGCGAGCCACAGCCACACCAGACCCATCTCGAGTCCCGAGGTCGCGAAGTCCCACACGACGGCGACGGACGCGACGAGGATCAGGCCGACGGGTACCACCACCCCGTTCTCGCCGCGGTGCAGCAGACGCGTTGCTTTCCCCGCGACGGCGAACGCGGCGATCGCGGCGAAGAGGCTCGCGAGCAGCGTGATCCATTCCATGCTCGCGAACGATCCGAAGACGGCGCGACCTACGACCAGCACCGCGAGCCACACCGTGCTCGTCGCGGCCTCGACTCGCTCACCGGCGTTGAACACGGGTCCGTGACCCGCGAAGATCTGGTCGACGATGCGGAGGTTGATGAACGCGTCCTCGTCCATCCAGCGGTGCTGCCAACCGCCGATCGCGATCATGACGGCCGGGAGGTACGCGGGCGCGGCGAGACCCAGCCGAGCCAACCTCGACTGCGGGTGTACCTCGGCGGCATCGTCGGTCGCGGCGAGCAGCGTCGTCACCGGCGCGCTCCGAACGTCTGCGTCAGGACCCAACGCGCCGCCCAGGTTGCCGCGGCCGGGGTGAAGTGGTGGCCGTCGGGCCGGGCCCGCAGGCCGCCGACCCGCTCCGGGCACGGCGGCCCGTTCGGGCACACCCTCGCCGCGAGATCGACGAGCGTGACCTGACCGGCGTGGCGCGCCGCGAACCGATGCAGGAGTGTGTTCAGCCGCGCGTACCCGTCGGTTTCGGCCTTGGTGTTCGTCGTCACCGTGCCCTCGGCGGGGTTGGGCGCGGGCGCGGCCTCGGTGAGCACGACGACGCGCGCTCCGCCGGCCGTCAGGCGCGCGAGCGCGCCGTCCATGCGCGCCGTCATCTCCCGATCGCCCGCGGGTGTCCCGGCGACGACCGTACGACCGTCGACCACCAGATCCGACTTCTCCCAGATGCTCATCCACATGACGACCGTGGGCCGGTCGCGCGCCAGCGCCGCGCGCTCGCCGGCGTCGACGAGCACCGGGCAGCGCGAGGAGTGCGGGGTGATCGGCTCGTTCCGCGTCGTCGTGATCTCACCGCTCGCAACACCGCAGCCGAACACCGAGGCCTGGTCGGTCGCGATCCCGGCCGCGTCACCGACGGCCGCAAGCCCGGGCCACAGGCTGCACGCGGTGGAGTCGCCGACGAGCAGTATCCGCTGACCCCGCGCCGATTGCGGAAGCGGGAGCGGACCACTGCGGGCCTGCGCGGTGACGGCCTCTCGAGTCTCGGTCGGGCGCGGTGTCTGGCACCGGAGTGGATCGCCGAATCCCCACAGGTAGCCGGGAAGTCCGGCCGCGCCCACCGCGGAGATGGTGACGACCCCTGTCATGACGGCGAGCGCGGGAACGAATGCCGCGGCCGAGGCGCGCAGGTTCCAGTTGTGCTCGCGGATCGGCCGCTCGACGAGGTAGTACGACGCGATCGCGGCCGCGAAGGTGACACCGAGGCGCAGCAGGTTCAGTGCAGTGGTCCCGACGTGCACTCGCGACGGAACGAGCCAGACGTCGATCGGCCAGTGCCACAGGTAGAGGCCGTAGGAGATGCGGCCGATCCAGGCGAGCGGCGTCCACGCCAGCACCGACGAGAGCGGTCCCGGCTGCAGCAACCCGGCGATCACCACCGCGACCAGCACCGCGAACAGCGCCGAGCCCCCGGAGTAGTAGGTCGACCCGGTTCCCGATGCACTGTGGGCGGCCGCGAGAACGACGACGATCGCGGGGGCCGCAACCAGCGCGAGAACGCGCCGAGCCTGCGGCGTGGGTCGCCACGCGAGAAGTGCGAGCGCCAGGAGCGCGCCGACGAGCAACGTGTGCGCCCGCGCATCCGTTGCGTAGTACGCGCCCGACGGGTCGCCGGGATGGAAGCGCATGCGCATCGAGACGATCGACGCGGCCGCGCCCACGACACACACCGCGCCGAGCACACGCGTCGAGCCGCGGCCGATCCGCAGACACGCGACGACGACGAGCGGCCAGACGAGGTAGTACTGCTCCTCGATCGCGAGCGACCACATGTGGCGCAGTGGTGACGTCGCCGAGAAGAGCTGGAAGTAGCCCTGCTGATCGAAGATGAAGCGCCAGTTGGCGACGTAGAAGAGGCTCGCGAACATGTCGTCGCGTATGCCGTTGCGTTCCCAGGGGACGACTGCGAAATGCGTGTAGAGCGCGACGAAGCCGATGACGAGCAGGAGGGCGGGCAGCAAGCGGCGCGCGCGCCGCGCCCAGAACGTCCTCAGGCGGATCGTCGACGCGCGGCGGTACTCGGAGACGAGCAACGTGGTGATGAGGAACCCCGACAGCACGAAGAACGTGTCGACACCGAGGAAGCCGCCCTTCGCCCACGAGTAGTTGTCGTGATACGCGATCACCGAGAGGACCGCGACCGCGCGTAGCCCGTCGAGCGCGGCGTGATACGCGAATCGGGTGGTCGCGGCGTTCGGGGCTTCACTGCTCGGGGCCGGGCCGATCGGGTCCTCTCGGCTCAGGTCGGCGCGGTCGGCCGGCGCCGGAACGCCGGGCTCGGCGCGCCCCACCGTCTCGATCCCCCTGGTCACGGGCGAGAGGTTACGGGACAGAGGCCCGAAAAGCGGCGACGCGCCGACGGTCTGACGTGCCCAAGGCCCCACGCGCGGACGCGGCGACGCGCGGAACTAGGTTTGCCCGCCGTGACCCGCTTCGGGCGTGTGCTGCTCGTCATCGTCGCGGTCGCATTCGGCATCCGTGTCGCGTACGTCGCGATCGCCAAGGCGGGTCCGTGTCCGGTCGTGTTGCCCGACGGCAAGCGGGTCGGCAGCTCACCGAGCAGCTGTCTGCGGGGAGACGAGCTCTTCTACAACGCGGAGGCGAACTACGTCGCGGCCGGTCACGGCTTCCGGGAACCCCTGTCCGCTTTCACCCACCCCGGCGAGAAGCCGCCGCCGGCCGCCGACCATCCGCCGCTCACCGTCTTCGTCCTCACGCCCGTGTCGTGGCTCACCGACCACGCCCCGCTCTCGTGGGTCATCAGCGAGTCGCTGCACGACCACGTTCGCGAGCATCGCTACACGATGGTGGTCCTGGGAACGTTGCTCGTCGGGCTGATCGGCCTGCTCGGCCGACGGGTCGGCGGCGACACGGTCGGTCTCGTCGCGGCCGCGATCGCGGCGGTGAGCCCCAACGTGTGGGTGAACGACGGGCTGGTGATGTCGGAGACGCTGACCGCGCTGACCGTGGTCGGCGCGCTCTTGGTCACGCTCTGGTGGCGCGAGCGACCGAGTTGGCGCCGCGCCGGGCTGCTCGGAGTCGTGTGTGGGGTCGCGGTGCTCGCCCGCGTCGAGTTCGTCTTGCTCTTTCCGCTCCTCGTGATCGTGGTCGCCTGGTCGATCCCCGGTTCGCCGCGGGCGCGCGCCCAACAGGCATTGCTGGCATTCGTGGCGATGCTCGTGGTCATCTCGCCGTGGGTGGGCTTCAACCTCGCGCGTTTCCACGACCCCACGTTCGTGTCCACGAACGACGGGCTGACGCTCGCCGGCGCGAACTGTGACGCGTCCTACCGCGGAAGTGGTACGGGATTCTGGGCACTCGAGTGCGCAGCGCACACTCCGAATGGCGACCAGTCGGTCGTGTCGAGCGCGTTGCGCCGGCGCGGCCTCGACTACGCGAAGGCGCACACGGGCCGGGCACCGATCGTCGTGCTCGCGCGTTTGGGTCGGACCTGGAGCCTCTTTCGCCCCGCCGACATGATCCGGCTCAACACCGGCGAAGATCGGGAGGAGTGGGTGACGCGCCTGGGCCTGATCGCGTACTACCCGACGTTGGTCCTCGCCATCGTCGGGGCGGTCGTCCTCGCGCGCCGGCGCGCGTTCGTCGCGTTGTGGGTGCTCCTCGTGCCGGTGCTGATCGTGACGATCAACACCGTCATCACCTACGGCCAGACCCGTTTCCGCGCCGGCGCGGAGCCGTCCCTGGCGCTGCTCGCAGCGGTCGGCGCGGTGGCACTGATCGGCCGCGTGCGCCGTAAGGTCCGAGCGGATTCGGCGGACGGCGCGCATCCTCCGGCCGTGTGGGTCGGCTAGGACGGCCTCCGCATGACCGCCACCGAAGCTCCGGCGCGGGTGTCCGCACAGGACCCGTATGTCGGGGGACTCGACGGGCTACGCGCGATCGCGGTCGCGGCCGTGATCGTGTTCCATTTCGCGCCGACCGTATTGCCCGCCGGGTTCCTCGGCGTCGACGTCTTCTTCGTCGTCTCGGGCTTTCTCATCGCCCGCCTCGTCGTGCGCGAGATCGAACGATCGGGCACGGTCTCGCTGCCCGGGTTCTGGTCGCGGCGCGCGCGCCGGCTGCTCCCGGCGCTCGCCACGGTCACGGTCGCGGTGTTGATCGCGGCGGCCGTGACCTTTTCGAACACCGAGATCCACGATCTGCGCGCCCAGGCGCTCGGCACGCTCTTCTACTGCGCGAACTGGGTGATGATCTTCGGGAAGAGCAACTATTTCACGAACCTGGGTCGCCCGTCACCGTTCCTGCACATGTGGACGCTCGCGGTCGAGGAGCAGTTCTACATCGTGCTGCCGCTCGTGTTGCTCACAGCCCGGGGTGCGGTCATCCGCCGTCCGGTACGCGCCGCGGTGATCGCACTTGCGGGGGCGTGCGTTTCGACTGTTTGGATGGCGGTGCTCGTCTCGCCGACCGGCGACCCATCGCGCGCGTACCTCGGCACTGACTCGCACGCGATGGGTCTTCTGGTCGGGGTCGCGTTGGGCATCGTCGCGGGCGCCGGGAAACCCTGGGACGCGTTCACGGAGTGGATGCGTTCGAACGAGCGCGCGATCCGCGTCGCGCCGTGGGCCGCGGTTGCGTCGCTCGTCGCGATCTTCGTGACCATGCGCGTCACGCGCGACCGCACGCTCTTGCTCTACCGCGGCGGGTTCCTCGTCTTCGCGTTGCTCAGCGCGGTGATCGTCGCCGTCGTCGCGACGCTGCCCGCGGCGCCCATTTCGAGATTCCTCCGCATGCCCGCCCTCGTGGCGATCGGCTTGCGTTCGTATTCGCTGTACCTGTGGCACTGGCCGGTGCGCGTCTTCGTCACGCCTCGCCCCGGGCTCCACGGCCTCGCGCTGTTCGCCCTGCGCCTCGCGATCTCGGTCGTGCTCGCCGAGATCTCGTTTCGGCTCATCGAGCGGCCGCTCCGCTTCGGGACCCTCGCTCGGCGAGATCCGGGTCACCAGGTCGCGAGCCGGCCCGCGCTGGCGTACTACGCGGCGCTCACGGTGGTGGCCGGTGTCCTGGTCCTCACCGTTGCCGCGCCCGGGCCGCTGCCCCCGAGCAACCTGGCGCACGTCGGGTCGAGTGGCGGCAACGACGATCCCAACGCATTGCGGGTCGACACCTTCGGCGATTCCACCGCGTTGAAGTTCGGTCTCGCGGGGTTCGACCATGCGCGCGCGCTCGGCATCTCGGTGGGTGGCGACGCGCAGTTGGGTTGCGGCGTCGTGCACCTCGACAGCGTCACCGACGGGCGCGTGATCGGCGAGCCCGCCGTGTGCGACGGGTGGCAGGCGCGCTGGCAGGCATCGCTGCGCGCCGATCCCCGGGCCCGGCTCATGTTGATGACGGGTGCGTGGGAGATCCTCGACCACAAGAGCGCGACGGGAGTCGTCCGTTTCGGTACCACCGCGTGGACCGATCTCGTCCGGTCTTCATTGCAAACCGCGTTGACGGTGCTGACGTCGGACGGTCGCACCGCGTATCTGTTCGAGGTGCCGTGTTACGGCGCGGGCGACGTCGCCGATCCCATCCCCGAGCGCGCCGATCCCCGGCGTATCGCGGCCCTGAACACGATCTTCGCCGAGGTCGCGCGCGCGACCCCGCACGTCCGGCTCGTCCGCTGGCGGACCCTCGTGTGCCCGGGCGGCCGGCGCGCCGAGAATCTCGACGGCGTCGACCTCTGGCAGCCGGACAATCAACACCTGACCGATGCGGGCGCGGTCAAGGTATGGCAGTGGTGGCTTCCGCAGATCCGCGACGCGCCGTAACCCGCGGACTACGGGTCGGGGTTCGAACCTATCGCCGGCGCAAACGGCCCTTGAACGCCCGGTTTTGCAGCGCCCACCAGGTGACGAGACCGAGCTCTTCAGCGCCGACGCTGAGCGACATCTTCGAGTGGCCCCGTACGCGGTCGGTGAAGGTGATCGGCACCTGCGCGATGCGACCGCCGTGCTGCCACACGCGGTAACAGAGCTCGATCTGGAAGCCGTAGCCCTTGGAGCGCGTGTGCCCGAAGTCGGCAGCCTTCAGCGTGTCGGCGCGAAAGGCGCGGTACCCGCTGGTGGCGTCGCGGATCGGGAGGCCGAGCACGAGGGTCGCGTACCGGTTGCCCCACTTCGAGATCGCTCGGCGGTACCAGGGCCAGTGCGGAATCGAGCCGCCCGGCACGTAGCGCGAACCGATCGCGGCGTCGGCGCCGTTGGCGATCTCCCGAAGCAGGTCGGGAAGCGCGGCCGGATCGTGCGACAGGTCGGCGTCGATCTGCACGACGACGTCGTAGCCACGGTCGAGACCGAGCTCGAAGCCGGCGCGCACCGCTTCGCCGATGCCGATCTTGCGCGGCCGCCGGAGAACCTCGATGTGCCCGAGCCGCGCGTTGACCTCGTCCGCCCGCTCCGCGGTGCCGTCGGGGCTGTTGTCGTCGACGACCAGGATGTCGGCTTCGGGCGCGGCTGCGCGGGCGCGCTCCAGGAACTCAACGATGTTCTCCGCTTCCTGGTACGTCGGAGTGACGACGAGGGTCCGCACAGTCTGCGAAATCTAGCTTGCGGCCGGGTCCGGAACGCACATCCCGCTCGCGGGTTTCTTCTGCCACAGCTGGTACAGGTTCAGATAGGTGCCGACGTGGCAGAAGTGGCGTTCGAGCACCTGCTGGCTGGTGGCCGGCCCCACCTTGGAAGAGTCGTTGGGCTCGCTCCAGTCGTCCCAGATCTTCGAGAGGATGACGACGTCGGCCGACTCGAGATCGTGCGGGAGACGCGACGTGGTGACGTCGAACGGGTCCATCTCGATGTAGTAGGTCGCGGGCACGAGGTCGGGGAGCAGGAAGTAGAGATACGCGTCGCTGTACGGCGTCTTGCGCAGGTTCACCGGACCGACGAACAACCGCTGTCCGGGTTTGGAGATGCGCGCCGCGGCCGCGACGACCATGTTGGCGGCGGCAGCCCGGTCCGGCTTGCCGTAGTAGAAGACGCGGCCGTTGTGCCTGACCGCGTACGACGCGCGGTGGATCCCGAACGTTTGCAACGAGTAGTCGCCGTAGGTGCGGATGGTGAACGCCGGGATGACGAACGCGAGCAGGACCAACATGACTCCGCCCGACGCGAGGGTGACCCGCCGCACCGGTACCTGCGGCGCGTGATGGCGGACGGCCTCGAAGATCGCGATCGGGACGAACGCGAAGACGACGCAGCTGACCCACGCGAAGTGGCCGGAGTCGACGCGTTGCAACGCCTGCGGCAGGATCCCGAGGCCGAAGATGCCCACGACGAACAACGTGCGCGCGGAGACCGAGGTCGGGCGCCGGCGGGTCGCCTGCCACCCCTGCCAGAGCACGAACGCGATCGCGCCGAGCAGCATGAAGAACCACAAGAACAGTTGGTGCGGGCGCGCGAGTGCGGGGAACGGCCACGAGATCTGCGCGAGCGCGCCGGCCCTCTGCAAGAAGCCGTCGAAGTGTCCCCACGCGGGTGGGATCGGGAGCCCTCTGCCACCCCGCAGCTTGAACACGGGCTCGACGACCATGCCCTGGATCGAATGTCCCGGACCCGCGGTCGCGAGTTGGATCACGTAGGGGGCGAGGCCGGCGCCGATGCCGGCGTAGAGACGGTGCGCGCGCGCCTTCGGCATGCCGCGCACGAGCGCGATCGTCGCGATGCCGACGCCGAGCGCGAGGTCGAGCCGAAACAGCACTGCGAGCCCGAGCAGAACCCCGCCGAGCACGGCCCAACGTCGGGCCCGGGGTTCGTCGGTCGACGCGCGCGCCTCGACGCCGGCCGCGAGTCCGCATATTGCGAGCCCGACGCCGCCGACCCACGCCAGCGCGGTGAAGCCGAACGGGATGATGATCAGCGCCGACGTCACCGCGGCCGTGACCGCCAACGTCCGGCCCCAGCGCCGCGCGAGCGCGTAGACGCCGAAGATGATCGCGAGTTGTTGCAGGAGGCCGACGGCGCGCTCGCTGATCACGGAGACGCCGAAGACCTTGAACACGCCGGCCAACGCCCACAGGCTGCCGGGTCCGTACAGATGGAGGAAGTCTCGGTTGGGGAGGGCGCCCTTCAGGACCTGCTCCGGGAAGACGAGCATGAAGCCCTCTTCCATCGGCGGTCCGGGCGAGCGGAACAAGCCGCGCACCGGCAACGCGACGACGAGCGCGACGATGCCGAGCGCGATCGCGTTGCGGCGGCCCTCGGTGCCGGTGACGTGTCGGGCGAGGCCCGTCCGGGCGCCGCTCCCGCGGGCGCCGTTCGCTTCTGCGCGCGGCGCTCGTGCACCGGGCGCCGCATGCCCCCGCGCGGGCGCGGCGACTTCGGGCTCGGCGGGGGGCACACGGGAAAACTAGGCGAGCCCGGTGATCGCGCCCCGGACGGTGCCGTGCCGCCAGTGGTGCCACGGGAGGCACCATCACTTTTACGCGGGTGCGTGGTCTCGAGGTCCCGTCTTCCTGCGACGTGGAGCCCACCCGTCGAGGGCTTGGCGGCGACAACCGGATAGCGTCGACGACCGTGCCGAAATCTGCGATACCGGCGGGGCCGTCGACGGTGGTGGTGACGGGCGCCGCCGGTTGGCTCGGCCAGAACCTCGTGCGGGCACTGGCCCTCCAACCGAGCCGGAGCCGGATCCGGGCCCTCGTGCACGAGCCCGGTGACGCCGCGCTGCTCGAGGTCGTCGACCCCCGGATCGAGGTCGTCGTCGGCGACGTCCGCGACCCGGCGGCGATCGACGAGCTCTTCGCCGGCGTCGGCGCGGCCTCCGTGCTCCACGCCGCGGCCGTCATCCATCCGACGCGTTTCGTGCGCGAGCTCTTCGACGTGAACGTCGGCGGCACGCAGCTCGTGCTCGACCGTGCCCGCCGGGTCGGCGCGTCCCGCTTCGTGCACGTCTCGTCGAACTCGCCCTTCGGCGCGAACCCGACGAGCGAGGATCGATTCGACGAGGACTCGCCGCTCAACCCCTACATGGCCTACGGACGTTCGAAGCTCGAAGCCGAACAACTCGTACAACGCACGTACGAACGCGGTCATCTCGCGACCGTCATCGTTCGCCCACCGTGGTTCTACGGGCCGTACCAACCCGCCCGCCAAACGCAGTTCCTCGCCGCGATCCGCCGGGGCCGGTTCCCGTTGATCGGGCCCGGTACCCAGCGCCGCTCGATGGTGTACACCGAGAACCTCGTGCAAGGTGTCCTGCGCGCCGAGGTCGCCGACGCCGCGCCCGGACGCGCGTATTGGATCGCCGACGCGGAGCCCTACGCGTTGCGCGACGTACTCCGTACCGTGCGCGATGCGCTCGAGGCCGAGGGGCTCTCGGTCGCGAAGCGCCGGCCGCTCCCGGTACCGCGCGCGGCCGCCGTCGTGGCGGAGAAGCTCGACGCCGCGGCCCAGGCCACCGGTCGTTACGTGCAGGTGCTGCACGTGCTCGGTGAGTTGAAGGACACGATCGCGTGCGACATCTCGCGGGCACGCAAGGAGCTCGGCTACGAGCCGACGGTGTCGTTGCTCGAGGGCATGCGGGCCAGCGTCCGGTGGTGCCTCGCGCGCGGTGACCAGCTCTGATGGCGCGTTCGATCCTGGTAACGGGCGGCAGCGGATACTTCGGCTCGGTCCTGGCGGAGCAGGCGCTCGCGCGCGGCGACGCGGTCCGGATCTTCGACCTGAACCCACCGGGGCCGTCGCTCGTGGGCGCTGAATTCGTCTCGGGCGACGTGCGCGATCGCGCTGCTGTGCGCGGTGCATGCGACGGCATCGATGTCGTGTTCCACAACGTCGCGCAGGTGCCGCTCGCGAAGGACCGGGCGTTGTTCGACGAGGTGAACGTCGGCGGCACGGCGAACGTTCTGGTCGCGGCGCGCGACGCACGGGTCGCAAAGATCGTGCACACGTCGTCGAGCGCGGTGTTCGGGATCCCGGAACACAATCCGGTGACCGAGGAATCACCGTGCCGTCCGCTCGAGGCGTACGGACGGGCCAAGCTGCGCGCCGAGCTGCTCTGTCGCGACGCGGTTGCCGGTGGCCTCGACGTCACGATCGTGCGACCGCGCACCGTCCTCGGTCACGGTCGGCTCGGTGTCATCGCGTTGCTGTTCGAGTTCGTCGCCGACGGCGCGCCGGTGTTCGTCCTCGGTCGCGGCGACAATCGATATCAGCTCGTGCACGCAAACGATCTCGCCGATGCCTGCCTGCGCGCCGGCGATCGTGCCGGACCGTCGGTGTACAACGTCGGCGCGCTCGAGTTCGGCACGATGCGCGAGACGCTGCAGGCCCTCGTCGAGCACGCGCAGACAGGCTCGCGCGTGCGATCGCTTCCCGTCGCGCCCGCGCGCCTCACGATGCAGGCGCTCGCCGCGCTCGGTCTGGCTCCGTTCGCGCCGTACCACTGGCTGCTCTACAGCGAGTCGCTGTTCTTCGACGTCACGAAGGCGCGCACCGAGCTCGGTTGGGAGCCACGACACTCGAACGCGTCGATGGTCATCGAGTCGTACGAGTGGTTCGTCGCCCACCGCAGCGATTCGGGCGGAACGGTCCGCTCGCATCATCAATCGCCGGTTCGACCGGGTCTGGTGCGCGCGTTGAAGGCACTTCCATGACGCACCGCTCGTGAAGGGTCGGTCGTATACTTCCGGGTCCGTGGACCCCGCACTCGAAGTCGACCCCGGGGTCGATGCTCCGGCCGAGGCGGTCGATCCGGCGGTGACGCCACGATCTTCGGGACGCCGGTCTTCGGAGGGACGGCGCCTCGGTCGGGGAAACGCGCTGCTCCTCGCCGCGCTGCTGGCGGTCCTCACGTTCCCGCTCGTCGTCGCCCTCGTCCAGTTGCGTCACCCGCGCTGGTTCCCGTTGCTCGACATGGCGCAGACCGAGATCCGCGTGCGCGACATCTCGACCGGGCACCCGCCCCTCATCGGTCTCGCGGGCCGCATCGGCCCGTTCGGTCCCAACGGCGGAAGCCATCCGGGACCGCTGAGCTTCTACGCGCTGTGGCCCGTATGGCGACTTTTCGGCGGCACGTCCTACGGGCTCTTCGCGTCGACTGTCGTTCTCGACGTCGTGGCGATGGGTCTCGCGCTCTGGATGGCGTTGCGGCGGGGCGGTCGTTCGCTGCTCCTGGCAGTCGCACTGGTGCTCGCGCTGTTGACACGCGCGTACGGTGCGTTCCTCCTGACCCTTCCGTGGAATCCGTACCTGCCGGTGCTCTGGTGGTTCGTGTTCATCCTTGCGATCTGGTCGGTCATCGCCGACGACCTCGCGATGCTGCCGGTCGTCGTGGTCGCGGGTTCGCTCTGCATGCAGACGCACATCTCGTACCTCGGACTGATCGGCGGCCTCCTCGCGCTCGCGGTCGTGGTACTCGCCCGGTCGGCCTATCGGAGCCGTCGGGTTCCCGGCGCCCGGCGCGATCTCTGGCGCTGGGGGACGATCAGCGCGGTCGTCGGCATCGTCTTGTGGATCCCTCCAGTGATCGATCAGTTCGCGCACTCGCCCGGAAACCTCGGCATCATCCGCGACTACTTCAGCCATCCGCCCGACGCCACGATCGGGTTCGGTCGCGGGTTCGGCGTGTTGCTGGCGCAACTCGATCCATGGAAGCTGCTCACTCGCACGCTCGTGCACGACGGCGGCGCGCTCGAGGTCGCGGGCTCGCGCGTCCCCGGGGCCGTGCTCCTCGTCGCGTTCGCGGCCTCGATCGTCGTCGCGTGGCGCCGGCGCGTACAGGCGCTGTTGATACTCGACGGCGTACTCGTCGCGGCGCTCGCGCTCGGATTGATCTCGTCGGCGCGCATCTTCGGGACCGTGTGGTTCTACCTCCTGCTATGGGCCTGGGGGCTCGTGGCACTGATCCTGCTCGCGATCGGATGGGCCGCGTTCGAGCTCGCCCGGGCCTACGTCGGCCCTGACGATCCGGGCTTCGCCAACGTCACGAAGGCGACGTTGACGGCGCTTGCGGCCCTGACGGTGGTCGTCAGCGTCGTGTTCGCGTTCCAGGCCTCGGACGTGACGGTGCAGACGCCGCGGCTCAACGACTCACTCGGTGCCGTGATGCAACCGACGGCCGACGCGCTGCACGGGCTCCAACGCGCGGGGCAACGTGGGCCGTACCTCGTCACGTGGTTGCCCGACGCGGAGGCGATCGGCTCCGCCGGATTCGGGTTCTTGAACGAGCTCGACCGGCGCGGATTCGACGTGCGCGCGGGCGAGGCCTTCCGGCCGGGGGCGACGCGTTACCACGTGATCGACGACCGCACGCCGACGCTCGAGGTGCACCTCGCGACCGGTCCCGACATCGTCAACTGGCAACGCGATTCCCGCTTCCGCCAGGTCGCGTTCTTCGACCCGCGCTCCGACCCGGAGCGCGCGCAGTTCGACCAGCTGCACGCGCAGGTCGTGGGCAACCTGCGCAACGACGGACTCGGCAACCTCGTCCCGCAGGTCGACAACAACCTGTTCATGCTGGCCCTCGCCTCGAACGTGCCGCTGACGACCCGCCACTCGATCTCGCAGATGCTCGACCTCAGCATGCCGCTGGCGGTGTTCATCGGTCCGCCCGGCATTCGAGACTGATGGTCGCCACGATGCAGGCGACGGAGCCGGCGCCGACCGAGCGCGACGCGCCCTGGTTCCGGCTCGCGCTCGCGCTCGTGGTTCTGGGCGCGCTGATCCTCCGCTTCACCTACGTGTTCCTCGCTCGCCGCAACTTCGATCCGCACGGCGACGCGTACTTCTACACCGCGGGCGCGAACCTGCTCGCCGACGGCAAGGGCTTCATCTCGCCCTTCTTCGAGGTCGTGGGCATCCACCGGGCGGCGGCCGAGCATCCGCCGCTGTACGTCATGTTCCTGGCGATCCCGTCGGTGCTCGGCATGAAGAGCGTGCTCACGCACCTCCTCTGGTCGTGCGTGCTCGGGTCGGCGACGGTGTGGGTCATCGGCCTGCTCGGACGCGCGGTCGGCGGCGCACGCGTCGGCATCGTCGCGGCCGCGATCGCGGCCCTGTATCCGAACCTCTGGGCGCCCGACGGCATGCTCCAGGCCGAGACGCTCTCGATGTTCTTCGCCGCGCTCGCGTTGCTCCTCGCGTACCGCTACTGGCAGTCGCCGAGCTGGCCGCGGCTCGCGCTCGTCGGCCTCGCGTGCGGTGCAGGTGCGATGGCGCGCTCGGAGCTCATCCTGCTCGTGCCGTTGCTCGTCGTGCCGCTCGCCTGGACGACGCGCGACCGGCTGTGGCGTCAGCGTCTGCGCTGGCTCGGCGCGGCGGTGCTCGCCGCCGTGGTCGTCATCGCGCCGTGGACGATCTACAACACGACCCGGTTCGTGCACCCGATCCTGCTCAGCGCACAGTTCGATCCGCTCCTCGCGTCCGCGAACTGTGACTCGGTCTACTACGGGCGGCTCCAGGGATACTTCGACATCCAGTGCGCGATCGCGATCTCCGACAAGGAACACCTGGCCGACGACGACGGGCTGCCGCGCTACGACGAGTCGCAGGAGGACGTCGTCTACCGGCGGGAGGCGCTCGCGTACGTCCGGGGACACATGAGCCGGCTGCCGGCCGTCGAGGGGGTACGGCTGCTGCGCATCGCGGGGCTCTACAAGACGTCGTTGTACGTGCGCGCCGACGCGTTCATCGAGGGCCGCAACCCCGTGTGGATCTCGTGGGCCGCGCTCTACAGCTTCTGGCTGCTGGCATTGCTGTCGATCGCCGGGGGAGTGATACTCCGCCGCCGCCACGTCGTCCCCGTGTATCCGCTCATCGCGCCGATCGTCGTGGTGTTCGTTACGGTCGTGGTGACCTACGCGAGCACACGCTTTCGTACGACCGCCGAACCGGCGCTCGTGGTGCTCGCCGCGGTCGCGGTGGACGCCGCGATCCAGCGCGTGCTCCATCGGGCGCGCGGGAGCGCCGCTTACGCTTCGGCGAGGAACTGATCGGTGTTGCGCGCGACCACAGCCATGATCGGACCCTGCGGGTTGACGCCGGGTGCTTCGGGCAGCAGCGACGCGTCGTTCACGCGCAGGTTGTCGTAGCCCCAGACCCGGCCGAAGCTGTCGGCGCCGGTTCGTTCGCGGTTCTCGCCGATACGCACCGTCGACGTGAGGTGCACCGTCATGAGGTTGGCGCGGTTGCGGGTGAGCGCGTCCCACCACTGCACGAGGTCGTCGGGCCCGCGGGCGACGACGCCGCCCGTCACCGACGGGTACAGCTCCGTCGCACCCGCCGCGAGCAGCACCTCGCCCAGGTGGACGAGTGCCCGCGCGAGGCGGCTCATGTCGGCCTCGGTCAGGTTGTAGGTGACCAGTGGCGAACGGGCGCCGGGCAGGGCGAGCACGCGGCCGGAACCCTCGCTGCGGATGGCCGCGTAGTAGACGGCGACGTGCTCCCAGTGCGCGAGCGCGTCGGCGTAGTCGGCGTCGGAGTCGGCGAGCGCGAGTGCCACGTGGCCGCGGCGACTCGCGGAACCGCCGATCGTGAGGCTCGGCGCGAACTCCGTGACGCGGTGCATCGGCACATCGCCGTGATCGATCGGGGAGTCGAAGCGCGCCGCGATCTTCACCGTGGGGTGCATCTTCAGGCCCCGCCCGATGTTCCGCCGGATGCCGCTGCGTTGCAGCAACGCGGGAGTCTGGGTCGCGCCCGCGCACACGAATACGTGCTCCGCGTGTACGAACAACTCGCGCCTCGAGCCGTCCGGCATCATCTGCTCGCACTCGGCGCCCACGACACGCCGGCCGTCGCGCACGAGCTTGGCCACTCGGCAGTCGGCGACGACCTGCGCGCCGGCTTCGGTGGCGGCGGGCAGGAGGGTGCGCGCCATCGTCTGCTTGACCGCGCGGCCGGTCGACTCGTATCGGAACACGCGTGCGAACTCGACCGAGCGCCAACCGAGCTTCGTCGCACCGCGTTCGAGCACGGCCGACGACGCGGGGGGCGCGCCGGGGAGGCGGGAGACGCCGAGCTCGGTCTCGATGCGGTCCGCGTACCGGTCGAGCGCTTCGGTGCTGAATTCGTCGATGCGATAGTCGCGCTGCCACTCTTCGGCGAGCTCGGGCGGCAGCCGGTGGTAGAGGCCGCTGTTGATCTCGGTGCTGCCGCCGACACACCGTCCTTCGGCGTACGCGATCGCCGGGCGCCCGAGCGCCGCGCACGAACCGCCGTGGCGGTACTTGGCGACCATCTCCTCGAGCGAGAACGGCTCGAGCGCGTCGGGGTCGACCCACGGGCCCTCTTCGAGCACGGTGACCGTCCGCCCCGCCCGGGCGAGCGCGGCCGCGGTGACGGCTCCGCCCGCGCCCGATCCGATGATGAGCACGTCGGTCTGCATCGTCGTCTTGCTGGGAGGCTTCACGCGCCGGTCCGGTGTCTCACATGCTCCCACCGGCGCCGGCCGCGAATTCGTTCTCGGCGAAGAGCACGAGCGAGTGGAGGAGGCGGACGTACTGGCGGATCGGATCGATCTTGCTGGAACGCCACCGGTCGATGCGGGCGGGCAAGGTGTGCGGGTCGAATCGACCGACACGATGCTCCAGCCACGAGCGGCCACCGAGCACGATCGATTCGGCTGCGACACCGGCGCGGAGATGCTCGGGCATCGAATGCAGCGTGGTGGACACGTACGACTCGACTGCCGAGCGGGTGCCGGCGTCGAGGTTCGGGCTCATGAGCGTGCTGACGACCTGCCGCTCGAACCAAAGCACGAATCGAGCCTACCCAGTGACCCGCTCCGGAATGGAGTTCACGCGTGCGGTCCGGAGGCGTTGCCACGCGGCGTGGAGCGCGACCGCGGCCAGCACGAGGAGCCCAGGCTCGGCCGCGATGCGGAACCGCTGCTGGCCGTAGGTGGAAGCCGCGACCAGCGTCACCGTCAGCGCGGTCGCGACCAGAGGCCAGACGACCCGCCGCCTCCGGCGCAAGATCACCGCGCCCGCGATCGCGAAGGGGAGCAGCACCCAGTACATGACGGTGCCGCGCATCTGCCAGACGCGCGGCCGTCCCTCGAGCGACTCGAAGTCGACCTGCTGCTTCGGCGCGTACAGACCCCACGTCCGCAGCACCCGTACCGCCGCGACCTTCGGAAGCGTTCCGAGATGCCTGCGGGCGTAGTGGAGACCGGCGCGTGTGTCGGTGTTCGCGGCCGAGGCCTCGTCGAAATGCGGATCGGCGATGTCGAAGCCCGGGAAGCACGCGTGCGCCTGGTCGGTCGGTGCGGCCGCGGCCGGTGCGGCCGGGGCCGGGGTGTTCCCGCCGGGTTGGGAGAACGTCTCGCGCCACAGTCCGATCTGCGGTCCTCCGTAGGTGGCGTCGCAGTTCGCACCGTCGATGAGGGTGCCCGCATTGTTCGATACCGGCACAAAGGCATGGAACCTCACCGCGTTACGGATCGTCCAGGGCGCGATCACGACGACCGCGATACCGAGCGTGATCGCGGCGCGCTGCACGCGTTCCCGTGTCGTGAGCCTCCGCATACACGCGACGAGGGGAACGACCACGACAACGCCGAGAACGATCCCCTCCGCCCGAGTCAACGTCGCGAGCCCGACCGCGATCCCGAGCGCGACGAACCGTGACGGCTTCGGGTCGTCGTAGGCGCGGTACGCGGCAAGCAGGACGACCGTGACGAGCAGCACGTACAACGACTCGGCCATCAGCGTGGCCTCGGTGAGGAAGAGCATCGGGTAGACGGCGGCGAGGGCGGCCGCTACGAGTCCGGCGCGGGGAGAGGCGGCCCGGCGGCCGAGCAGCCCGACGAGCGCCACGGTTGCCGCGCCGACGAACGCGAGGAAGATGCGTTGCTGCTCGACGGAGTGCGCGCCGAGCCGGGCCGGGAGGGAGAGCAGCAAGGGGAAGAGCGGCGGGTACTCGGCCGTCGGGCGCTGTAGATGCAGGAGCAGATCGTCGAACGGACGGATGTACCCGCCCCCGTGCGCGAGTCGTTCCGCGAGGAGGTGGTACGCGCTCGCATCCCCGAGCCGCGGCACCCGGGGCGAGACGACGACGGTGAACACGATGCGAACGACCAGCGCCGCCAGCGCAATCGCACCCAACCCGAGTTCGAACCGATGCCCGGCGGCCCGATCCGACGGGAGGTCGTCCACCTCCCCGTCACCCATGCCCGCCGATCGTACGCGCACTCCCAACAGAAGGAGTGAACCCGATCCCACGTACCCATTTTCCACCAAACAGTTGGCAACAATTCCGACCGCCTGGAGCCATTTTCGTTGCAAACTGTTTGCAACAATTCGGACCGCCCGGGATCACTTTTGTTGCAAACTGTTTGCAACAATCGGGGGCTACGGGGGCGGGGTCAGGAGGGCGGTGCGGCCGTGGTCTTCGAAGG
>JAODBI010000243.1 GCA_025463875.1 Actinomycetes bacterium
CAACGCGTTCTTCGAACGCAAGCTCGCGACCAAGGCCACGACGCGCAACTGGAACACCGTCGCGCTGTTGCACGAATGGGCAACTGGCTGACGGTCACGAGACGACGGCGCGTGAACGCAATGTCTCCATTCCGGGTCCGTCGCAATCCGAGAGTGCTCCGGTCCGGCCGACCATGCCGAGGATCAGTGACATGCACGGTCCCGTCACCTCGGGGCCCTCACCCGTCGACCAATCGACGTCGGTCGCCTGGAGCTTCAGCCCGGCGACGCGCTTCTTCGCACGCAGCGGCGCGCCCGTCTTCTTGTACAACTCGGCGAGGGTCACGAGATGCTCGGCCGGGTGCTCGCCGCGCGCGCCTTGGGAACGGCGAATGTCCTCGCCGTGCACCATCACTTCGCCGAGCGCCACGTAGGCCGGACCCGGGGGCTTGCGATTGCTCATGATGATCGCGTCGTAACGCGCCTTCACGTCGGCCGGCGTGCCCTGCGAGTAGTTGCGCAGATCGGTGTCGACCGTCTTGTCGAAGTTGAAGCCGGCCTGGAGGAATCCGGCGAGGAAGTGGGGCGCGGTGATGTTGCCGGCCGCGGTGAGATGCGCGACGACCTCCTGCACGTTCCACTTGTCGCACCAGGTCGGTGCACCCCACTGCTGGGGCGTGAGCGTGTCGAGGAACTCGCTGAGCGACGCCCGCTCCGAGTGCACCATCGGCATGAGATCGGCCATTGCGTTCTCCCTCTGTTTCGTCGCCAACTAAATTAGACGACGATCGAAACATCGGGAAATCGACAGGAGATTTCGGCGTATGCCGGAGAAGCCCGTGCCCCCTGAGCGCGACATGCAGAAGATCCTCGCCGCGCTCGCCTCGCCCGTCCGGCGCGAGATCCTGGGCCTGATCTGGGGTCGCAACCTGCCGGCAGGTGAGATCGCCGCCGAGTTCCAGGTGTCAGCGCCCACGATCTCGCAACACCTCAACGTCCTGCGCCGCGCGGGCCTCGTCACCCGAGCCTCGGAGGGAACGTTTCGCCGTTACCGCGCCCGCCAGGACGTGTTACGGGGGCTCCACGGTGCGCTCTGGGATTCCTCGAAGTGGACCCCCGCCGATGACCTGCCCGAGCGGGCGCTCGCGGATGCGCGCACGGGCCGCGTGGTCATCGCGACCGCCGACGTCGGCGTCGATCAGCCGACCGCGTTCACGGCCTTCACCGATGCCGACGTGTACTCGCGCTGGCTCGGAGTCCCGGTCACCATCGACGACGGCCGGTTCGCGTGCACGATGGAGTTCGGCACGCGCGTCCGCGGCCGCTACGACGTCGTCAGCGCGCCCGAGCTCATCGCGCTGCGCTGGGATTTCGCCGACGACAACGTGCCCGTGCCCGGCGGCGAGATGACGGGCTACGTCCGCTTTCACGCGCTCGCGGGCGAAGGCGTCGAACGGTGCCGAATCGAGGTGCAACAGCTCGTCGACACCGCCGCGCAGGAGGAGTTCATGGAGGTCGCGTGGACGATGGTCCTCGGCCGGTGCAAGGCCGGCGTCGTCGGCGCCTCGAATCCCGCCGTGCCGGTCGAGTCCCGTCGCCCCCGCCCGAAGCGGCGCCGCTCCGCCTGAACCCGACGAGCCCAATCAGCCGCATCAGCCGCACCAGCCGCGCTAGCCCAACGAGCCCGACGCGCTCAATCGGTAAAGCATCTACTTGACCAACTGTGGGCGATCCGCCATACTCAAGTACATGCTTAAGCAAGAGGTCCCGCTCGACCGGGTGTTCCACGCCCTCGGCGATCCCAGCCGCCGGCTGATGGTGGAACGCCTCAGCCGCGGCCCGGCCTCGGTCAGCGAGCTCGCCCGACCGCTCGCCATGACGCTCGCCGGCGTGGTCCAGCACCTACAGGTCCTCGAGGCGAGCGGGCTGGTCCGCAGCGAGAAGGTCGGGCGCGTGCGCACCTGTCGCATCGATCCCGCGGCGCTCACCCGCGCCGAGCAATGGATCACCGAACGCCGCAGTACCTGGGAGCGCCGCCTCGACCGCCTCGGCGACTTCCTCGCCGAACCGTCCGAAACCACCGACCCGAACCATTCCAACTCGAACTCGTGAATAAGGGGAAGCAACCGTGACCGATCGATCCGCCATCCACTCCACCTTCGTCCTCGAGCGCACGTACGACGCGTCGCCCGCGCGCGTGTTCGCCGCGTTCGAGGATCCCGAGGCCAAGAATCGCTGGTTCGTCAACGGCGACGGCTGGGGAACCGACGCGTACCAGGCCGACTTCCGCGTCGGCGGGTACGAGAAGTATCGCGGCAACCACGAAGGCATGGCCGTCTCGATGGAGAGCCGCTACTTCGACATCGTGCCGAGCGAACGCATCGTCTTCGCGTACGACATGCACTTCGGTGACGACCGGATCTCGGTGTCGCTGACGACGATCGAGCTCATCCCCGCCGGCTCGGGGACGCGCCTCGTGTTCACCGAGCACGACACCTTTCTCGACGGTCACGAAGCACCCGGGCCGCGCGAAGAGGGCACGAAGCAACTCCTCGAAGCACTCGCCGAGGAGCTCGAGATCCCCGGTTCGAGCTGACACGCGCGTCAGCTCGAGGTTTTCCCCGACGGTTTTCGCGAGGGACCGATGAGTTCCGGGGGCCGCGGTAGTCGTACGGGTACAAACGAAGTAACGCCTCGTTCTCGAAGGAGCCTGCCGTGCCGCAACGTGAAGTCGCCCCCGTCGGTGCACCCTGTTGGATCGACCTGTTCACCACCGATCCCGACAAGAGCCGAGCCTTCTACGCGGAGCTGTTCGGCTGGACGGCCCAGGAGCCGAACCCCGAGTTCGGCGGATACTTCAACTTCCACTACAACGACCGCCCGATCGCGGGTGGCATGCGCAATGACGGGTCGACCGAGGCAACCGACTCGTGGTCGGTGTACCTCGCGGTCGAGAATGCCGAGGCCACCGTGGACGCGGCGGCCAAGCAGGGCAGCGACGTCTCAGTTCCCGCGATGCCGGTGGGGGATCTCGGCACGATGGGTGTCGTGAGCGACCCGGGTGGTTCGCGCATCGGTCTTTGGCAGCCGGGTACGCACAAGGGATTCGGCACGATCGACGAGGCGAACGCGCCGTCGTGGTTCGAGTTGCACACGCACCGCTACGACGCGTCGGTCGCGTTCTACCGCGCCGTCTTCGGATGGCAGACACACGTCGCGAGCGACGTTCCCGAGTTCCGCTACACCACGCTGGGCGAGGACGAGGAACAGCTCGCGGGCATCATGGATGCCGCACCGTTCGGACCCGAGCACCACTCCGGTTGGTCGGTGTATTTCGGCGCCGACGACACCGACAAGACGCTCGCCCGGATCGTCGACCTCGGCGGTTCGATCATCCGCCCCGCAGAGGACACGCCGTACGGCCGCCTGGCCCACGCGGCCGACACCACCGGCGCCGAGTTCAAGCTCGTTTCTCGCGGTTGATCGGCTTCGGTACGGTGCGGGGTCGGCAGTAGAGGAGGGAACGTCCGCTATGACGAGCACCACCAGCTTCGACCCCGCGGCTGCCGAGCTCGGTTTCGAGCAGTACCGCTCGGAGTTGACCGCGTACTGCTACCGCATGCTCGGTTCGCCGTTCGAAGCCGACGACGCCGTCCAGGAGACGCTGGTGCGCGCCTGGCGCAGCTTCGATCGGTTCGAGGGCCGCAGCGCGCTGCGCTCATGGCTCTATCGCATCGCGAGCAACGTGTGCTTCGACATGCTGAAGGGCCGGCGCCGGCGCGCGCTCCCGATGGACCTCATGGAGGTCGGTCGCGCCGACGGCCCCCCGGTCACCCCGTCGACCGAGGACATGTGGGTCGGTCCGATGCCCGACCGGCGGGTCCTCTCGACCGCCGACGACCCGGCCGAAGAGGCGGAGATG
>JAODBI010000260.1 GCA_025463875.1 Actinomycetes bacterium
TCCCCGTCGCATGGCGCGTGACACCAACCACCCCGTCTCACACTTCGGCCGCGCTTGAAGCGCTCGGCTGGCGCGCCGTGTGGCACGCCCCTGTCATGGCGACAGAACTCAACACAGCGATGTCCGCGTCGACGCGCCCCGGCGTAACGGTTGACGAGGTTACGGCAGCCACCCTCGCCGAATGGTCGAGAGTCGTGGCCGTCTCCTTCGGTTGCCCAGAGGAGTATGTCGAGGGTCCAGCGTCTTATGACCGCGACGTCGGGCTGCCAGGCGAGACGGCCCTGCGGCGCTTCCTGCTCCGCGTCGACGGCGAACCGCTGGCGTCCTCGGCGTTGCTGCCTGGGCGACGCGCATCGAGCCTCGCTGGCATCTTTTGCGTCGGAACCCTCGAAGCTGCGCGCGGCCAAGGACTCGGCGCCATCGTCACGCTGGCGGCGATGGACGCGGCCCGAGCCGCGGGTGCTCAGGTGGCAGTTCTGCAGGCGAGCGAGATGGGTCGCCCCGTCTATGAACGCCTCGGGTTCGACACGGTCGCCTCGATCGCGGTGCACGTCCCCCAAGAGCCGTAAACCGACCCGATGGCTATTGGCCAACTCAAGGGCTCACACGCTCGCGCCGAACCATGCGTCCTGCACCGCGCTTGCACGACATTGCGGAAAGTGACAGGAGAGCCGTTATCGGCGCGCCGGTCAGCGGTCGCAGACCATCCAGACCACCTCCCCAACGACTTCCGTTGTGCGGTGGTCACGGCGGAAGCCCAGCTTCTCCGCCACCCGAAGAGACGGTGCGTTCCAGGACCCAATGGTCGCCCAGATTCGACGCCGGCCTGTATCGAATGCGGCGTCGAGCAGCGCGCGAGCGGCCTCGGTCGCGTACCCGTGCCCATGCGCCCGAGGCAGCAGCTCATACGCAAGCTCAGGCTCATCAAGCGAGCCACGCCCAACGACGATTGCGGTGTATCCCAAAGCTTCGCCATCGGCCCGCTTGCGGAGCACCAGCGCCCCGATGCCCGTGGTCTCGGTTGTCTTCGTCATGACGTCGATCCGCTCGAGCACGTCCGCAACAGTGAACGCGCCCGTTCCCCGAGCGTTCAGCAACTCGGTGAACCACTCCGCGTCGCTCGGTTCCGCCGGTGTCAAGATGAGCCGCTCGGTCTCGATTCGCAAAGGCATCGGCGAGAACGTCATAGGTCGCTGCGAGGCGTCGCACTCGGGGCTTGATCCACACGCCCACATTGCCCGCTCGAGCGGGCAATGTGGCGCTCGCCTGCGCGCCTCGTGTCGGTGACGACGCCGTGGGTCAGCCGCCGAGGGCGACCAGGTGCGTGAGCATCGCTTGGAGGACGGCGTCCTCGTCGCCGCGAGATGTGCTGGACGGGGTCGTCGCAGTGACGATGCCGGTTGTAAGGCCGCGTACGAACCAGCACGTCGTGGTGTCGGGTGGCGCAGCTTGTCGCGCACAAAACGCGTTGACCGAAGGATTGAGCTGTGGGACTCGAACGCTTCCCGCCGGGCCGTATGTCCGGAAGTTCGCGTACGCCCTGGTGAACCACGTCGCAGCGGCCGGAGCGGCCATGAACACGTCGTAGGTGCTGGAGAGGGATTCGCCCATGGCGTCCGAGCGGAAACGTAGCTGAGCAGAGCCGGCGTAGCCGCTGCCAACGTGGCCGGCGTCGGCGTACTGCCAGCGGCCCACACCAAGAACATGGAGGTGTGCGGGCAATGAGGAGCCGTCGAAGCGGTCCGACTGGAGCGCCAAGAGCAGCACTGGGTCCGACGGTACTCCCGTGGTCGGTGTAGTTGCTGGCAGTGTTGGGGAAGGCGGAATTCTGGCAGCAGGCTGGGCCGACGAAGGCGGAGCCGGGTGCGCGTTCGCGAGGATGTGCATGCGGAACCGGATGGTGGAGCTCCCATAGCGGCTGGTGACTTGCCAGCATCCGGGGCGAGAAAACTCAAACGACGAGACGACCCAGGTGCCGCGAGAATCGGTGGCTGGATTGGCGTCGGCGCGGAACGTACCCGTCCCATCGAGACGGCGGCCGGTAATGGTGGGCAGTCCAAATGGCCGCGTGTACCAGGGGAACTTGACGCGCCAGATGTTCGATTGATGACTGCCGGGAACGTCGATGGCGGAACGGATGGTCCAGAGCGCACCGTTGCCCACGACGGCCGCACCTTGGGCCCACGCCCTGACATCGTCAGGCACCTTGGCTCGCGGAACCACGGAGATCGATGCCGCACATGTCGTTGCGTACGGGGACGATGATGTCGTCGCCGTCGAGGAGGATGATTGTCCGACTGACACTCTGGAGTTGCCGCTCCTGTCAGACACGGCAATGGCACTGCCGCCGGCGACCACAATCACAACCACACCGGCCAACGTCGCCAACCAACGACGGCGCCGCAAGCGCAGTTCGTTGCCACGCCGGTAGGCACGTTCGAGCAGTTCGGCGCGGTGCTCCTCTGAGTACATGGTCATTCCTCTCGCTCGAACAGCCTGTCGACGTCGAGTCGTTCTCGCATTGATTGCAGCGCACGACGCCCGTGTTGTTTCACGGATCCGACCGTGATCCCGACCTGCTGCGCAGTGTCGGCTTCGCTGAGGTCCGCCAGATACCGCAAACCCACGACCTCGCGTTGGCGTTTCGGCAGTCGGGCCAGCGAATCGTTCAGCATGACTCTGGTCGTCAGGTCTTCAGCCAGGTCGCGGCTCGACAACACTGGCAGGCGCTCGAGCTGTCGGCGTTGGCGGCGCGATACGTCCAAGGCTTCGTGGAACGCCACCCGAGCGACCCATGCTTGGCGGTGGGGCAACGATCGCACCTTCGACCAGCGCGCGAGCGTTCGGCCCATCACTTCAGCAGCGATGTCCTCCGCCGCTGCGGCGCCCGCGACTCGACGAGCGACCCGCTCCGCGACCGCGAACAACTCATCGAACGCAGCGTCGAAACTCGGGTCGTGACGAATCTCCATCCCACTCCATTAACCCCACAACGAGCCGACGAGGATGACACGCCGACCAAAAAGTTCGCCGAAGACCTGCGACCTCCCCGTGCCGGCCCCATTTCGGCCGAACGTCACTCTCCTACGTGAGCCTGTCGCACGGCACGACGACGGGTGAGATCGTCCGACTGCGGGCGATGAGTCATCCCACGGCTCTCTCGGCTGAGTTCGTTCCGAAGCGAATCAGATTGCCCAGTGAGGAGGCTGTCGCACCAACGAGCGGGGATTCGGATCTCGGTCGCGGGGTTATGGGTTGCTGCGTTCAGGCGTGTCGACTTCAGTTGCTGACGATGACCGCGGAGCCGTGGCCGAAGAGACCCTGGTTGATCGACAACCCCACGTTCGCACCGTCGACCTGATGTCCGTCGGCGCGGCCCTGCATCTGCCACGCGAGCTCACACACTTGGGCGATCGCCTGTGCGGGCACTGCTTCGCCGAAGCACGCGAGGCCACCACTCGCGTTCACCGGGACGCGTCCGCCCAACGTCGTCGAACCGTCGCGCAACAGCTTCTCGGCTTCACCCTGCTTGCAGAGGCCGATCTGCTCGTACCAGTCGAGCTCCATCGCGGTGGAGAGGTCGTACACCTCGGCGCAGTCGAGATCGTCGGGGCCGAGTCCGGCCTCTTCGTAGGCGCGCACCGCGATCGACTCCTTGAAGCCGTGTTCCGGGGGTGCGCCCGTTCCCGCGGCACTGTCGGTCGCGAAGTTGGGCAGCTCGATCGTCGTCTGCGGGTAGCTCGGTGTGACGGTCGAGATGCCGCGCACGCGCACGGGATTGCTCACACCGTGCCGCTGCGCGTACGCCAGCGACGACACGACGAGCGCGGCCGCACCGTCGCTCGTTGCGCAGATGTAGAGTATGCCGAGAGGATCGGAGACGATCGGCGCGTTCAGAACGGCTTCTACCGACACTTCCGACTAGTCGCGCGCGTAATGGTTACCGAGACCGTGTTTGGCGTTCTTCACCTTGACGCGCGCGAAGTCGTCTCGTGTGGCGCCGAACAGTTCCATGCGGCGGCGCGCGTACAGGCCGAAGAACGTCGGTTTCGTCGCACCCAACAACCGTAAGCGCAACCCGTCGGGATCGTCGCCTCGCTCGCCCTTGTTCGGGGCGAGAAAGCCATTCGGCGTGGTGTCGGCACCGATAACCAGCGCGACGTCGCAGAATCCGGCGAGGATCTGCGCCCGGGCCGCTGCCAGTGCGGTCACACCCGACGCGCACGCGGCGTACGACGATGCAACCTGGGCGCCGTTCCATCCCAATGCCTGCGCGAACGTCGCCCCGGCCACATAGCCGGGATAACCATTGCGCATCGTGTCGGCGCCGGAGACGAACTGGATGTCGGGCCATGCCACCCCGGCGTCCGCGAGCGCGGCCCGCGCGGCGACGACCCCGTATTCGACGAAGTTGCGGCCCCACTTCCCCCACGGGTGCATCCCGGCGCCGAGAATGGCGATGTCGTGTTCGCTCACGGCGTGCTCCTCAACCATCATTCCTCAGGGGCGCCCATTGCCAGACCACGTACTCGTGCTCGTCGTCCTCGTAGAGCGGCCCGAGCACCAGCTCCATCTCCATGCCGACCGCGAGTTGCTCCGCGTCGGCACCGGTGGCGAGGCCGCCGAGCACGACCATCTGTTCGCGATCGAGCTCGACCGCGCACACCGTGTACGGCACGAACGGATCGGGCGCTACGTACGGCTCCGGGGGTGCGTAGTGGTTCGTCGTCCACGACCACAGCTTCCCGGTGCGCGACAGCTCGACGGGTTCACGGGCCTCGCCCGGTGCGCTCGGATTGCCGGAGACCGCGACCGCCGTCGGCCAGTAGTACGACCCCGACTCCGCACCGCGCGCGCCGAGGAGGGCGGGTGCGGTTTCGTCGGTCGTGAACCAGTTCTCGACGGCGGCAACCCTCGTCTTCGTCACGCCAACTCTCCCAGTTGCTTCAACGTCTGCTCCGCTTCGCTCATGATGCGAGCGACGAGCTCCGCCACGGTGGGCAGGTCGTCGATCACGCCCGCGGCCTGACCGCTCGAGAGTACGCCCGCGTCGAGCCTGCCCTCGACGAGGCCGGCCCGCAGGAGCATCGGCGTGTTCGCGGCCAGGATGACCTGCGTCCATTTCAGGTCGCCTTCTCGTTTCATCGCGACCCCTTCGCGCAGCATCCCGCGCCACGAGACCCCCGACATCTTCTTGAAGGCGAAGGCGTTGCGCACCGCCCGGGTCACCGCGCGCACCGAGCTTGCCTGCTCCAACTCGTCGACGAACTCGGTGCGCAACACGCGGTGCGGCACGCCGTCGATTCTGGCCGTGACGACCGTGTCGGCGACGGTCCGGCCGACGTAATACTCCTTCACCGACTCGGGCACGGTGCTGTCGCGGGTCAGGAGAAAGCGTGTTCCCATCGCGACGCCGGCTGCGCCGTACGCCAGCGCGGCGACGAGCCCGCGACCGTCGAAGAAGCCGCCCGCGGCGATCACCGGGATGTCGACCGCGTCGACCACCTGTGGGAGTAGGAGCGTGGTGGCGACCGCGCCCGTGTGGCCGCCGCCTTCGCCGCCCTGCACGATCACCGCGTCGACGCCCCAGGCCGCGACCTTCTCCGCGTGGCGGCGCGCGCCGATCGACGGCACGACGCGCACGCCGGCGTCCTTCAGCGTCTTGATCTGGCGTTCGTTCGGCGCGAGCGCGAACGACGCGACCTGCACGTTCTCGCGTACCAACAGCTCGACGCGTTCCGCCGCGTCCTCGGCGTCGGCGCGCAGGTTCACGCCGAACGGTTGGTCGGTGCGCGACTTCACCTCGCGGATCGCGTCGGCGAGCTCGTCGTACGTCATCGTCGCCGACGCGAGGATGCCGAGCGCACCCGCAGCGGCCGTCGCGCTGACGAGTCGCGGTCCGGCGACCCAGCCCATGCCGGTCTGCACGATCGGCACGTCGATGCCGAAGAGGTCGCAGATCGGCGTGCGCAGGGCGCCGGATCCGGTCACGGGTTGGGGACCTCCTGCTCGCCGAGTCCGTTCGGGTCGATGCGCTCCCGGATCCACATGAGCTCGTCGTCGGTCGGCAGCCGCGACTCCGGCGTGTCGCCGTCGATCGCGAGCGTGAAGCCGGTCGCGGCGACGACGTCGTCGATCGTCACCCCGGGGTGCACGGAGCGAAGGTGCATGCGGTGGTCGGGCGTTGCGAAGTCGAGCACGCAGAGGTTCGTCACGATGCGGTGGATGTCGTGAAAGCGACCGCCGCCGGCCGGGAGCTCGGCGGCGCGGTCGTAGCCGACTCCACTCACGGCGTCGACGGCGGGCACGAACGTGCGCGTCGTGTGCGCGGGGATCCAATACGAGGTCTTGTCGTTGATCGTGTTGCCCGGCGCACCACGCATGCCGAGCAGCTGCGTTCGGGGCGCCTCGTACGGACCGATGAACGCGAAGTTCTGGTTGCCGAACTTGTCGATCTGGCTGCCGCTCATCATCACGTGCCGCCGTCCCGACCACACGGCGTCGAACATTGTGCGATAGGGATTCCAACCGGCGACGACCTTCTCCGGATTCTCGACGCCGACCGGGAGGATGTTCTCGACGAGCAGCGCCTCGCCGTCGGTCATCACGAGCTCGGGCGCGACCGTCGCCTTGGCGAGACGGCCGCCGATGACGGGCAGGGTGCCGATTGGGTTGGCGAGGATCTCTCCGTCGTGCGCGAAGCAGTCCGCGATCGCGGCGGCACACACTTCGGCCCGGGTCGGCGGCCCGTCTCTGAAGACCACGTCGCTCATGCCTGCACCGCCTGCTGATACTCGGCTTCGGTGACGTCGATGTAGCGGGCGCGGAACTCGTCCCAGGCCTCGTCGGATTTCGCCGACGCCGTGTATGCGCGCTGGAACGCCTCGTCGCGCGGGTAGTCGGGCACGCATTCGGTGAAGTGCGCGCCGTGCCGCGTCTCGACCACTCCGTCGGTCATCAGCCGGTTGATGCGGATCGACTGCGGAGGACCGTCGGCCAGGAAATGCTCGGTGTCGATGATCTGCTCGACGCTCATGAACCGGCGCGTCGCGGCCATGCACATGAGGTCGTCGAAGTAGGGGTCGACGTTCAGGTATTGGCCGGTGCCGCCTTGATCGCCGCGGTGCATGTGGATGAGCGCGACGTCGAGGTTGAGGGCGGGCATCGCGACGAGCTTCTCGCCGTCGGCGTACGGCGACGTGATCGTGCGCAGCTGCGGATTGAAGCGCATCACGTCGGAGCCGAGTCCGCAACGCGTCGGCAGGAAGGGCACGCGCCACGCGGCGGCCTGCAAACCGAGGAGGAACATCCCCTCGTCGAGCTCCATCGTGTCGACCGATCCCGACTGGCGCGCGTTGCGGAAGTGGGGCTCGAGCGCGATGGAGTCGAGCGAGACGAACGCGTAGACGATCTCGCGTACCTTGCCCGCCCGGCACAGCAGCCCGACGTCGGGGCCACCGTAGGAGACGAGGCGCAGGTCCTTCACCGACGAGCGGCAGAGGGCGCGCACCAGAGCCATCGGCTTGCGGCGCGAACCCCACCCGCCGATGCCGACGGTCATGCCGTCGTGGACCTCGTCGGCGA
>JAODBI010000289.1 GCA_025463875.1 Actinomycetes bacterium
GCCGCCTGCCGGGCGACCAGCTCCTCGACGCGTTCACGGATCGCCCGCAGCTGTTCGACCTGGTCGAGACCGTCGGGTGACGTCGAGCGGACGCCCACCGCGAGTTGCTCTTTGATGCCCGCGACCCGCACTTGGAAGAATTCGTCGATGTTCCCGCTGAAGATTGCGAGGAACTTCGCCCGTTCGAGCAGCGGCAGCGTCGAGTCCTCGGCCAGCGCGAGCACGCGGGCCTGGAACTCGAGCATCGAGAGCTCCCGGTTCAGATACCGGGAGCTGTCGGGCGCCGTGGGGGTGTCCGGCGGGCTCATGACCCAATGGTATGGGGTGGCCCCGGCAGCTGCTCCCGGGTCGGTGCGGCCCCGGCCGATCTCGGTGAGCACCCGTTGCGCACGGGACCGACCGGAAAACCGGCGTCGTACCATGCATGCCACGGATACGCGCGGACATCTCGAGTCGACGACCATCACGCCGTTCGCACGGCTCGCGTTGGCGCACGCGGTCGGGATGGCCGGCGACGTCTTCGTGACGGTGTCGCTGGCGGGCACGTTGTTCTTCGACGTCGGAGTCGGCGCGGCCCGACCCAAGGTGCTGCTCTACCTCGTCCTGACGATGGCTCCCTTCGCCGTCGTCGCCCCGGTGCTGGGACCCTTCCTCGACCGGACCCGTGGGGGTCGACGGCTCATGGTCGCGGGCGCGATGGCCGGCCGGGCCGTCATCTGCATGCTCATGGCGAGCCAGGTCAACAGCCCGCTGCTGTACCCGCTCGCGTTCGGTGCCCTGGTGTTGTCGAAGGGTCAGTCGATCGCCAAGAGCGCGCTCGTGCCGGCCGTCGTCGACTCCCACGACGAGCTCGTGCTCGCCAACTCCCGGCTCGCGATCATCTCCGTGGTCGGGGCGTCGGTCGCGGCGCCGATTGCGGCCGCGATCCTCAAGCTCGCCGGCGCGGAGTGGGTGCTGCGCACCGGCTCGCTCGTCTTCGTCGTCGGCACGATCTGTGCGTTCGGAATACCGCGAGCGAAACAGGTGGGTCCGAGCGAGACGGTCGACGAGCGAGAGGCGCTGCACGCGCGGAGCATCGTGATCGCGGGTACCGCGATGGGAGTGCTCCGCGCGGTCGTGGGGTTCTTCACCTTCTTCGCCGCGTTCGCGCTGAAACGGTCGCACGAGCCGGCCTGGGTCTTCGGACTGGTGCTCGGCGCGAGCGCCCTGGGGAACGGGCTCGGCACCGTGATCGCTCCGTTCATCCGCAAGAAGGTGCGCGAGGAATGGATGCTCGCGGGAGCGCTGCTGGTGCCCGCGCTGCCGTTGGTGTTGGCCGCGCGGGCGTACGGGCGCGTGTCACTGGTCGTCGCCGCCGCAACCGTCGCGGCAGCTACGGCGTGCGGTCGGGTCGCGTTCGACAGTTTGTTGCAGCGGGACGGCTCGGAGGCGGTGCGCGGTCGTGCGTTCGCCCGGTTCGAGACCCGGTTCCAACTCGTCTGGGTCGCCGGCGGCGTCGCCGCCGTCGTCTTCCCCGGCGGCGGTCGGGGCGGCATCTTCGTGGTCGCGGTGGTGCTGCTCTTCGCCGGGCTGTCGTACGTCGGCGGGTTCCGGCGGACCGCGGCGCGGAATACCCAGCCGTCGTTGCCGCCACCCGGCTAGAACGAGCGGATGCCTTTCGAGATCCGCGCGATCGAGTCCGCCGAGGTCGACGACCTCCTCGTCGCCGACCAGCGAGGCTTCGGTGGGGCACCGCCGCGGCCGGGAGCGTCGCGCAGTTGGGCCGCCGCCGAGCTCGACCGGACTCGCGTCGCGTTCGACTCCGGCCACATCGTCGGCGTGTCGCGCACGTACACCTTCGAGCTGACGATGCCCGGCGGCGCAATGCTTCCCGCGGCCGCCGTTTCGTGGGTCTCGGTGCAACCGACACACCGGCGCCGGGGAGTGCTCACGCAACTCATGGCCGCGATGCACGACGACGCACGAGCGCGCGACGAGCCGGCCGCGATCCTCACCGCGTCCGAGAGCTCGATCTACGGCCGTTTCGGATACGGCGTCGCCGCGTGGCGGCTCGCGATGACCGCCGAGAAGTCGCGTATCGAGTTCGCACGTCCCGATCACGACGACGGAAGCATGCGACTCGTGACGCTCGACGAAGCCGTCGTCGCGATCCCGCCTGTGTACGACCGCGCCCGTCACACCCGCGCGGGCATGGTGACGCGGCCCGAGTTCTGGTGGGAGCAGGTTTTCTGGGAGTTCATGGTCGGCCAGGCGAAGGCCTCGTTCGTCGCGATCCATGCCGACGCGCAGGGAAACGACGACGGGTACGTCGTGTACTCGATCACCGGGGAGGGCGCCGGCGGCCTGGTCGATCGTCGCCTGACGATCATCGACATGCAGGCCGAGACCCCCGCCGCTTGGATCCGGCTCTGGCGCTACGTGTTCAGTGTCGACCTGATCGCGACGGTCTCCGCGTTCAACCTTCCCGTAGACGACCCGCTGCGCCACGTCGTAGTCGACGGCCGCTCGGTCCGCGTCGACTTCGTGAACGACCACCTCTGGCTCGCGCCGCTCGATCCGCTGGCGATCCTCGGCGCGCGCACCTACTCCATTGCGGGCCGGCTCGTCATCAGCGCGCACGCCGCCGACGGGACCACGTCGACGGTCGCGGTCGAGTCGAATGCCGACGGCACGTTCTGCGTCGCGACGAATGAGGAACCCGATCTCGTCTGCGACGCACCGGTGTTCGGGACGTGCGTGCTCGGCGGAAACCGTTGGAGCGAGCTCGCCGCCGCCGGCCGGCTCGAGGTCAGGCGGCCCGAAGCGGTTGCCCTCGCCGACGCCATGTTCCTCGCGACGCCGGCACCTGCGCTGCTCTCGTTCTTCTGATCGTTCTTCCGTCCGTGCGGCGGCCGGGGGCTCGACCCGCCGGAGCGGGGAGGCCGTCTAGCTCCAGCCGGAGCCCGCACCGGCGACCATGCCGAACGGTCCGCTCGGCCAACGGAAGCAATCCATCATCAGCTGGTCGACCTCGGCCCGCGTCGCGATCCCCTCGTCGACTACGCGCTGCGCCTCGCGCACCATCGCGAAGTACACGCGGTTCGCAACGAATCCCCACTGCATGGGGTTGTCCTTCACGACGATCGGATGCTTGCCGTAACGGGCCGCGGTGTCGGTCACCGTCGCAATCGTCTTCTCGCCCGTCTCGGGGGTGACGACGATCTCGGCGAGCTTCATCACCGGTGCGGGCGACGCCCAGTGCCACCCGATGACGCGGTCGGGGCGATCGGTCGCGGCGGCCATCGCCGCGATCGGCAGGCCCGACGTGTTCGACGCGAGGATCGTGTCGGGTGGCGCGAGCCGGTCGAGATCGCGGAAGACACGTACTTTCAGCTCGAGGCGCTCCGGCACCGCTTCGATCACGAGATCGGCGGTGGCCGCGGCTTCGAACGACTCTGTGAACGTGATGCGCGCCAGTGCCGCGTCCGCCTCGGCGCGCGCCACCTTGCCGCGTTCCACCGCACTGTCGAGCCCGAAGCGTCCCGTGGTCACGTGGGCGCGGGCCTCGGCGAGCGCGGACGCGTCGACGTCGTAACACACGACGTCGTCGCCCCCGAGCGCGCACACCTGCGCGATCCCGCTGCCCATGACACCGGCGCCGAGAACGCCGATCCTCACGGCGTGTCGTGAAGATCGATGCGGGCGAGCCACAGGCCCGGAGCGACGAGCTCCGCTTCGGTGGGCACCATCGACTCGTGCGACCAGAGCCGATTGAGCTGATCGAAGGAGCCGGCGCTGCGCTCCATCACGCCGCGGCAGTACGCGACGCAGGTCTCGTAGTGCCCGCGGTCGAGCTCGAGGCCGAGGAGGCGGTCGACGAAGCCGGTGGCGTCACCGCGCTCGAGGCGATGCCGGCGCAGAGCCTCGTCGAGCCGTCCGTGCGCGGTGACCATGCGCTCGCCGAGTGCTTCGACCACGACGTCGGTGTAGCCCTCGAGGACCGACACGAACCTCTGCAGCTCGGCGAGGAGCGGCGCCTGGCGCTCACTGCGCATCGCGCCGAGCAGCACGTCGGGATCGGCGAGCCGGGCGATGGCTTCCATCGACGACGGGTCCGACGGGTCGAGGCCGCCGAACTGGCTTTCCATCGCCTCGGTCTGTACCTCGTACGCGTTCACGTACGCGGACGCGCACCGCAGCAGCCGTTCGCGCACCCAGGGCACGGAGCGCTGCGCGCCGTGGACGACCTCGCGCAGCGCGAGCGCGTACCGGAGCTCGTCGACCGGCAGTGACCACTCCTCGGCGAACGCGTCGACGTTGCGCGCTGCGAACAACAGGGTCGGTGGTCCGTCGAGCGGAAGTGGAAGGTCGTACTGACCGAGCGCTCGGTGCGCGAGCAGACCGATCATCGATCCGGCCCAGCCGCCGAGGAGGAGCGGCATCATCATGGCGAACAGCATGTCCGGACTGAATGCCGCGGCCGCGGCCGGGTCGGTGGTTGCGTCGGGGTCGGCATCGGTACGCCCGAGTGCTCCGGCGAGCGCGGCCAGCACGGGTTCGAGCCCGGTCAACGTGACGCTCGCCCATGTGGCGCGGTCGACCGTTCGGATCGGCACGGTGAGCGTGCCCGAGATGCCGGTCGCCTCCATCACCATGAGCTGAACGGCGCGCACGACGTCGTCGAACGCGCGCGCCGCGTCGGGGTCGAGTGGTGGTTCGACGCGCTGTTCGCCGGTCTCGACGTCGACGTTCGCCATCGATTCCGCGGTTTCGCGCGCGACTTCCATGTTCACCGGACCCGGCGATTGGAGCATGCGCATGATCTTGTTCAGATCGAACGGGCCCGGAAAGCCCCCCGGCGTTTGGGGAACGTCGCTCACTGCGCCAGTCTATGGACCATGACCGATGAACTCGTCGTCGCGGTGACCGGTGTGTCAGGCCTTCTGGGGCAGCGGCTCCTGCCCCTGCTCGACGCCAGCCCGCAGGTGGGTCGGATCATCGGTCTCGACGTGCGCGACCCCGCTCGCCAGGCGCGCAAGCTGGAATTCCACCGGGTCGATGTGCTGAACACCGACCTCGTTCCGTACCTCCGCGACGTGTCCGCGATCGTCCATCTCGCGGCGGTCATCGGACCGTTGCCCGACGACAAACTGTTCACGCGCGTCAACGTCGACGGCATCCGGCGCGTCCTCGACGCGGCGAGCCGAACCGGCGTCAAGAAGATCGTCCGACCGTCGAGCACCGCGGTGTACGGCGCGTGGGCGAACAACCCGATCCCCATCACCGAGGATGCACCGCTGCGTCCGAGTCCCGCGTATCTTCCCGCGATCGTCGACGGCGAATGCGAACGCCTCCTCGCCGAGTGGGCCGGCGCCGACGACGCACGCGTCGCGACGCGCCTGCGGATCGCACCGGTTGTCGGCGGTGGCGCGAACTCGTTGTTCACCGCGGTGGCGACCGGTCGCATTCCCTTCCGCATCCGCGGCGCGAACCCTCCTGTCCAAGTCGTGCACATCGACGACGTCGCGGCCGCCCTCGAGCTCGCGGCCACGGTCGACCTCGACGGGGCGTACAACGTCGCGGCCGACGGATGGCTCGCGTACGAAGATGCCGGCGCGATGATTCCCGGTCGCCACATTCCCCCGCTCGGCGCCGGACTCGCGACGCGCGCGTTGTCACTCAGTTGGTCGACCGGACTCGGCGACGCACCGCCCTCGCTGGTGCCCTACCTGACGCATCCGTGGGTGGTGGCGAACGACCGGCTGAAGAGCGCCGGTTGGAAGCCGACCCACTCGAACGAGGAGGCGCTGCTGCTCGCGACGGGCGCGCCCGATCGGAGTCTCGTGCCCTGGCTCGCAGGCGCGGGTGCGGTCACCGTCGGCGCTGCGCTCGGTACCTGGTGGCTGACCCGCCGTCGCGGGCGCGCCTGACTCGACGGCCTGGGTTTCGCTACGCCCGCGCCGTGTGCTCGGCGTACCAGGTGTCCCACTGGGGCGTGAAGTACTCGAGCCGCACCTTCTTGTACTCCTTCACCGACCACAGGAGGCAGTACTGGTCGACACCCGTCTCGGTGCGGATCGCGTCGATCGTGGCCTCACAGTCGCGTGCGCTGCGACCGTGCACCATCGTGAACACGCTGTAGGGCCAGTCGTCGTAGGTCGGCCGGCGGTAGCAGTGAGACACCGCTGCGAAGCCGGCCATCTGGGGGCCGATCTCGTCGAGCCGATCGTCGGGCACGGCCCACACGCCCATCGCGTTCGCCTTGAAGCCGGCGCTGCGGTGATTCATGACGGCCGCGAAGCGCCGCATGAGCTTGCGCTCCTTCAACGAGCGCAGCACGTCGAGCACGTCGGTTTCGGTCACCTCGGTACCGAGATCGGCCCCGATCTGCTCCGCGTACACCGCGAAGGGACGCTCGACGTTGGCGAGATCGTGCTGCACCACCCGGATCGTCGCAAGCTCGAGGTCGGACAGATCGGGCGCGGGCATCTCCGCTTTGCGCTCGGGACGTTCGTGCTCGAGCACATCGACCTTCGCGTTCGCCGCGGTCTTGCCGGTCATGTCGAGCTTCACGCCGATCTTGTACAGCGTGATGGTCGGCAGGGTGCGCGTCACCAATGAGCCCGAGTCGCGGTGCAACACGTCGATGTGCTCGGCGAGGGAGTCTCCGGGCGGAACGGCCACCGTGTACCAGAGGTTGTAGTCGTGGTTGCGCTTGTAGTTGTGGCTGACTCCGGGATGCTTGCTGATCACCGCGGCGGCGTCGTCGATGTGGTCCGGATCGACCTTCGCCGCGACCAGCGCGGAGGAATAGCCGAGCGCGCGGGTGTCGAAGATCGCCGAAAGCTGACGCAGCACTCCCGCGTCCTTGACCTTGGCGACCCGGGCGCGTACCTCCGGCTCGTCGACGCCGAGTCGGTCAGCAAGCGCCGCAAACGGGCGCGCCTCGAGCGGGAAGTCCCACTGGACGGCATTCAGCAGTTCACGATCGAGATCGCCCAACTCGTGGGTCTCTTCGTCGCTCACGTCAACCGGCTCCCTCGCGTCGAGACGTCCCATGCTCGCGCGTCCGGCTCGATATCAGGAACTCAGCCGCCGACAACTCGGCCGCCGACAACTCAGCCAGTGGTCGCTCCGAGCTCGACCCGAACCGCGAGCGCCTGATTTCCCCGCCGGAGCTCCATGATGACGGTGATCCCGGGATCGATGCTCCGGACGAGCGCGGTGACATCGGCGATCGACTCCACCGCGCGGCCGTTGATCGACTCGACCACGTCGCTCACGTGCGCGCCCGCGCGCGCCGCGGGAGCGGTGCTGGCCATCGCGGTGATCTTGGGCCCGAGGGGAGTATCGACGCCCCGGAGACCCAGGGTCCCGTGCCGAGCGACGCCGTCCGCGTCGAGTTGTTGGGCGACCCCCACCGCGACCGCGATCGAGACCGCATAGGTCGTGACGCTCCCGTTGACGTGTCCGAGCACGATGCCGGCGACCGACCCGGCCCGGTCGACCAGCGCGCCGCCGACGACCGCCGCGTTGCTCACGGCATCGGTCTCGAGCAGACCGCCCGTCGTCGGACCGAGATCGCTCACGACGAGTGCGTCGTTCGAAGACGTCATGCCGGCACTCATCCAGGCTGACTTCGCGCCCGGCGTCGGCGCACCGACGAGCCACACCGGTGCACCGGTCGAGGGCGCGTCCTCGGCCAGCTCCGCCGCGGGGACGTTGCCGACGTCTTTGAGATCGAGGAGGACGAGATCCGTGACGCGGTCGCGTCCGACCACGCGCGCGCTGTGGCGCCCGCCGTCCGAAGTCACGATCTGGACAGTGGACGCGTTGCCGACGACCCGCGTGCTCGTCAGGACCTGCGCGCCGTGGCGGACGCACACGCCCGAGCCCCGGCGCGCGCCCTGAGCGTCCCGCGCCAGCACCGCGACGACCGACGGACTCAACTTCGTCAACGCGTCGGCGGCGGAGAGCACTCCGGCGCTCGTGGCGTCGCCGGTCACCGCGTCCGCGCTTTCGGGCGACGACGACCGATCGAACGAGCCGGTGACGGCGAGCACCGCGACGGTGAGGAGCGCGCCGGCCGCACCGGCGAGGAGCGGCGCGAGCCAGGGCCATGGGCGATGGCGGGTCGAGCCCGCCGCGATCGGGTTGCGGTGCGGGGCGAACGCCGTGCCGAGCGTGGAGAGCTCGGTCGGATGGAGCCACACCCGGTCGAGGGGGTCGGGAAGCGGGTTGCGAGAGTCGGCGGTCTCGTCGCCGAGGTCTTCTTCCGGGCCCTCGTGGTGCTCGTCGCGAGGCTCTTCGTCGTGCCGATCGCCTGGCCCCATCGTCGAGCGAGTGTACCGACGTGCCAGCCGAACGCGTCCGCGGGCAAGCGTGCCACCAGGGTCGTTCCGTAGACTCGCCCTCGTGCCCCGGCCCAAGCCCGACGCGCGCGACTGGGTCGCGCTCACCGACGAACCTCTCCCGGCCACCGAGGCCGCGGAGTGGGCGACGGTCCCGTCGGCGGGAGCAGTCGTGACCTTCGCGGGTGTTGTTCGCGATCACGCCGAGGGTCGGCCGGGGGTCGAAGCGATGACCTACGAGGCGTACGACGGCCCGGCGCAGCGCGCGATGTCCGACATCGTCGCGCAGCTCCGGCAGCGTTGGCCCGAGGTCGCACGGGTCGCGCTCCTGCACCGCACCGGCGACTTGCAGCTCTCCGAGGCATCGGTGCTCGTGGTCGTATCGGCTCCGCATCGCGCCGAGGCGTTCGCGGCCGCGGAGTTCGCGATCGACACACTGAAGGAAGCGGCGCCGATCTGGAAGCAGGAACATTGGTCGGGCGGCTCCGACTGGGCTCTCGAACAGCATCAGATCCGCTCCGCCGGATCGGTCACATCGTCCTCGACATCGGAGCGCTGAGTGGCGTTCCTCCTCATCGCGGTCGTCGGCAGCATCGTGGGGATCACGGTCGTCTTGCTGCGCAACCGCCGCCCGAACTCGATGGAGCACAGCATCGACGAGTTCGAGCGCAACCTGCGGGCCCTCGCGCCCGAAACACCGTTGCGCCGCAAGCGCCGGTCGGAGTGAGAGGCGAGCTGAGCTGCCGCGCGACCTCGCAATCGATCTTGGTACAGCGAACACCCTCGTATACGCGCGCGGGAACGGCATCATCCTCAACGAGCCGACCGTCATTGCGCTGAACAGCCGCACGCAGGACGTGCTCGCGATGGGGCACGAAGCGTGGCAGATGATCGGACGTACGCCCGGCTACATCGTCGCGGTGCGACCGCTACGGGGCGGCGCGATCACCGACTTCGACATCACCCAGCGCATGATCCGCCTGCTGTTCCAGCGCGCCGGTGTCAACCGGATGTCGCGCGCGCGGGTGTTGATCTGCGTGCCGTCGGCGATCACACACGTCGAGAAGCGCGCGGTGCTCGAAGCCGCGCGGCGCGCCGGTTCCGCGCAGACCCATCTGCTCGAGCAACCGATGGCGGCGGCGATCGGTGCCGGACTTCCCATCCACGAACCGATGGGCAACATGGTGATCGACATCGGTGGCGGCACGACCGAGATCGCCGTCATATCGCTCGGCGGGATCGTCGCGTTGGAAGCGCTGAGGGTCGGTTCCTTCGACATGGACGCGGCCATTCAGGGCTATGTGCGCCGCGAGTACGGCATCGCGATCGGTGAGCGCACCGCGGAGGAGATCAAGCTCGCAATCGGTTCGGCCTATCCGGTCGAGGACGAGTTCAAGGCCGAGGTCCGCGGACGCGACCTGATGTCGGGTCTCCCCAAGACGATCATGCTCGTGCCCGAGGAAGTGCGCAGCGCGATCGAGGAGCAACTCCGCGCGATCTGCGACGCGGTCATCTCGTGTCTCGCGCGCACACCGCCGGAGCTCGCGCAGGACCTCATCCTGAACGGCGTGCACCTCGTCGGCGGCGGCGGCATGCTGCGCGGACTCGACCGGCGCATCAGCGACGAGACGGATCTGCCCGTCCACCTCGTCGACGCACCACTCGAATGCGTCGTGCTCGGTGCGGGCCGCTGTCTCGAGAGCTTTGACAGCCTGCGCGATCTCTTCATGGAGTAGCGATCACTCCTCGGGAGTGACCGCGAGGAGATCTTCGGCGGCCTGGCGCACCTGCCAGTCGTTGTCGCCCAACGCGACTCGCAGACGAGCTTCGACCGAGTCGCCCTCGAACGCGGCGAGCGCCAACACCGCGCGGCGGCGGATGGCCGGCTTGTCGTCACACGCGGCGAGCACCGCCGGCAAGGTCTCCGGAACACCGAGCGCGCCCAGGGCGGCGACCGCGGATTCACGAACGAGCGGGTCCGGGTGCGCGGTCGCGGCGATCGAGAGTGCGGTGACGGCGGCATGCGTGGGGCGCGGTTGCTCGCCGATGGCGTAGGCCGCCGCCTCGGCGACCCAGGCGTCGCCGTCGGCCAGGAGGTCGAGCAGGACCCCGCACGTGGCGTCTCGCCCGAGCTTCGGCGCGATCTCCGCCGCCCGCCGGCGGACCCGGGCGTCGCCGTCGCGGGCGACCCGCCGCCATACCGGCGCGCTCACGCGCCGGGGTGCGACCCGGACGAGAGCCGCGATCGCCACAGCCCGAACGCCGGGATCGGGATCGTCGGTCGCCTGCGCGGCCAGCCGGCGCGCGTCCTGATCGACGGCGACGGCCGCCGCGCGCGCATTGGGGTCGGCGGGGGCGTCCACGCGCCCGACCGTACCGGCGGCGTTATCGGCGCGATCCACTACAGCGCGATCGGTTGTTTGCCGATCTTGTCGTCACGGATCAAGCGATCGCGGCGGAACCGCCCCGGGTCGCCCGAAGGCTCCGGGGTCGGTGTCGAGGACGGGGCGACACCGGCCCTACGGAACCGAGGCGCCGTCCGCGGCGGGGGTCCGAAACGATCGCGGCCGGATCACAGGGCCGAGCGGCCCGTTTCAGGCGCCGAGGTTCGAGGCGACGACCATGATCCCGATCGCCACCATTCCGACCGCGAAGGCGGCTCCGAGCGCGGTGATCGAGAGCAGGCACGCAATACGCACGAGGGCGTAGACGCGGCGGCGGGCCGGTACGGCGTGTAGGGGTGAACCGGGTCGCCGCGGCCTGGAAGGTGCAGTGCGCGTGGCAATCTGGTGAGCGATGGACACGTCGCAACTCCTTGGTTTCGCGCGCGTTTTGCTGCCCTCTACGGTCGGCGGCGCGCGCCGAGAGCTGAAGGAATGAGCATCGACGAATCCACCGCGCCCGGGGTTGATACGGGCCAGGAGCAGACACTCCCGATCGACCTCCAGGGCCCGCAGCCCGCTCGGCGGCCGGTCTCGTGGGTCAGGCGGCTGCTGTTCGTCGTCGCGGTCCTGGTCGTGATCGCAACGATCGCCGGGTTCGTGATCCGGGTGCCGTACACGACGATCGCGCCGGGTGAGGCGCTGTCGCTGCCGCCGCGTGTGACGATCACGGGCGCACGGTCGTACACCGACGGCCGCGGCGACATCCGCCTTCTTTTCGTGCGCGAGGCCGGGCACGTGAATCTCTGGCAATACATCCGGGCGCGCCTCGACTCGAACATCGAGATCATCGACGACTCCGCTGCCAATCCGGGCAAGTTGACGCCGCAACAGCAGAACCAACAGGGATTGCAACAGATGGCCGACGCGAAGGCGGCGGCGACCGCCGTCGCATTGCGCGCCGCGGGCTACAAGGTCGCCGTGGCTCCGGGCCTCATCGTGAACGACCTCGTGCCGGACTATCCGGCGATCAAGGTGCTCGACTGGGGCGATGTCGTCCTCACCGCCGACGGCCGCACGATCACCAAAGCGGAGGATCTGACGGCCGCCATCTCCAGCCACGCACCCGGCAAGGACGTGGTGCTCGGAATCACGCGCGCCGGCAAGAAGATGGACGTGCGGGTACCGGTGACGACGACGAAGGGTCGCAAGCTCATCGGCGTGACGGTCTCGCCGCGTCTCACGTTCCCGTTCCAGGTCAAGGTCGACACGACCGGTATCGGCGGTCCGTCAGCCGGGCTCGCGATGTCGTTGGCGATTCTCGACGATCTCACGCCGGGTGATCTCACCGGCGGCAAACACGTCGCGGTCACAGGCACCATCGATCCCGCGGGCAAAGTCGGCGAGATCGGTGGCATCCAACAGAAGGCGGTTGCGGCTCGCGCCGCGCACGTGACGCTGTTCATCGTCCCGCAATGCTCTCCGGACGATGCGCCCGCCGCGCTCACGCAATGCAAGGACGACTTGGTCCAGACCGCGAAGCGCGCGGGCGGCAACATCAAGGTCGTGCCCGTGGCGACCTTTGCACAAGCCTTGAAGGTGTTGCGCGACAACGGTGGTGCACCCGTTTCGACGACTGTCCCCACGACGTCGACGACAGCGCCAGCGTCGTGATAGCCGATCCGAAAGTCATCCGCAAACGGCGATTTTCGCGCTCGGGGCGGTTAGTCTGCGCCGAGGCGGACACACGGCATCCCTCGCGTTTGGGGGTATGGGGGTTCCGATGAGCGAGTCCGACCGGCGGCAACGAATCATCTCCAGCACCCCGCGGCTCACGAGCGACGAGGTCGCGAACCGTTCGTTCGCGAAGGGTGTGCGCGGTTTCAGCGAGACCGAGGTCCGAGCGTTCCTCAAGCGCGTCGCCGAAGACCTCGCGATGTCTCGCACACACGAGCAGGAGCTCGAGGGTGCGATCGACTCTCTCGAGGAGCAGGTCCGTACGCCGCGGCCGCTCTCGGAACAGGAGCTGCTCGACGCGTTGGGCGAGGAGACCGCCCGGCTCCTGCGGTCCGCGCGCGAGGCGAGCGACGAGATCCGCAAGAAGGCCGAGGAGCGCGCCGCCCGTCTCGTCGACGAAGCCGCCGCGGCCGCCGAGCGCACCCGCACCGAGGCCGCCGACCTCCGCGCGGCGCGGATCGCGGAAGCCGAAGCCCGCACCGCGGAGCTCGTCGAGGCAGCTGAAGCGCGCGCGGCCGGCGCGCTCGAAGTCGCGAAGGCCGAAGCGGAGACGATCCTCGACAAGGCGCGCGTCCACGGCCGCGACATGCTCGACGAAGCGAAGTCGGCGCGCGAACGCGTGCTCGGGGATCTGGTGCGGCGGCGGGCACTGCTCAACGCGCAGATCGAAGCGTTGCGCGGTGGACGCGACCGTCTTCTCGACGCCTACCGCACGGTGAAGCGAACCTTCCTCGACGCAACGGAAGCACTCGCGCAGGTCGAGGCACGCGCCGCGGTCGAACGTTCGGCGTCGCAAGCGGAACCGATCGACATCGCGGCCGAGATCGCGGCGGAGATCGAGATGCTCGACTCGGGTGGCGCCCCGTCGACCGAGGAAGCATTGTCGGTCGACGGCACGGCTCCGGGCCTCGACGCCGAGAACGCCCATCTGGTCCCGTCGGCAAGCGCGTCCGAAGGCGACGACGGCGAGACCGAGGTCGCGACTGCGCTCGCCGACGTCGATTCCCTCTTCGCGCGCCTGCGCGCGGGTCATGACGAGATGCCGGGCGGTGTTGCCGCGAGTGGTGAAGCGACCGACCCGACCGATGCGACCGACACGACCGACGCTTCCGAGGCGACGCAGGCGACCGACGCGGTTCCCGCAGCCGACTCCGGCACGCGGCTCGACCGGACCAAGACCGCGACGGTGGCGGCCGTCACCGCCCAGCCCGGGGCGAAACCGGCCGACGAGTGGCGAACGTTCCGGGCACGGGCGGTCGACCCCTGGATGTCCGCCCTGTTGAAGAGGGCGAAGCGGCGCGCGCAGGACGATCAGAACGCGCTGCTCGATTCGGTGCGCCGACACAAGGGTCGTCCGACCGCCCAGCAGGTGCTGGGTGAGTCCGAATCGGCGGTCGACGGCTGGTCGAACGTGTTGCGCGAGGCGTTCGACGGTGCCTACAGCGCCGGTCGGACCGCGACGGGCGCAGCGGGTGGCGCGGCGGGCGACGACCTCGTCGCGGACGCGGCTGAATCCGTCATCGCCCCGCTGCGGGACCGTCTCACGGTCGCGATCGACTCGGGCGAGGAAGGCGACACGGGGGGTCTCGTCGAGCGGATCGGCGCCCGCTATCGCGAATGGAAGAACCAGACGCTCGAGCGCACGCTCGCCGAAGTGCTCGCCGCGGCATGGACGCGCGGCGTCTACGACGCCGTGCCCGACGAAGCGGTCCTGTGGTGGGTCCCCTTCGAGGAAGGTCGTTGCTCGGATTGCGACGACAACGCGCTCGAACCGACCGTCAAGGGGAAGCAGTTCCCGACCGGCCAAGCGCTCCCACCTGCTCATCCCGGATGCAAGTGCCTGCTCGTACCGGCCGGGATGCTCGCGGGTAAGTAGTTCCCGCCGATTCGATCCCGCGCGCCGAGCATCGACTCACGCCTCCGCGCCCGCTTCGGCGCGGGCCGTGACGTACTATCCGCGGGATGCGAGTTGTGCCGGTCGAGGGCCGTCGACGTCCGTTCGGCCTGCGGGGCTGGTTGATCGTCGCTGCGGTACTGCTCGTCATCCTCCTTTTGAGCCTGCGGGGGCTGGCGCGGTTCTACACCGACTACCTCTGGTTCAAAGACGTCGGCTTCCAGCACACGTGGCGCTCGTTGTTGTCGGCGAAGGCCGTACCGGCGTTGATCTTCTCGGTCGTGTTCTTCGTCGTGATCCTGGTGAACCTGATCGTGGCCGATCGCCTCGCACCGCGCTTCCGCGGTACCGGACCCGAAGACGAGATCATCGAGCGTTACCGCGGTTATGTCGCGCCGTACGCGGGGCGCGTGCGCGTGCTCGTCGCGATCTTCTTCTCGATCATCATGGGTTCGGGCGTCTCGGCCCAGTGGCAGAGCTGGATCCTCTTCTCCAACTCCACTTCGTTCGGGATCAAAGATCCGCAGTTCCACAAGGACGTCTCTTTCTACGTCTTCCGGTTGCCCTTCTTGCAGTTCGCGGCGGGGTGGACCTTCGCCGCGCTCCTCGTCGTGCTGATCGTGTCGGCCGTCTTCCACTACCTGAACGGTGGCATCCGGCTCCAGAGCCCCTTCCAGCGCGTGACGCCCCAGGTGAAGGTGCACCTCTCGGTGCTGCTCGGGCTCATGGCCCTTACCAAGACGTATCAGTACTACCTGGCGCAGTTCGCGCTCACGAAGTCGCGCAACGGGTTCGTCGACGGCGCCACGTATACCGACGTGCACGCGCACCTTCCGGCGCTCCGTCTCCTCATCGTCATCTCGATCGCGGCCGCGGGCCTGTTCATCGTCAACATCTGGCGCCGAGGATGGGTCTTCCCGATCATCGCCGTCGGCCTGTGGGGCTTCATCTCCATCGTCGTGGGCACGATCTATCCCGCGGTGATCCAGAAGTTCCAGGTGCAGCCGAACGAGCTCACCAAGGAAACGCCGTACATCAAGCTCAACATCGCCGCGACCCGAGACGCGTTCGGCCTGTCGAAGATCACGACGCAACAGTTCAACTACGACGCCCAGCTCAACCCGGCCGAGACAGCCGCGGCGAAGCAGCCGACCCTCAGCAACGTGCGTCTCTACGATCCGCTGACCGCGCAGGACGCGTTCAAGGTGACACAGGAGATCACGCCGTTCTACCAATTCACCGACGTCGACGTCGATCGCTACAAGATCGGCGAGGAGGCGTCGAAGCCGATCCTCGCGTCGGTGCGCGAGCTCGACCTCGCTCACCTCCCCGACAACTCGTGGACCAGTCAGCACCTCGTGTACACGCACGGTTTCGGGGCGGTCGCGGCCGCAGCCAACGAAGTGAACGTCGACCAGCCGAGCTACGTCCTGTCGGGTATTCCCCCGACAGGCGAGATCCAGGTCGATCCGAGGTTCACGGGCGTCTACTTCGGTGAAGGCCTCGGCGGATACTCGATCGTCGATACCAAGGTTGCCGAGCAGGAGGCAACCGCCAGCGGCAACACCAAGCCCACGGCCTATCAGGGCAAGGCCGGCGTCAAGGTGTCGAGCCTGCTGCGCAAGACGGCACTCGCCCTGCGGTTCGGCGACTGGAACCTATGGGTCTCGGGCCAGGTCACGAACAACTCACGCGTCATCTACGTGCGCGACATCGTGCAGCGGGTCAAGACCATCGCGCCGTTCCTCAAGTTCGATTCCGATCCCTACCCGGTCGTCGTCGACGGCCGGATCCAGTGGGTCATCGACGCGTACACGACCACGAACGACTATCCGTACTCCCAATCGATCCACCCGCAAGAGCCGGGTGCCAGCGGTCTCAACACCGACCTCAACTACGTGCGCAACTCGGTGAAGGCCACGGTCGACTCGTACGACGGAACGGTGCACTTCTACGTCGTCGACCCGGCCGATCCGATCATCAAGACTTACCGCAAGGGGTTCCCCGAACTGTTCGAGGACATCAGCGCGATGCCCCCGGACCTGCGCGCACACATGCGGTATCCCGAAGACATCTTCAGTGCCCAGACCGAGCAGTACGCGCTGTATCACATCACCGATCCGGTGCAGTACTTCAACAAGCAGGCCATCTGGGACATTGCGCCGACGCCCGACGTCTCGAGCGCGGCGCCGGTCGCGTCGGCGGTTGCGTCCACGAACAACGGCGGCCGCAACACCACGCTGCCGCCCGCGGGTAGCCCGATCAAACCCCTCTATCTCACGCTCGGTCTACCGAAGGCGACGGGTCAGACGAAGGCGACCCCCCCGGAGTTCTTGCTCGAGAGATCGTTCACGCCGCGCCAGAAGGGCGGCATCTTGTCGGCGTTCGTCTTCGCGCAGTCCGACGGCGCCAACTACGGCAAGCTCATCGTGTACGAGGTACCGAACACCAACGCGCCGTCACCAGGCCAGGCGGCCACGCTGATCCAGTCCGATCAGTTCATCAGCAGTGAGTTCACGTTGCTCGGTAGCGCGGGATCGCGCGTCATTCAAGGTGACGTCCAGCTCCTCCCGATCGGGAACGCCATCATGTACGTGCGGCCGGTCTGGATTCTCGGTGAGGGCAACACGACCTTCCCGCGCTACGAGTTCGTCGCGGCCGCGGTCGGTCAACATGCCGTGCTCGGGTGTGACGTGACCGACGCGGTGACGGCATTGCTGAACAACACCCCGACCCGGCTGCAGGCGTCGCAGAACCGCACGAACGGATGCAACACCGGCTCCACGCCCGTCACCACTCCCACAACACCCTCCACGGGCCCCGGCACGACCACGACGACGGTTCCGGGACCGCCCCCGACGAACCCGCCCCCGAACTCCTCGGCCGCCGCACTGCTCAACGCCGCGCAGTCCGAGTTCGACGCGGCCGGCCGGGCGTTGGCGGCCGGCGATCTGGGTCTGTATCAGAGCCACATCCGCAACGCCCAGGCCGATTTCGAGGCGTATCGGGCGAAGGTGGGCGCGCCGACGACCACCCCGACCACGTCGGTTCCGGGCACCACGGTGCCACGCGCGACCAGTACGACCGGTGCTCCCTGACCCAATTCTGATGCGATTCTGACCTGGGGCGGGGCTTGGTCCCGTCTCGGGGGATTGTTACTATGGACGTAGTGTTAATTACCCGGTCACCGGGGCGGGCTCCTGCCCGGCTCCCAGGGCGGATCGGGACCTGAGGAGGCGTGTGCCGATGGCCGTTTCGGGCATCGATCTGGGCAAGTACAAGCTCGGCTGGCACGACACCGAGAGCTATGCCGTCACGCCCAAGAAGGGTCTGAACGAGCAGGTCGTCCGCGACATCTCGTACCACAAGTCCGAGCCCGAATGGATGACGAAGTTCCGGCTGAACGCGCTGAAGCGCTTCGAGCGCAAGCCGATGCTCGAGTGGTTCGCCAAGAACATGCCGACGATCGACTTCGACGACATCTACTACTACTTGAAGCCGAAGCAGGACGGCGCCGTCTCCGACTGGGACATGCTCCCGGACGAGATGAAGGCGACGTACGAGAAGCTCGGCATCCCCGAAGCGGAGCGCAAATTCCTCGCGGGCGTCACGAGTCAGTACGACTCCGAGGTCGTGTACCACAAGAACCGTGAGGACCTGGAGCGCAAGGGCATCCTCTTCACGAGCATGGACCAGGCGCTCATCGACTACCCCGAGATCGTGCAGAAGTACTTCGGCACGGTGATCCCGCCCGGCGACAACAAGTTCGCCGCGCTCAACTCGGCGGTCTGGTCGGGGGGCTCGTTCATCTACGTGCCGCCGGGCGTGCACGTCGACATGCCGCTGCAGGCCTACTTCCGCATCAACGCGGAGAGCGCCGGCCAGTTCGAGCGCACGTTGATCATCGCCGACGAGGGCGCCTCGGTGCACTACGTCGAGGGTTGCTCGGCGCCCGTCTACACGAACGACTCGCTGCACTCCGCGGTGGTCGAGCTGATTGCCCGCCCCGGCGCGCGCATCCGTTACACGACCATCCAGAACTGGTCGCCGAACGTGTACAACCTCGTCACCAAGCGGGCGCGGGCGGAGACCGAAGCCACCGTCGAGTGGATCGACGGCAACCTCGGGTCGAAGCTCACGATGAAGTACCCGGCTGTCGTGATGACGGGCCCGAAGGCGCACGGCGAAGTGCTGTCGGTCGCGTACGCGGGCAAGGGTCA
>JAODBI010000292.1 GCA_025463875.1 Actinomycetes bacterium
ACTACAACACCCGCCGACCGCACAGCGCCCACGGCGACCTCACACCAACCGAGTTCGCCAACGAATGGATCACACGAAACCAACCAGCACTCGCATAGCCCCTGGACCACTCAACGGGGACCCCTCAGTTCTGCATTGCCTGGACGATGGCAACCGACACCCGTGCGACGGTGGTTGTAGTTGCTGGCGCGAGTGTTGTCGTCGTCGCCTTGGCTGACCCTGCGCTACCTCCTACCCCGCAAGCCGAGGCCAGAGGAACCAGGAGCGCCACGCTCAGAGCGGAGCCGACGCGGCCTAGTCGTGTACGCATCACTTGTTCGGTAGCCGGAATAGAGGCAGAGGAGCTCAGGAAACCGGAACGACGTGCGTGACGGCACGCATATCGTCGGTCACGAAACAGCGGTACGCAGTACCGCACTCGGGGCAGGTGACGACGTCGACCATTCTCCCCGCTTTCCGTTGGCCCCTGTGATTGCGAGGCGTCCGTTATCCGTCCTTGGCGCATGAAGTATCCGTATCTCAAGGATACCGGAGCAAGATGGAACGCCACTTGTACTGCCGGCCGTGCCGAAGACGGGCCGTTTCGCGGCTCGTTCATTGCCGTTCGAAGAGCGAGACGTGTACGTCGCCCCCGTTGTCTTCTCCTTGCATCAGACACATGAGGATGTAGTCCTTGTCGACAAGGACAATGGTGTGATGATTCAGCAGCGTTACAAGCTCTCCGACAACCGCCGAGAGCTCTCGGGCTGTGGCGACGGGCTCGGGGGGTGGCAAATACGGGTTTGTAGCGTGAACCAGAGTGCTGAGACGCCCATAGGTGGGACCCCACGCTTCCTCCGTCAGGTATCCCTCCGTGATGGGCTCGTTTTCGAAGTTACCGGGGCCGACTTGCTTCTGGACGGACGGCACGGGCCAGTAGTCGGGATTCGCTTTCTGCGCCAACTTTCGCGCGTTGCCAGCGTCCTTCGTGTCCAGCGCTTTGACGACGCCTTCGAGCGCCATCCGATTTGTAACCAGTGACGCAAGCACCACTAGCTCAACAACCTTGCGAAGTTGAACCGCCGCAGCATCCACTAGCGCAAAGTCATACTGCGAGCACACCTGCTGGAGGAAGCCTCTGGCCGCGTCGATGCGGCCCTTCATCTCGCGGAGCACGTTTGCGTAGCGCTGGAGGTCTTCGACGGGCGGTTCTGGCATACGTCCACCGTACGTCGTCGTCCCGGCCAACCGTCCGGGTCTTGAGGGGGACGATAGGCCGACTACACCGCAGGCGAAAGCGCCCCAACGCTGGCCGAGCGTGAACTGCTCTGCTACTTCCGGCTTGTCGATGGAGATGTCTCCCCACACCTTTACCTCAGCGTCCTCATCGAGGGTGGAGGAGAAATGCACCGTCCACTCGGGGCTGTCGCCATGAAGCCGATTCCGAGTCTCGGTGCGTTGGATATTGCCTATGCAGATGTCCATGCGGCGGACGGTACAGCCCTCCTCTGACGGGGAGGGTGACCACTGCCAGGCGGTTTCCAATGGGCAAGGACCAGGGAATACGCTGGCACGATGCCCAGTGCCATTTGGACCGGCTCGATCAGCTTTGGTCTCGTGCAGGTACCCGTTCGTCTCGTGAGCGCGACCAAGAGCCGCGACGTGAGCTTCAACCAGCTCGAGGAGGGGACCGGCGCGCGCATCCGCTACAAGAAGGTCTCCGACCAGACCGGTGAGGAGGTACCGCCCGACAAGATCAAGCGGGGCTACGAGATCTCCAAGGGCCGGTACGTGATGATCGAGCCCGACGAGCTCGACGTGTTGCGCCCGAAGGGCAGCCACGCGATCGAGATCGAGGAGTTCATCGATCTCGACGAGATCGACCCGCTGTACTTCGAGCAGCCCTACTACCTCGTGCCCGACGCCAAAGGTGTCAAGCCGTACAAGCTCCTGGTCGAGGCGATGAACGAGCTCAACAAGGTCGCGATCGGCCGCATCATCGTGCGCAGCAAGGAGCGCCTCGTCGCGATCCGCACCGTCGACGACATGTTGTGCATCGAGACGATGCGCTACGCCGACGAGGTGTTGCCGCGTGAGGGACTGGTCCCCTCGGACGGCGACGTCGAGCTGACCGATCGGGAGGTCGCGATGGCGCGCCAGCTCGTGGAGTCGCTGGCCTCGGAGGAGTTCCTGCCCGAGAAGTACCACGACGAGTACCGGGAGCAGGTGCTCGACCTCATCGAGCGCAAGGCCGCAGGTGAGTCGATCGTCGCGGAGCCAATGGTCGAGGCCCCGGCCAAGGTCCTCGACCTGGTGGCCGCGCTCGAGGCTTCGCTCGAAAAGGCACAACACGCCAAGGAGCGCCATCCGAGTGTCGCCGCCGCGTCGTCGGCGAAGAAGCCGGCCGCGAAGGCGACTGCGAAGAAGGTGCCCGCGAAGAAGATCGTGACGAAAGCGCCGGCCAAGAAGCGCAGCGCGTAGCTGCGGCGGCGTTATCCGGGCTGCGCTTGCAGGTAGCCGTTGAGCTGGTCGCGAATCGCGCGTAGCTGGGCGAGATTCGTATCGCGCGGCGCGGAGCCGACCCTGGCGATGTAGCGGTTCAGCTCGTCGCTCACGGCGCGGAGTTGGATGAGCCGGATGCGCCCGGAGGTCGGGACGGTGTTCGTGATGTAGTGGTTGAGCTCGTCGCGAATGTGGCGGAGCTCCGTGAGTGGCGAGCCACTCGTCACTGCTGCCGGTGCCCGTGGCGCAACCATGAGGTCGACCGCGGCGCGCGCTCCGGATCCGAGCGAGGGCGCCGACCCGAACGCCGACACCGACCCGCCGGCGCCGAGCAGGTAGTAGCCGTCGTTCGTCGACCCGGCCCGCATCCGGATTGTCGTCGGGTAGGACCCGCGGGGACCGGTGCGGGTACTCGGCAGGCTGCCTTCGTAGGGGACGTCGAAGGCGAAGATCCCACCGTCGGATGCGACCAGCCAGTAACCCCGCCCGTCGCCCGAGCCGGCCATCGACATCACCGGCGCGGCGAGGTGGATGCCGCCGGTCGAGCCGTGGAAGCGCGCGTCGCCGAACGAGAAGACCCCGCCGTCGGCGGCGACGAACCAGTACCCGTGGCCGCTCCGGGTGACGGCGAGGTCGAGCACGCGCGCGTTCAGCCGGATGCCGCCCGTCGAGCCGTAGAAACGCGCGTCGCCGAAGGTGAAGATGCCACCGTCGGCACCGAGGCGGATGTATCCGCGGCCGGTCGGGGTGGCCGCCATTCCCACGATCGCGGAGTTGAGCGCCACCCGGCGCATGTCGCCGTGCGCGGTCGCGTCGCCGTAGCTGAACATGGCGCCGTTCGCGGCGACGAGCCAGTAGCCGCGGCCCGATGGCGTGCGCGCCGACGCCACGATGGCCGACCCATAGCCGGCGGCCGCGCCGCCCACCGCGTCGTAGACGCGCGCGGCGCCGAACGCGCCGACGTTCCCGTCGGGACCGACGACCCAATATCCGGCGCCGGGAACGCCGAGGCGAGCAACGAGCGGAATTCCGACTGCGCCCGAACCGGGTGCGGTGCCGACGAGACCGGCGCAGATCAGGGCGAGGCTCGTTGCTGTCAGCGACAGCCGCCCGCGAGTACGTCCGTACCGGTTCGGCCGGTTCTCGACGGACGCCGTCCCGGCGTTCCGAGAGAAGGGGTGCATGCGCGTTCCTCTCCACGGCGGCGCGCGCCACCTGCGACCCGCGCCGTGCCCCCTGTTCGACGAAACCTGCTCCGCGTCGGAGGATCTCGCGCAGATCCCGCCGTTCTCCCGCGCTCGGCGTACCGGGCGTCCGGGCCGGCTACGACGCGAGACGCTTCGGCGCGCGCACGGCCGGGCTGCCCACACGGCGCGGGAGCGAACGCACCACCGCGACGGTCGGCGCGTGTTCGGTGTCGAGCCATCCGCACGACGCGCACACGGGCGAGCCGGCACCGTCGCCGGAGAACGCCACGCACGCCTCGAAGGCCACAGTCTCGGGCTCGTCGTCCTGCTCTGCGATCAACTCGTTGCGAGTCATGGTCTGCATGGATCGCAGCATGGCAGGGGGGTGTGACAGCGAACGGGCCCGGGGTGCCGGGGCCGCCACGACCGGGGCCGGCACCGGGGCGGCCGTTACCGGGGGATGCGGCCCGCGAGCGCGGCCCGGGCGGCGTACCGCACCCGGAGGTCGTCGTCGTTGTGATGGCGGTCGACGGTCTGTTCGGCCCGACCCACGCCGATGTGCGCGAGCCCGCGGAGCGCGTAGTACCGCACACAGGCGTCCTTGTCGGAGAGGGCGCGCTCGTAGAGCAGCCGCAGGTCGGGCCGCGCCGCGTGGCTCATCGCCCGCAGCGCGGCGCGCCGTACGGCGCGCGACGAGTCGTCGAGCGCGCGCGTCCAGGGCTTCACGACGAGGGCCGGGTCGACGAGCTCCAACCGCGCGACGGCGAGTGCCCGGAACGCGGCATCGGGCGAGCTGGTCGCGTCGAGGAGGCGGGCGAGGTCGCGCGGGTTGGACACGTCGAGGGATCCGATCTCGGCGACGGCGCGCTCGTGCTGACGATCGGTATGCGCGACGCGTGGGGGTACGAAGACCGACGTCACCGCGTCGAACACGTCGAGTAGGAGCTCGGGCCAGCGATCCGGATCGGCGAGCGCGATCGTCACCGAACCCATCTCGACGCGCACCACCTCGATGTCGCCGAACTCGCGGAACAGCGCCGCGACCGCGGCCGACGAGCCCTGATCGTCGCGGGTGAACCGCCCGGCGCGACCACTCACCCCGGGGCCGGTCACGAAGCGCACCTCGGCGGGATCGCGCACGGCCTCGACCAGGACCAGCTCTTCGAACGTGTCGCCGAGCGTGCGGTGCTGCGGCGGCGATGTCGGTTCCGGAACATCGAGTTCGTCGGGTCGCGGCCGATCGACCGGCGCGGTGCCGGGCGCGCCGACCGCGCTCGTGTCGGCGACGGGTTCGGCTGCGACGTCGACGCGGAACGTCGACGAGCGCCAGCCGTAGCTCAACCGGATCCCGGGGGCCAGCTCCTCTTCGGTCCAACCGGTGCCGGGACCGACGAGTCCCGAGAGGCCGCCGTCGTCTTCGACCGTCCACGGTCCCTCGGAGAAGAAGCTGCGCAACTGCGCGCGCGCACGATCGACGAGCGTGATCGGCATCCGTCCGAAGCAAGCGCGTGAGACGCGCTCGACGGCTGTCTGGGTGAGCCCGGCTCGGGCGATGCAAAATCGCGCCGCGTCGCGCTCCCGGGTCACCGCCGAATCGTACGCGCGTCACACCTGGACCGAGTGACCGTCCTTCCATTCGCGCAGCACGAGATAGTGACCCTTCAGCGCGGCGTGGTCCCAGACTCCGAATCCGATGAGCGTGCCTTCGTGGCCCGAGCTCGACGGCAACTGCTTCACGCGCCGTAGGCCGTCGGCGATTCCCGCCCGGGTGAGGTGCTCGGAAGCCGCGATGCCTTCCCCCAGCAGGCGTCCCATGTCGTAAGCCGCGCACCCGATGGGTCCGCCGGCCGCGTGCGGTGAGAGCTCGCCGAGCTTGGCGCGCATCTGGTTGTCGTCGGCAATCGTGTCGATGTACTCCCAACCCGCGTAGCCGTCGCGCCAGTCGGGACGCGCGTAGCCGAACATCAGCGCCGAGTTCGCCAGCACGGGCACCTTCCAGCCGAGTGAGGCGAGCGCGAGCGCCACTGCACGCGACGAGACGCCGAGGCCGAGGTAGATGAGGACGTCGGGCTCCGACTGGCGCAGACGCTCGACCGGTTCGGTCGCGTCTTCGGTGAGCGCCGAGATGCTCGCGGTGCCGGTGACCTCGAGTCCGAGGCGGGCCCGCGCCGATTCGAAGTACTCGGCGTAACGCCGGCCGACGGGGGACTGGTCGAAGATCACGGCCGCGCGCCGAAAGCCGCGCGTGACCATGCGCTGCGCGAGGACGGGCGGCTCCTCTTCGAGCGAGCCCACCTGGTAGTGGAACATCCATTCGGAGCGCGTCCGCTCGCCCCCGGAGTAGTTGATCGCGGGGATGCGCGCCGCGTCGCACAGCGGCGCCGCGATCAACGCGTTGTCGGAGATCGACGGCCCGATGATCGCGACGACGTCTTCGTCGACGAGCTCCGCGAACGCGCGCGTCACGTCGGCTTCACTGCCCGACGGGAGCCCCCGCGACTGTCGTTCGACCAGCTCGATATCGCGATCGAGTCGGCCCGTCGCCGCGACCTCGTCGATGCCGATCCGCAATGTCTTCTCCAGCAGGTCGCCCATCTGCGGGAAGTCGTAGAGCAGCCCAATACGTACCGGAAGCGCCGATGTGTTTGCCATCGCCGTATCCTTTCACGATGCTGCGCGAGAACGTCGAGCGGATCGCGGGAGACGCGGTCCACGCCGCGTGGCGCGAGATCGAACGGCTCGGCGCGATGGGGCCGCGGCATCGTCGCGCGCGCGCGTTCCACACGTTCGGCGCGGGCAGCATGATCGCGTTCCCGCAGACCGTGCTCTTCGGTGAGGGCCGGATCGCGCTCGGTCGGGGCACCACCATCGGTCCGCTCGCGAGCATCAGCGCGGGCATGCCTTCACAAGCGGACATGCGCGGCGAGCCGGTCATCACGATCGGCGACCGTTGCACCTTGGGCAAGGGCATCGGCATCGTCGGGCACGAGCGCGTCGAGATCGGCGACGACATCTGGACCGGCCACTACGTCTACATCACCGATCAGAATCACGGTTACGAAGACGTCGACCTGCCGATCGGCGTGCAGATGTGGACGAACGAGCCGGTGTCGATCGGCTCCGGTAGCTGGCTGGGCCACGGCGCGATCGTGCTGCCCGGTTCGCGCATCGGCCACCACGTCGTCGTCGCGGCCGGCGCGGTCGTGGCGGGCCTTGATACTCCGGACAACTGCGTGATCGCGGGAGTCCCGGCGCGCGTCGTGCGGCAGTACGTCGCGGGGGAGGGTTGGGTCACCGTCCCCCGCGACGCCTGACTGGTGTGTCTTCGCCGGCCCCGACGATCAGTGGGTCGCGGCCGGAGATCCGGGCGGGCTCGGGTAGGTCTTCGGGGTCAGATCCGGTGGCAGCTTGTTGTAGATCGTGACCGCGCCCGCCGGGTCGAAGAGCTTGACGGGAGTCGTCGGCCACCGGCCCGCCGGGTAGCGCTTGCCGCCGTCGACCAACTCGTACATCCCGTCGCCGACCACACCGGTCTCGTCCTCGCCGTGCGCCTTCGAGTTGTACCAGAGGATTCCGGCGTTATCGAGGCCCTGGACGTCGTCGCCCTTCCAGAATCCGTGGTTGCCGTAGGTGGCGAACGCGTCGACCGTCGCGTCGGCATTCGCCGGCGGCGCGATGGCGTCGATCCCGAGGCGGAAGTTCTGCGGCGTGAGCTTGGGACCAGCCGTCTGCAGACCGGCGAACAGGAGGCGCACGTTGCCAAACGTGATCGCGTAGCTCTTGTCACTGGGCGGCTTCGTCCCGAAGTACCACTGGTGCACGGTGTAGGCCTCGTTCTTCGCCTGCACCACGCGCGCGGGCGTGAGCTGCAGGCCGAAGGCGTGCGACCACTGGTCCTGGTCGAACGTCCGTGCGAACACGCTCGTGTCGGCGAGCACGGTCCCGGCCATGATCCATTCCGGGTGGTAGTTCTGCGCGGTCGCTTCCTTGGTGAAGAACGCGGGCATGATCGGGTCGCCGGTGAAGATCACGCTCGTCGCGTTCGCCTGTTTCAACGCGACCGCGACGTCGTGGCCGACCTGGTTCAGCTGCGAGATGTCGAGGAAGTAGTTCTTGTGCAGCTTCAGGTTGACGCCCGCGTCCTTCAACTCCTTGACCATCTCGTCCCATGATGCTTTGAAGCGACCGTCGTTCGTGTCGTAGCTCACGAGCGCGAAGGTGCGCTTCTGCGTGCGGAACGCGGGGTCGCCGGCGTACTGCGCGGGCTTGCCGACGAGCTGCTGCTTGATGAACGAGACGAGCATCTGGCTCGTCTGCTCCGGCGACGGACCCACCGGCCAGATGTACGGCGCACGCTCCTCGATGAAGCGCTGCGGCGCCGCGATGGAGCACGTGCCGATGCACAACACGTGATTGGCCGCGAGCTCGGCCGCGAAGCTCTCGGACTGGGCGGGTCCGCCCATCACCGCGAAGAGGTGCAGCTGCTTGGCGGCCTTGTCGGCGTCCGCCTTGGCGGCCACCTCGTCGGTCGCCAATCCCGTGCCCTCCACCTTCACCATCTGGATCTTGCGACCCCAGAGCTGGTACTGGCTCGCGAACATCTGCGCGTAGTCCTTGTACGTCTGCTCGATGGTCGCGGGCGGGTCGTACGCGCCCGCCAATTTGAGCAGCCCGTCCTGCACCGGGTCGGGCTTGGAGATGTAGTAGCCGATCCGGATCGTGTCGGCTGTCACCCCCGGTGGCGCGATGGCGGTGGGCACGCTGCCGCCGTCTTTCGGTACGCACGGCGCGGGGTTGAGGATCGGCATCGCGACAAGGCCGGTGGTGGTGTCGCAGTGGTCCTGCCACGTGTAGTTCGCGAGCGTGCCGGCCTGTTTCGCGGCCGCGTACTGGATGGGGACATCGCTCGCGGGCGTGGTACCTCCGCCTCCGGTTGCGACGGCGGGCTTCTTGTCACTCCCGCTACTGACGGCAAGCGCGATCGCGACGATCGCGACGACCACCACGACCGCGATGAGCGGTGCGTACCGCATGAGTGGCGAGCGGCGCCTACGAGACGAGGTCGGCTGCATTCGGTTCCCCCTGGCTGGATTTCGGTCTCTTCAGATTCGGATCGGTTTCACGTCAGGCGTCAGTAGTCGTACCACTGCGTGCGATCGCGGTACCGGTGGTACCGAGATAACTCTGCACGACGCGTTCGTCGTGCACGACTTCGTCGGGCGTGCCCTCGGCCACGATCTCGCCGAGGTCGAGCGCGACGACGCGATCCGCGATGCCGAGCAGGAGCGGAACGTCGTGCTCGATCACGAGCAGCGTCGCGCCCGTACGTTCGCGTATGCGCAAGAGCAGCGGTCCGAGTGCTTCGGCCTCGCGTTGCGCGATTCCGGACGCCGGTTCGTCGAGCAGCAAGACACTCGGACCGTGCGCCAGGATGCACGCGAGGTCGACGATGCGCCGGCTACCCGTCGAGAGCTCCCGCACGAGCTTGTCGCGGAAGTCGACGATGCCGAGCATCGCGAGCAGTTCCTCGACGCGGTCGCCGACCTCGTCCTCGGCGTCGAGCACCCACGGGAGGTGCAGCGCGGCGGCGACCGGATCGCGTACGTCGAGATGCCGTTCGAACGACAGCGCGACCGTCTCCCGCACGCTGAGCGAGCCGAACAACCGGCCGTCCTGGAACGAACGGCCGAGGCCGAAGCGGGCGCGCTTGGCGGCCGGGACCCGCGTGATGTCGTAGCGGTCGCCTTCGTCGCCGAAGAGGATCGTCCCTTCGTCGGCGGGCAGGAAACCCGAGATGACGTCGAACAGCGTGGTCTTGCCCGCGCCGTTCGGACCGATGAAGCCGAGGATCTCTCCCGCGCGCGCCGACAGCGAGACGTCGGACAATGCCGCGAGTCCGCCGAAGCGCTTCGACACCCCCTCCAGGATGAGGCGCTCGGTCCCGATCTGCGGCGCCGCGTCTCCGTTGCCCACACCTCTGTCGGTGAGCGCTCCGTTGCCCACCGGGACGGCGATCGATTCGGGCGATGCGGGGACGGTCGCCGGTACCGCGGTCGGCGCGCCATCCTTCATGACCGTCGCCGCGCCTTCGAGGAACACCGACCGCAACACATCGGGCCGGTCGAGCAGCTCCGCGGTCGGGCCGTGGAAGCGGATCTCGCCCTTCTCCATGAAGAACGCCGTTTCCGCGATGGTGAGCGCGAGGTTGACCGACTGCTCGACGAGCACGATCGTCGTCCCCTGCGCGGCCATGTCGCGCACGAGAGGGAGCAGCTGCTCGACGATCGCGGGCGCGAGGCCGAGCGAGAGCTCGTCGATCATGAGGAGACGCGGCTGTTCGATGAACGCCATCCCCAGCGCGAGCATCTGCTGTTGACCACCGGACAGATTGCCGGCCGGTTGCGCGAGGCGCTCGCGCAGGATCGGGAACAGCTCGAGCACGTGCTGGGTCGCGAGGTCGACGCGCGCCTTGTCCTTGCGGTGCACCCATCCCGCGAGGCGGAGGTGCTCGGCGACGGTCAGCGTCGGGAACACGCCCTGGCCGCCGGGTACGACGATCACGCCGCGCTCCGCGACCTCGTTCGGCGGCGCGTAGGTCATGTCGCGTCCATCGAACACGACCGCACCGTTCGTCGCCTCGACGAGGCCGGAGATCGCCTTGATCAGTGTCGACTTGCCTGCGCCGTTCGTGCCGAGCAACGCGACGATCTCGCCCTCGTCGACCTCGAAGTCGACGTTGAACAGCACCTGCACGTTGCCGTAGTGCACGTCGAGGTTGCGCACGACGAGCAGCTTCACGAGCCCCTGACTGCGCTTCAGCCGCACCTCGGCCTGGGTTGCGGTCGACGTCCACACGCGGCTGATGTCCGACTTCACGTACAGCGACGCCGACGAGAGGATCCACGCGCCGATCAGGAAGATCGGCACCATGATCAGCAGGCCGGTCCGGATGCCGTAGGTGTCGGCGAGCCCACCCACGATGTAGAGGACGATGAGCCCGGGAAGGATGAAGAGGGACGCCATCGAGAACCCGAGTGCGCGCACCTTGGGTGGGATCGTCAACGAGAGCGTCGCGAAGATGCCGGGAACCAGCAACGCCGACACGCCGGTGATCACGACGTGCATGAGGATCGCGAACCACAGCGTGGGTGCGAGCGCGAAGCCGATCCACGCCCCCGCGATCACGATGCCGAGCACCGACAGCATGCGGAGGCCGATGCCGGGGTCGCGCAGCATCAGTCGTGCCGCGAGGGGAATGCCGAGGGTGATGCCGACGAACTGGGCCGGTTCGGCGAGGGCGGTGACGAGTCCGCGCGACGCCTCTCCGAGGTGGAACACGTGTTCGTAGTAGAGCGAGGTAAGCGTGAGCAGTCCGATGATCGACGCCGCGAGGAACGGCAGCGAATACCAGATCCGCCGCAGGGTCTGAACCTGCCAGAGGATGCGCACTGACTCCGCGAACGACGGGGGGATCTCGTCGGTACCCACGACGTCGTCGTCAGCTCCGGCCGCGGCGCGTTCGAAGTGGCCGCGTCCCGGTTCCGTCACGCGCAGGCCGAGGTAGGCGAAGACGAGCGTGGGCGGGACGAACACGAAGAAGGGCACGCGCCAGCCCCACAGCTGCGCGATACCGCCTCCGAGGAGCGGACCGACGATCGCGCCCACGGCGATGCCCATCCGGTGGAAGCCGAAGACCTCCGCCCGAACCTCCGGTGGATACATGTCGGGGATGAGGGAACTGTGCGTCGGAGTGACGACGGCTCGTCCGAGGCCCGAGCCCGAGCGGGCGAGCACGAGCATCCACACCGAGATCGCAGCACCGGTGAAGATGCCGAAGACGGCCCACACGGCCGCGCCGATCACGGCGATGCGCATGCGGGGGAGCCGGTCGGCGTAGTAGGCGAGCGGTACCTCGAGGAGAAGGCCGCCGATCAGCGTGAGCGCGACGATCGACAAGAAGCCCTGGTTCGAGAGGTGGAAGTGGTCGCGGATGTCGGGCGCCAGCACGCCGAACATGTCGCGGTCGGCCTCGTCGAGCGCGTTGAGCCCGAACAGCACGACCAGCGGGAAGAGCGCGTAGCCCGCGCTCATCTCGTCGAAGTACTGGTGCACGCCGCGCGGCTTGTGCACCGCGATCTTCCCTACGTGGAACAAAACCTTGCGCTCGCTCATGGGTTGAGCGCTGATGGGATTCATTCGTGCTCCACGAGCGTGTCGAGGGCGGGTTCCTGCATGGCATCGGCAAGCATCTCGGCGGCCGCGTCGGGCAGGGGATCGGGGATGGGTGTGATCACACGCGTGTCGGCCAACAGGCTGGGGACGCGGATACCGCGCCGGCGCGCGTACCAACGCAGGGCCGCGTCGCGGGTGTCACCCAACGCCGCGCCGAGGCCACCGGGCAGCAGGAGCAGGACGAGCAGCATGCCCGCGCCGGTGGAGAGGAAACCCCACTCCGCGGGCAGGAAGTACTGCGCGCCGTACACATAGATCGCGCCGAGGATCGCGCCGCCGATGGAGCCGAGGCCGCCGACCACCACCATCGCGAACACCTGGAGTCCGGCGGTGGGGTCGTAGAGCACGACGCTGATCGACTGTTGTTGCAGTTGGAGCAGTGCGCCCGCGACGCCCGTCACGAATCCGGAGATGGCGAACGCGAGCAACAGCGTTCGGCGCGCGTTCACGCTGTACGCCTCCGCGGCGCGTTCGTTCTCGCGCACACCGATGAGGACGCGGCCCGTACGGCTCGAGCGCAGACCGCGCGCCGCGTAGACGACGACCAGGAGCACCGCGACCACCATCCAGTAGAACCGGGTGTCGGTCGCGAGGCCGATCAGGTTGTGGCCGCCGATCGACAGCACCGACGGTCGCGGGATCTGCCCACCCACTTGGAACCAGTCGGGCAGCCAATGCTGGAGCGGTGAGTAGCCGGTGTTCAGCAGGTATTTCGACGTCACCAGCGCGAACGCGAGCGACATCACCGCGAAGGTCATGCCGCGCACGCGCAGCGTCGGCATACCGATCGCGGCGGTCACGAGCGCGCCCGCGACACCGCCGATGAGCATCGCGACGAGCGTGCCTCCGATCACCGGATCGGTGAAGTTGGTGCAGAACCACCCCGCCGCTGCGCCCGACACACCGGCTACGGCCATCTGCCCGAGGCTCACCTGACCCGCCCAACCGGTGAGCATCACGAGCCCGATTCCGATCATGGCGTAGATGCCCATCGTCGCGAACTGCGACACCCGGTTCTCGGTCAGGAAGAGGGGAACCGCCGCCACCGCGGCCAGCACGACGGTCGCGAGGGCGACCTGGGTCGCGATGACCGCGGGTTGGCGCCGCAGCTCCGCCGGGATGGGCCGGATCTCGCGGGTGGTCTGCCACGTCGAGATGGCCGCGCTCCGGAGACGGTTCCCGCGATCGCTGCGCTGCGCGATCAGCGCGAACGCGATGATCAACGTGATGACGACGGGTCGGGCCGCGTCGTTGTCCCAGCGGTAGAACACCGCTTCCGACACGATGCCGAGGCCGACCGATGCGAGCACTGTGGTCGGGAGGCGTTCCATGCGCCCGATGACCGCCGCGCCCAATGCCGCCAGGAGCACGCTCGGATCGAGCGCCTGCGTCACCGATGCGCCGATCACGCCGTTGCGCAGGAACAGGGTGACGTACGCGAGCACCCCGACGATCGCCCAGAGCACGCTCTGCAGGCGCCGCACCGGGATGCCGAGCAGCGCGGCCCGATCTGCACTTTCCGCCGTTGCCCGGAGGGCGGTCCCGATGGCGGAGAAGCGGAAGAAACCGACGAGCGCGGCGAGGACGATCGGAACGACGATCAGCACCAGGATCTCGTTGCCGCTGAAGTTCGTGACGCCGACGTGGAACGACAACGACAGCTCGTTGGGCAGCTTGAATTCGTTGGTGGTGCCGATCCAGCGCGGCAGGAAGAGTGAGACACCGAGCAGGATCTGGGCGATACCGATGGTCGCAACGGTGGCGATCAGGCGGGGCGCCTTGAAGAATCGTCGCAGGAACAGGAATTCGACGAGCACGCCGAGCAGGATCGCCGCCACCAGCCCGGTCGCCGTGGCGAGGAAGTAGTTCCAGTGGCGGGCCGCGATGAGCAGCAACGCGAAGTTCGCGGGGACGGCGCCCAGTTCGGCCTGTGCGAAGTTCACGATGCGATTCGCGCGGTAGACGATGACGATGCCGGCCGCGAGCAGGCTCGTGAGCAGTCCGGCGATGACGCCTTCCAGGACGAACGCCATGGGCGGATGCCAGAGCGCGTCGGCGAGGGCGTACATCAACAGCAGCGGCACCGCCGGAACGAACGCGACCCGACCCGTGAAATCACGGAACACGAACGGGATCGCGGCCAGCGCGAGAGCGAGTACCCCGAGCGGAGAGATGTCGCGTGCGGTGGGGTGCGAGCCGACCGCGATCACGGCGATCACCGCGACCGCGGTGACGGCCCGGACCACGACCGACTCGAAACGCGTGTCGAGGCGGGGCGCGCCGAGGATCGCGCTCACCGAGCGCCGGCTCCGAGTTGGACGACGATCGCGTCGGCGAGGCATCGCCTCGCGGTCTCGACGTCGAGATCGTTCTGGACGCGCAGCGTCTGCCACGCGTCGGCGCTCGTCAGCAGGTCGAGCACGGCGACGGTCTTTCTGCCGTCGTCGGCGGTCATGGTTCCGAGCTCGCGTGCGAAGACCCGCTGGATGTCGAGGCGGGAGCGGCTCTGCGCGTCGCGAACTATGCGCGCCAGCGTCGGCGACGACTCCGCGTGCAGCCGCGTCGCCCGGCCGACCGCGCCGATCTTGGCGTAGAGCCGCACCCGCTGACGGACGAGGGCGTGCGCCCGATCAGAGAGGGTGCCGGTCGCCGGCACGGGGGTGAGCATCGGCGCGATGCGCGTGAAGTGGCGATTCGCCGCGACGCAGAAGAGATCTTCGAGGTCGTCGAAGTGCACGTACACCGAGCGCACCGATACGCCCGCCCGCTGCGCGATCTCCTTGGCGGTGGGACGAAGGGTTCGGTCCGTGAGCAGGTCGAGCAGGGCATCGGCGATGGCGTCTCGCGTCTTCGCCGATCGCGCGCTGCGCCCGTCGACGACCGTGTCGTCCGACGGCTCGATCGTGGGCGCGACACCGGGGTCGCTGGAGACCTCGACGGCAGGGTGAACCGACACACCGCCCTGAGGCACGTCGAGCTCGACCGGCTGGGCCCCGTTCACGAAGGCGCAATGTACGGATGGTGCACGGGGTGTGCAAGATCGTCGGAAAATCGCCAGGGTTTAGGCCGGACGCTCACTATGTTGGGCCGAATGCCGCACCCGGACGTTGCGTTGGAACGCGCGCGCCTGGAGTTCGCACAGTCGTGTCTCGACGCCATGCGCGAGCGGACCGCAGCCAAGGTCACCGACGACGACATCCTGGCCGCCAACGAGGCCGATGCCGACGCGGTGCGCTGGCAACTCCAGCGCCGGCTCGCTTCCCTCGACGACGACGTCGTGGTCCTCTGTTTCGGCCGGATCGACGAGGAAACGGGCGACCGCTGGTACGTCGGACGGCGCCATATCGAAGAACGCGACGGCACGCCGGTGGTGGTCGACTGGCGGGCCGGCGTCGCGACTCCCTTCTACCGGGCGACTCTTGCCGACCCGTTCGGGCTCGAGCGGCGGAGGCGCTTCGTCTTCGCCGCGTCGATGGGCGACGGCCGCGAGCTCGCCGACGTGTTCGAGGAGGATTTCAGCGATCCCGATTCGCTCGCGGGATCCGGGGGAGTGCCGGACCCGTTGCTGGCCGAGCTCGGTCGCGCCCGCACCGGGCAGATGCGCGACATCGTCGCGACGATCCAGGCCGAACAGGACGCGATCATCCGCGCCCCGATCGAGACGTGCCTCGTCGTGCAGGGCGGTCCGGGCACCGGGAAGACCGCGGTGGGTCTGCACCGCGCCGCGTTCCTTCTCTACGAGCACCGCGTACGGCTTGCGCGCGAGGGCGTGCTCGTCGTGGGCCCGAACCCCGTGTTCCTGCGCTACATCTCGCAGGTGCTGCCCTCACTCGGCGAGACGTCGGCGACCCAGACGACCGTCGACGGCCTCCTCTCACTCCGCTTCCGGATCGCGGCCGTCGATCCCGACCCGGTCGCGGCGATCAAGGGCGACGCGCGCCTCGCGACGGTGATCGAGAACGCGGCCGCCG
>JAODBI010000313.1 GCA_025463875.1 Actinomycetes bacterium
CGGGAAGCTCGGGCTTGAACTTGCGCGCGTCGGTCACTGCGTCGCGGTGCCATGCGACCCAGTCCCAACCCGCACGTTGATACAGCCGGATCGAGTCGGTGTTGTCGTTGGTCGTGATCAGCCAGAGCCGCTTCCAGGCGTGGGCGCGGGCGTACTCGACGACCGCGTCGAGCAGTGCTGTACCGGCGCCGGCGCCGCGGTACGTCGTGACGATGACGACGAGCTCGGCGTCGCCGTCTACTTCGTGCCATAACGCGCAACCGACCGGGCGGCCGTCGTTCTCGACGACGAATCCGTCGAGCATCGTCGCGTCGTCATGGACCTCGCCGCGCGACACGACCCGGGTCGAGGCGAACGCCCCGACGACGATCTCGGCGATCCACGGGCGATCGTCGTCGTTGACACGGCGTACCTGCACGCGCCCATGTCACTCCACTGCGCCGGTCTCCCGCAATGCGTCGATCTCGGTTTCGCTCAAGCCGAGCACTTCACCGAGGGCCCATGCGTTATCCTGACCGAGCGTGGGACCGGCCGCGTCGTAGCCGCCCGGACACGCAGCGAGGCGAAAGCCGTTGCGTTCGTAGAGTCCAGGCCCGAGGAACGGATGCGTGTGCCGCTCGAAATGTCCGCGGTGCGCGAGCTGCGGATCGTCTTGCAGATCGGCGAAGTCGTAGACGGGGACCGCCTCGATACGGGCCGCCTGCAGCGTGTCGGCGACATCCGAACGCCGCATCGAACGCGTCCACGCCTCGACGTCGTCGCCCGCTATCGCGCGCAGTCGCTCCAGCTCGTCCTGCGTCCAACACGCGATCGTTACCCAGCGGTCGCGGATCCCGTCCTCGTCGGCGCACGCGAACGCACCGTGCAGCAAGGCGCGGCGATTGTCGTTGCCCTCGCGCAGGCGCAGCTCGCCGTCGACCTCGTAGTCGAGCAGCCACGGCGCGAGAGTCCAGATCGCGGACTCCACCTGCGAGAGGTCGAGATACACGCCGTTGCCGGTGCGGCGCCGGTAGTGCAGGCCCGCGGCGAGCGCGGCCGCGACGTAACGCGGCGCCAGCGAATCGGTGATCGTGCCGTACGGACCGACGGGCTCGCGGTCGGGCCACCCCGTCAGCGTGTTGTAGCCGGCGAGCGCGGAGCCCTGACCGCCGAAGCCGGGATAGTCCTTGTGCGGACCGGTCTGCCCGTTCAGGCACGCGCTCATCATCACCAGGTCGGGCTTGATGGTGGCGAGCGAGTCGTAGTCGAGACCGAAGCTCTTCATCGCGCGGGGCGCGAAGTTCTCGGCAACCGCGTCGGCCCATTCCACCACGAGGCGACGCACGAGGTCGACCGCCGCGGGCTGCTTCAGGTTGAGCGTGATGTTGCGCTTGCCGACATTGAGGCCGTCATACATCGGCGCGCCTTCGAGGCCGTGTGGGTTGTCCGGTACGGCCAGCGCCATCGCGCGCAGGAAGTCGGGACGCGTGCGCGACTCGATCCGCAGGACGATCGCACCGTTCTCGGAGAAGTACCGCGTCGCGATGGGCCCCGCGGCGCCGGCCCCGAACTCGAGAATATGGACGCCTTCCCACGCCTTCGCACCGGGCGCGACCGCCGCCGGGCGGGGATACGCAGGCCCGGTCGTTGCAACCCGTGTCACGGGCTCCGGCCGGACCGGCGCCGCCTCACCGTCGGCGGAACGCACGACGACGAACGAACGGGGAAACCGTGCCACGTCGTCGAAGGGTCCGAAAAAGCCGCGCGCCGCGAGCTGGGCCGACGCGTAGATCTCGCGCGGTGAGTTCGCGGGCGCCAGCATCAGGTTCGTCTCGCACGCGATGTCGTAGAGCTCTTGCATCGTGTGGCGCGAGAAGTACTCGGCTACCGCGGTCGCGATCGCTTGGAGCTCTTCGTCGCTCGCGATGTTCTGGTTGAACGTGATCCAGTCCTGGCGCGTCAGCGCGTCGGCCGGGATGCCGTCGGCGACGACGAGCTTCGTCAACGTCTCGAGGCTCGCGAGCCGCGCCTTGCCGCCGCGCAGGCCGAACGAGACGAAGCCGTCGAGCGCGGGCCAGATCTCGCGGGTTCGGCCGATGTTCGCGCCCCGCCGTCCACCGCGGTTGCCGGTCTTGGGATAGTTCGCGACAGCGACCATGTTCGCGACCAGTACTACTTCTTGCATCGAGACATCGACACGCTGCGGGATACCGCTCCACAACGCGCTCAGGGCCGCGTACGCCGCTTCGCCACTCGAGTGCGCGTAGCCCGACGGTTCGGTGCAGCGCACCGGCGCGCGGTCGGGATCGCCGGTGACGTACATGTTGCCGCTCGCCGCCATCACGCCGAGATCGGACGCGCGCCACGTCGCACGCGGTCCGTCGAGACCGAAGGGCGTGATGCTCACCCACACCGCCCCCGGCGCTCGGGAAGCTGCGAGTTCGTGCGTGCCCGCGGCACCGGGGGAGTCGAACACGACGTCGGCCGCGGTGAGCAGCGCGTCGAGCGCGGCCGCGTCGGCCGGGAGCACGACGACGTGCTTCCCCGCGTTCCACGCCCGGGCGACGTTGCCGCGAAGCGCGTCGCCGTCGGGCGGTACGACCCGAACCACCGTTGCCCCGAGATCCCCGAGCACCCGTGCGGCCCGAGCCGACGGTTCACTGCCGAGGTCGACCACGCGCAGTCCTGCCAGCAGCCTTTGTGCCACCCACACCCCCTCCGAATAAACTGACACGGACGTCAGCAAAGGACGGTATCGCAATGACGAAGTATGAGGTCGTGGACGCCGACTGCCACATCCTCGAGCCTCCGGACATCTGGAAGAACTGGTTGTCTTCCAAATTTCAGGACAAGGCACCGACGCTCGTGAAGGATCACGAGGGCGGCGACGCCTGGCTCACCGCCGTCGGCGGCGACCCCGACCCCATCGGCCTGGTCGCGACTCCGGGCATGCCCTTCGACAAGTTCCGCTGGTACGGCGTGACCTACGACGAGGCGCGCACGGGTTGTTACAACGGCGAGGCGCGCCTGGCCGACATGGACATCGACGGCGTCGACGCCGAGATCCTGTTTCCTCCCCAACGCACGATGAGCCACTTCCTCGGCGACGACGATGACGACTTCGTGCT
>JAODBI010000351.1 GCA_025463875.1 Actinomycetes bacterium
TGCGCGAAACGGCCGAGGACTCAGCTGCCGATGTTAGCGGTCGGGCGCGTCAGATCTTCGCCATCGGGGACGACCGCAACGTGTGTCCGGCGTGCGCGCCCGTGGGCTCGCCGTTGTCGACGAACACCGCGCCGTTCACGATGGTCGTGCGGTACCCGTCGGCGCGCTGGACGTAGCGACCTGCTCCGGACGGAAAGTCGTGCACGAACTCCGGGAGACGAAGGGCGAGCGAGTCGAGATCGAGGACGTTGACGTCGGCAAACGCGCCCGGCTGCAGCACACCCCGGTCGGCGATCCCGAACAACTGCGCAGTGTCGGAGGTCATACGGCGGACGGCGTGCTCGATCGTGTACTTGCGCAGGTCCCGGACCCAGTGGAGGAGAAACCACGTGGGAAGCGACGCGTCCATGATCAGTCCGACGTGCGCGCCCGAATCGCCCAGGCCGATCGCCATGCGGGGGTGGTCGAGGAGCTCCTCGACCGCGTCCATGCGCTGGTTGAGGAAGGGATAGTTGAACAGCGCCCGGCCGTCGGTCTCGAGCGAGATCCGGACGAACGCCTCCGCGATCGTCTCGTCGTGGCGCTGCGCGTGCGCAGCGAGGGACGTATCGGGATCGGCGGAGTAGTCGACGGCGTCAGGCGTCAGCACGTACACGCCGTTCCAATCGAGGGGCGGAGTGTTCCCGTCGTCGGCGGCCCGCACGAGCTCGGCCCGGCGCGCGTCGTCGCGCAACGCGTCCAGGCGCGCGTCGAGCGGCAGCGGCTGCAGCTTCGCCCACGCCGGCGACCGATCGAAGAACGTGCGGTGCGAGAGACCGAACAACAGGCCGATGCCGCGCGCAGTCGTCTGCGGGCGGAGCTCGCCACCGAGGTCGCCTTCCTCGTCGACGAGGTCGAGGATCTTACGGAACAGCTCCGGTCCCGCGTTGCTCTGCGCGAGCCCGAACGTGACCGGGCGTCCGGTGCGGCGGTTGATCTCGGCCATCCAATGCACCTCGGCGCGCGTGCCTTCGTAGTTCACGCCCGGCCGCTCGAAGCGCGGCGCGACCTCGTAGACGCCGTGACCGCGGCGTCCGAGGACGTCGGCGATCGCGAGCAGCTCGCGTTCGTCGGCCCACGTGCCGGGTACGGGACGACCGTCCGGCACACGGTGCAACAGCGTGCGGGAGGTGGAGAAGCCCAGCGCGCCCGCGCCCATCGCCTCGTCCACGAGGTCGCACATCGCGGCGATGTCGTCGTCGGTCGCCGGCGTCTCGTCGAGGCTCCGCTCACCCATCGCGTAGTGGCGAACCGCGCAGTGCCCGACCATCCCGCCGACGTTGACGCCCTTGGGGAGGGCGTCGATGGTCGCGAGATAGTCGCCGTAGGTCTCCCAGTCCCACGACAGCCCGGCGAGGATCGAGTCGGCGGGGATGTCCTCGACCGATTCCATCAACTCCGCCAGCCAACGCTCCTGACCCTTGCGGACGGGCGCGAAGGTGACGCCGCAGTTCCCGAGGACCACCGATGTGACTCCGTGCCAGCACGACGACGTCGCGTCGGGATCCCACGCGACCTGCGCGTCGAGATGGGTGTGCACGTCGACGAAGCCGGGTGTGACGTACGCACCGCTCGCGTCGATCTCGGTTCGACCGGGCTCGTTGACCGTGCCGACCTCGGTGATGCGCTCGCCGTCGATCGCGATGTCGTCCGCCCGCGCCGCCGAACCCGTCCCGTCGACGACGCTGCCATTGCGGATCACCAGATCATGCATGGGCAGGAGGATAAGCCCGGGAGCTGGAGCGGCAGCTGAGCCGACCAGATGTCAAACGGTTACGCGACGGATGAGGGAAGTTTGAGGCGGAGCGCGAGCGACCCATCAAGATCGAGGCGGAGCGCGAGCGACCGAAGGGATGGCCCTAACCTGGTTGCGTGGTTCCGCTGCTCCCCGACGGGGTCGACGAGGTCTCGAAGGGCCTCGCCGACCACGAGTATCTCGCCGACGAGGGGCTCGCGACGTCGATCTTCCTCGCGTTGCGCCTCCAGCGACCGTTGCTGCTCGAGGGTGAGGCCGGGGTCGGCAAGACCGAGGTCGCCAAGGTGCTCGCGCGCTGGACGGGTGGCGAGCTCGTTCGCCTGCAGTGTTACGAGGGCATCGACGCGTCACAGGCCGTCTACGAATGGGACTACTCCCGCCAGCTCTTGCATCTCCGGGCGGTCGAGGCCAGCCATGAGCGCGTCGACGAGGACGAGCTCTACTCCGAGCGCTTCTTGGTCAAGCGTCCGCTTCTACGCGCGCTGACGCACGAGGGCAGCGTGCCGCCCGTCCTCTTGATCGACGAGATCGATCGGGCCGACGACGAGTTCGAGGCCTTCCTGCTCGAGATCCTCTCCGACTGGACGATCTCGGTACCCGAGTTGGGAGTCGTCCGCGCCGAGGTACCGCCCGTCGTGGTACTCACCTCGAACCGCACGCGCGACGTGCACGACGCGTTGAAGCGGCGGTGCCTCTATCACTGGATCGCGCATCCCGACTTCGAGCGTGAGCTCGCGATCGTGCGCCTGCGCGCGCCCGACGTCCCGGAGCTCCTGGCGCGCGACGTGGCGGCCGCCGCGGAGGCGTTGCGTGGGCTCGAGCTGTACAAGCCGCCGGGCGTCGCGGAGACGATCGACTGGGCCGCGGCCCTCGCCACCCTCGGTCGTTCCCGGCTCGACGAGACCGCGGTCGACGCCACGCTCGGCACGATCCTCAAGTACCGAGAGGATCAGGAGCGCGTGCGCGCGCACGGCCTGGCCGACCTCGTCCGCACGGCAATGGCTCGCGGTGCCTGAGGCGAACGCCTCCGTCGAGCCGGAATCGACGCGCGTCGCGGTCGCGTTCGCGCGCGTGTTGCGTCGTTCGGGAGTGGAGGTGCCGGTCGGCGCGACGCTCACGTTCACGCAGGCGCTCGGCTGCACCGGTCTCGCCGATCGTTCGGGCGTCTACTGGGCGGCCCGGGCGACCCTCGTCAATCGCCCGGAGGACATTGCGACGTTCGACCGGGCGTTCGCCGTGTTCTGGGAGCGGCGGGAGTCCGGAGCCGAGCTGGTCGAGCTGCCGCCCGAGGAAGTTGTGATCGCGCTCGACCTCCCCGAGGCCGGCGAAGCCGAAGAGACGCAGGCCGACGCCGAGGTCGACGCGCCGGTCGTCACGCTGCGCTGGAGCGCGCGCGAGATCCTGCGCCACCGCGACTTCGCCTTGTACACGCCCGCCGAGTTCGTCGAGGCGCGCCGGCTGATGAACGACCTCCGGCTCATGGGCGCGACGCGCCCCTCGCGCCGGCGGAAGCGTTCGCACATGCGCCGCGGCACGCCCGACCTGCGGCGCACGGTGCGCCGTTCGATGCGGGCCGGTGGCGAGCCGGTCGAGCGCGCGTTCGTCGCGCCGGGGGAGCGCACCCGTCGCCTCGTGTTGCTGCTCGACGTGAGCGGGTCGATGGAGCCATACGCGCGGGCCTTCGTCCGGTTCCTGCACGCGGCGGTGGTCAGCCGCTCGCGGGTCGAGGCGTTCGCGCTCGGCACCCGTCTGACCCGTGTCACCCGCGAGCTCACCTCGCGCGATCCGGATGCGGCCGTGAGCGCGGCGGCGCGTCGGGTCGCCGACTGGTCGGGGGGCACGCGGCTGGGGGAAGGCGTGCGCCAGTTCAACGACGAGTGGGGGATCCGCGGTCTCGCCCGGGGCGCGGTGGTGGTGATCTTCTCCGACGGCTGGGATCGCGGCGAACCGGGCATGCTCGCCGAGCAGATGGCGCGCCTCGCGCGGGTCGCCTACCGCATCGTCTGGGTCAATCCGCTCAAGGCGAGCCCGGGCTACGCACCCCTGGCCCGAGGAATGGCGGCCGCCCTCCCGTACGTTGATGCGTTCGTCGAAGGGCACTCGTTGGTCGCGCTGGAGGAGCTGGCGCGGGTGATTGCCGAATGACGAGGATCGAGGACCGATGAAGGAAGTACTGGACGACATCGAGCGTTGGCACGCGGCCGGACATCGGGTCGCGGTCGCCCGGGTCGTCGGCACCGAGGGCTCGAGCCCGCGCGATCCCGGCGCGACGATGGCGGTGAACGACGCGGGCGAGGTGGCGGGCTCGGTCTCGGGGGGCTGCGTCGAGGGCGCGGTGGTGCAGGAAGCCCTTGCGATCCTCGCGGGGGAGAAGGAGCGCGGCATCGTCACGTTCGGCTTTTCCGACGACGAAGCGTTCGCGGTCGGCCTCACCTGTGGTGGCACGATCCGGCTCTTCGTGGAACCCCTCGACTGGTGAGTCGATACGAAGAACTGCGCGACGCGCTGCGCGCGGGAGAACCGGTCGCGCTCGCGACCGTGATCGAGGGCCCGAACCTCGGGGCCAAGCTGCTCGTACGGCCCGACGGCGGCGCCGAGGGATCGTTGGGCGACGAGAACCTCGACCGCGTCGTCGCCCGTGACGCCCGCGGCGAGCTCGAAGCGGGCCTGACGTCGACTCGGCACTACGGCGCGCACGGCGAGGCGCGCGAACGCGACGTCAGCGTCTTCATCGAGTCGTTCGCGTTGCCGCCGCGCATGATCATCTTCGGCGCGGTCGACTTCACCGCCGCGCTCGCGAAGGTCGCCAAGGTGCTCGGTTACCACGTGACCGTGTGCGACGCCCGGGCCGTCTTCGCGACCGTGTTGCGCTTCCCGATGGCCGACGAAGTGATCAACGACTGGCCCGACCGCTACCTCGCCAAGGTGGGCGACGAGCTCGGGCCGCGCGACGCGATCTGCGTGCTGACGCACGACCACAAGTTCGACGTCCCCGCGATCGCGGGCGCGGTCAAGACCGGCGTGGGGTACCTCGGCGCCATGGGGTCGCGGCGAACGCACGAGGCGCGCCGGGAGCGTCTGCGCGACGCGGGGCTGACCGAAGAGGAGATCGCACGCGTCATGTCACCCATCGGGCTCGACATCGGCGCCCGTACCCCCGAGGAAACCGCGGTCGCGATCTGCGCCGAGGTGATCGCGCTCCGCACCGGGCGACGCGCCCAGTCGCTGCGCGACACTGCGGGTCCCATTCACTGACGCCTTCCCCACCAATTCGATGAGTGGGCGCCGACCTCAGGAGGTCGTACGTGGATCTCGGAATTGCAGGACGGCGGGCAGCCGTCGCCGCCTCGTCGAAGGGCCTGGGGTTCGGGGTCGCGCGGGCGCTCGCGGCCGAGGGTGTGCACGTCGCGGTTTGCGGCCGCCGGCGCGACACGATCGATGCGGCCGCGGCCGAGATCGGTCACGACGCCGTGCCGATCGTGGCGGACGTTGCCAACGTCGACGGCGCGGCCGGATTCGTACGCGACGCGCGCGCCGCGTTGGGCGGCATCGACATCCTGGTGCTGAATGCGGGCGGTCCACCGCCGGGCGACTTCGCGCACACGACCGTCGAGCAGTACCTCGAGGCGTTCGAGCTCAACTGTCACGGCGGCATCGCGATGTGTTACGAGGGCGTGCCCGAGATGCAGGAGCGAGGCTGGGGCCGCGTCGTCGCGATCACCTCGATCGCGGTGCGCCAACCGATCCCGAATCTCATCCTCTCCAACACGGCCCGCGCCGGGCTCACGGGGTTCCTCCGCACGCTCTCCCGTGAGGTCGCGCACGACGGTGTCACCGTGAACTCCCTGTTGCCGGGCCTGCACGCGACCGAACGGATTGCCGCGCTGCACGGTTCCGGCGCCGACCCGGCCGGCGGCGTTCCAACGGGATTCATCGGCGACCCCGGGGACTTCGGACGGGTCGGCGCGTTCGTCTGCTCGGAGCACGCGCGTTACATGACCGGAACCGCGATCCAGGTCGACGGCGGCGTATACGGAGGTCTGTTGTGAGAGGTGCCATGTGATTCGCCACATCGTGTTGTTGACGTTCGCAGACACCGCCACCGATGCGCAGATCCAAGCCGTCGAGGACGGCCTTTCGGCGCTCCCGGCGCGCCTTTCGCAGCTGCAGGCCTACGTGATCGGACGCGATCTCGGGCTCGGCGAAGGCAACGCGACCTTCGCCGTCACCGCCGACTTCGCAACGGTCGACGACTACATCGTCTACCGCGATGATCCCGAACACCGGCGCGTCATCACCGAATGCATCCGGCCGATCCTCGCGGGCCGAACCGCCGCGCAATACGAGATTTAGTCGACGCGATGCCGACCGACGAGGAGATCGACTTTCCGGTAGGTGACCCGGACGAACGTGAGCTGTTCCTACGTTGGCTCCGATTCCTGCGGGGCGTGGTCGTGCGCAAGATCGACGGCGTGAGCGACGAGCAGGCGCGCTGGACGCCCGACGGTGCCCTGATCTCCCTGATCGGGATCATGAATCACCTCACGCATGTCGAATCGCGTTGGATCGACGGCGCACTGCTCGGCGGCGCGGTTGACCAGAGCGAGGACGAGTATCGGCCCGGACCGGAGCTCACGGTCGCCCGGGCCGTCGACGCGTACCGGGCGCGGGGCGCGGCAACCGACGCGGTCGTCAGGTCGATGCCGTCGCTGGACGAGCGGTGTCGCGGCCGTGACGACCTCGACCTGCGGTGGGTGCTCCTGCACCTGATCAACGAGACCGCCCGCCATTCCGGTCACGCGGACGCGACCCGAGAGCTGCTCGACGGGACAACAGGGGAATGACCGATGAGGAGCAGCTCCCGGGCGGAGTCGCGAACGCGGGGAAGGTGACGCGCGTCGGCGACGTGGTCCTCCGTCCCTCGAACCCGCACTCGAGCTCCATTCACGGGTTCCTCACGCGGCTTCGGGCTGCCGGATTCGACGGCGCGTCGCGCCCGCTCGGTATCGGCACCGACGGTCGCGAACGGCTCGAGTTCATCGCGGGCGACGTGCCGATTCCGCCGTACCCGGCGTGGTCGCAGGCCGACACCGCGCTGGCGTCGATTGCCGACCTCATGCGCCGGTTCCACGACGCGGCCCGCCGGGTCGACCCCTCCGGTGCCGCCTCGACTCGCCTCGACTGGTCCGGCGTTGGCTCGTCCGGCCTCGACCCGTCCGAGACCAGGTGGAACACCGAGATGGCCGACCCGCTCGGCGGACCGATCATCTGTCACAACGACGTGTGTCTCGAGAACGTCGTGTTCCGTTCCGGCGTCGCCGTCGGCCTCGTCGATTTCGACTTCGCCGCACCCGGCCGGCCCGGATTCGACCTCGCCGCCATGGCGCGGATGTGCGTGCCGATCAGCGACGATCTCGGCGCGGAGCAGCTCGGATGGCATCCCGCCGATCGTCCGGCGCGCCTACGACTCGTTACCGACGTCTACGGTCTCGACCGGCCGGCGCGTGACCAACTCCTGACGATGCTCGACGACTCGATCGCGAGCGGCGGCGCGTTCGTCCGCCGCCGGGTCGAGGCGGGGGACCCGAACTTCGTGAAGATGTGGAACGAGCTGGGCGGCGCGGAGCGGTTCGAACGGCGTCGGCGCTGGTGGGAAGCGGACCGGGAACGGTTCGCAGAAGCCCTGCGGTAGGCGTCGGAACCGGGATACGGAAGAAGTCTTCGATCGATTCGGTTCAGGGAGCCATGGAACTCAACGATGCAATCGATTTCGCACGGGTGAACACCCATTCGGTGCTCACGACCATTCGGCGTAACGGCCGGCCGCAGCTTTCGAACGTCCTGCACAACGTCGACGTCAACGGGATCGTCCGGATCTCGATCACCGCGGACCGGGCCAAATACAAGAACCTCGTCCGGGAGCCGTGGGCCGCGCTCCACGTGAGCCAGCCCGATTTCTACGGCTACGTGGTGCTGGAGGCCCGGGCCGAGCTGTCGCCGGTGGCGGGCGCACCCGACGACGCGACCGTCGACGAGTTGGTCGAGTACTACCGCGCCGCGGTCGGCGAGCACGACGACTGGGATGCTTTCCGCGCCGCGATGGTGAGCGACCGCCGCGTCATCGTGCGGCTCCATCCTGATCGCGCGTACGGCATGTTGCGGCTGTCGTAGCGGTAGACCGGGCAGCCCGCCGGGCGGGAGTGCCTCCGTAGCGCACGCCGGTGTGCGAACATACGCCCCGACATATCGAGCGTGTGCTCGCATCCAGGGTGTGCCAACGAGGGGGAGTCGATCGTGCACCGATTTCGGTTGATCGCGGCCGTGGCCGGCATCGTGTTGCTCGCGGGTGCATGCAGCAACAGCAGCAAGTCGTCGCCATCGCAGCCGGCGAGCCCGGGGAGCACCACGGCCGGCGGGCCGTTCGCGAATCTGACGCACATCGACGCGCCCAATCCGTGTGTCCTCGATCCGGGCATGACGGCTTCGGAGATCAAGGTCGGTGTGGTCGCGCCCCTCACCGGCCCGCAGGCCGTCTCGTTCTCCGACGCGGTGAACGGCATCAAAGCGCGCATCGACAAGGCGAACTCGACGAAGGAAGCCGGCGCGCGCAAGATCACGCTCGTCGTGCGCGACGACGCCGCCGACCAGACGAAGAACCTGCAACAGGTCCGCGACCTCGTCGAGAACGCCAAGGTCTGGATGGTCATCGAAGTGACCAGTGCGTCGGGCGGTGGCGCCACCTATCTCGAGCAGCACGGGGTTCCGGTGACGGGATGGCACGTGGGCGTTCCCGCCTGGAGCATCGATACCAACATGTTCACGTTCCGGCTGCCGACCGCGGCCGATCCGGGACACGTGTACAACGACCGCAACGGGAACATCATGAAGGGCGCCGGCGTCAGCAAGATCGCGCTCGTCGGCGGCGGCAACGCCCAGAGCGTCGACTACCTCACCCGCGCCAAGCAGTCGTTCAAGGCCGTCGGCGGCCTCGAGGTGGTGTACGACAACGAGAACGTCCCCGCCGGTACTTCCGACTTCACCGCGGAGGCGCAGCGCATCAAGGATTCCGGCGCGGACGGTGTGCTCACCGGAATGGACTTCATCCCGAACACGAACCTCTCGGCCCAGCTCGGCAAGGACGGAGTCAAGCTGAAGATGTTGCAGTTCCCCGGCGGCTACGACTCACGCGTGCTCACGCTGCCGGGTATGGAGGGCGCGTCGTTCGGGCTCGAGTTCAAGCCGTTCGAGTCGAACCCACCCGCGTTCCCGGCGTTCGACCGCGCGATGCCGAAGGACGCGGTACGCAACCAGGTGAGCTACATCGGCTGGCTGTCCGGCGAGATCACACTGCAGGGCATCGAGGACGCGGGCGTATCGTGCCCCACCCGCAAGGCGTTCATCGCAAACCTACGACTCGAGCACGCGTACACGGGCGGTGGTGCGTTCGACCCGGTCGACCTGGAGAAGGGGTTCGGCAACGAGTTCGCATGCGTGTACTACGTGAAGGTCGTCAACAAGCAGTTCGTCCCGCAGTACGGCGGCAAGGAACAGTGCGGCAAGCCGATCCATTTCTGACCTGACCACGTACGACATGTGCCGGAGACCCGTGATCGGGCGAGCGTGACGGTGTGACGACGTACTTCGTCGCGGGCATCGTCGTCGGCAGCGTCTACGCGATCGCGACTCTGGGGCTCGTCCTCACCTACACGACGTCGCGCATCTTCAACTTCGCCCACGGCGCGGTCGCGTTCTTCGTGGCGGTGACCTTCTACCAGGCGACCGTCAACTGGGGCTGGAACGCGCATCTCGCGGGCGTGCTGACGATCTTCGTGTTCTCGCCACTGCTCGGCCTGTTCCTCTGGGCAGTGCTCTTCCGGCGCCTCACCGAGTCGCCGTCGTCCGTGCGCCTCGTGTCGACGATCGGGCTCTCGGTCGCACTGCCCGCGCTCGCGCCCATCCTCTACCCGCACATCGACGCCGTCCTGCAGCCGAGCATGCTCTGGTCGCCCGCGCACGAGTACACGATCTTCGGTGTGCACGTCGACTCGAATCAGGTGGCTGTCGTCATGGCGGCGGCGCTCATCGCGGTACTGCTGACCGTGCTCATGCGCGCGACTCCGTACGGCCTTTCGGTGCGCGCGGCGGTCGATTCCCAGTCGATGGCCGGCGCGAGCGGGGTGAACACGAGCTTCGTGACCGCGGTGTCGTGGATGATCGGGACCACGCTCGCCGGCGCCGCGGGAGTGCTCCTCGGCGCGTTGCGGGGATTCACGATCCTGCAGTTCACGTTCCTCCTGCTCGGCTCGTTCGCGGCGATGGTCGTCGCGCGCATGCACAGCCTCACGCTCGCGTTCGCGGGCTCGATGGCGATCGGGCTGCTACAGGAGCTGTCCGCGAGCCAGCAGTTCCAGCATTTCCTCGAACACTTCGCGAGCCCGACGAACCCGATCATCTTGGGGATACGCCCGAGCATCCCGTTCATCGTGATGCTCGTGTTACTGCTCGTGTACAACGGTCTGCAGGAGGAGCGTTTCGCGATCGACACGCGTTCGATGGCCGAGCCCGTGCGGGAGGTCGTGGTCGGGCGCGACCAGCGATGGTGGCGGCGGCTCCTGCCCATCGCGGTGTGCCTCGTCGGTGTTCTCGTAGCGCCCGAGTTCCTGAACGGGCTGTGGCTCGCGATCGTTGCGAGCGGCCTCGCGCTCGCGACCGCGTTCCTCTCGTACGTGGTCGTCACCGGCGACGGCGGGATGATCTCGCTCTGCCAGATCACCTTTGCCGGAATCGCAGCCGCCCTCGCCGCGCAATTCGCGACGAACCACAACGTGCCGGTGCTGCTGGCGATCCTGCTGGGTGCGCTCATCGTCGTGCCGATCGGGATGATCGCCGCACTGCCCAGCCTGCGGCTCGGCAGCCTCTACCTCGCACTCGCCACCCTCGCGTTCGCGCAGCTCGTCCAGAACACGTATTTCCAGACACCGCGGATCAGCAACTTCGGTCAGGGCGTCGCCGTGCCGCGCCCGGGCGGTCTGGCCGGCGACCGCGCGTTCTACTACCTGCTCGTCGTCCTGTTCGTGCTCGTCGCGCTCCTGGTGCGCAACCTCGAGCGCTCGACGACGGGCCTCAACCTCGCTGCGATGCGTTCGAGCGAGACCGCGACCGCCACCCTCGGTGTCAACATCGTGTGGTCGAAGTTCGTCGCGTTCGGGCTCAGCGCGTTCATCGCCGGGATCGGCGGCGGGCTTTACGCGAGCTACGCGGGCGCGGCCAACATGAACCAGTTCGACGCGCTGCTCGGCGCGGTGTGGCTCGCGGTCGTCGTGACGTGGGGGATCCGCTCGATCACGGGCGCGCTGCTCGCCGGGCTCTCGTTCACGATCATCCCGCAGCTCGTCACTGATCACCTCTCGGGCCGCTGGCTCAATCTGCCGACGCTGTTCTTCGGCCTCGGCGCGATCGCGCTCGCACGCGATCCGCGCGGCATCCTCCACCGCGCGACCACCCGCCGCCACGAACGGCGGATACGGCGTGCCCGGCGCAACGCCGAGCCGGCGGATCGGGTCGCCGAACCGATCGCCGCGGCATGACCGATCGCTCGACCGCTGCGGATCGCCCGTTGCTGGAGGCCACCGACGTCACCGTCCGGTTCGGTGGCCTCGTCGCCCTCGACCGGGTGCCGTTGACGGTTCCCCCCGCCACGATCGTCGGGCTCATCGGACCGAACGGCGCCGGCAAGAGCACGTTCTTCGGAGTGCTGTCCGGCCTCATCCGACCACGCACCGGCACGGTCCGGATCGACGGAGACGACGTCACGCGCACGTCGCCGCAGGTGCGGGCCCGGCTCGGCGTCGCCCGTACCTTCCAGCGGTTGGAGTTGTTCGGAGAACTGACCGTTCGCCAGCACCTCGTCGTCGCGTATCGCGCCAAGCGCCGCCGCACGCTGTTCGATCTCGCTCGAGCGTTGCCGCTCGACCTCGTCGGCCTCGGTAACCGTCCCGCTCCGGGCGAGGACGAGACGGTCGACCGGGTGCTCGAGCTCCTCGGGCTGACGGCGGTCGCGTCGGTGTCGGCGAGCGCGATCGGGCTCGGAACCGGCCGCCTCGTCGAGGTCGCACGCGCGTTGGCATCGCAGCCGCGCGTGCTGCTGCTCGACGAGCCGTCGTCGGGCCTCGATGCCCGTGAGACCCACGAGCTCGCCGACGTGCTCGCCCGTTTGCGCGACGAAGAGGGCGTGGCCCTCGTCCTCGTGGAGCACAACGTCGGCATGGTGCTGGGTCTGGCCGACGACGTGACGGTGCTCGATTTCGGCGAAGTGATCGCGCGCGGTCCGGCCGCGGCCATCCGGGCCGACGCCGCGGTCCAGGCCGCGTACCTCGGGACGGGCATGTGACCGACACCCGTCCTCCGAGTCGACCGCTCCTTGTCGTCGATGCGCTGTCCGTCTCGTACGGCGAGGCGAAGGCCGTTTCCGGCGTCTCCTTCACTCTTGCGCCGGGCCGGGCGGTGGCGGTGCTCGGCGCCAATGGTTCGGGCAAGAGCTCACTCGCGGCCGCGCTCGTGGGCGTCGTCCGCCCGAGTGGCGGCCGGGTCTCGTTCGACGGCGTCGACATCACGCGCCGGCCGGCGCATCGCGTCAGCCGGGCCGGGATCGCCTACGTCCCCGAGGGTCGCGGGATCTATCCCCACCTCACGGTCGCCGACAATCTCCGGGCGATGCTCCGGTATGCAGTGCCGCGCGGCGACCGGCAGGACGCGCTCGAACGGGCGGTCGAGCTCTTTCCCGTGCTCGGGCAACGACGCAAGCAGGCCGCCGGCACGTTGTCCGGGGGCGAGCAACAGATGCTCTCGCTGGCGCGTGTGCTCGCCGCGCCGCCCAAGCTGCTCGTTGCCGACGAGATGTCGCTCGGCCTCGCGCCGAAGATGGTCGACGTGGTGTTCGACAGCCTGACGCGCGCGAAGGATGCGGGCGTGACGGTGGTTCTCGTCGAGCAGTACGTCGAGCGGGCGCTCGCCCTCGCCGACGACGCGATAGTCCTGCGCCAGGGAGTGATCGCGTGGTCGGGCGCGGCTGCCGACGCGCACACGCAGGTCGTCGCGAGCTATCTCGGCGGCGAACCGCTCTAGCCAACCGTGCACCGCGCGGGCGGTGCCGCGGGCTCGGTGCTACGGCGCCGTGACCGCCGTCTCCTTGGCCCACCGATAATTCGGCTTGCCGGCCGGTGTGCGTTCGACCGCGTCGACGACCACGATCTTGCGCGGCACCTTGTAGCCGGCGAGCGAGTTGCGGCAGTGCTCGGTCATGGCGTCGAGCGTCACGCCGTGTCCGGCGCGCGGTGCGATCACGGCCGCGACCGACTCGCCCCAGCGTTCGTCGGGCACACCGACCACGATCGCGTCGAAGACGTCGGGATGCGCTTTGAGCACGGCCTCGACCTCTTCGGGGAAGACCTTCTCGCCGCCGGTGTTGATGCACTGTGAGCCGCGGCCGAGCACGTTGATCTTGCCGTCCTCTTCGATCACCGCCCGGTCGCCGGGAATCGCCCAGCGCACACCGTGCAGTTCCGTGAAGGTCGCCGCGGTCTTCACCGGATCCTTGTAGTAGCCGAGCGGCACGTGCCCTCGACGCGCGAGCAGGCCGACCTCGCCCACCGGCGCGATGTCGCCCGCTTCGGTGATGACCGTGGTCCACTCGTTCATCACGAAGCGTGGGCCCTTCTCGGTGACGTCGACGGCGCCGTTCGCGCCCGTCTCCGACGCGCCGAACGCGTCGATCACCGAGACATTCGGTGCCCGGTCATTCAGCTCCTGCTTGATGGCGGGGGAGAGGATCGCTCCGCCCGACACGAGCGCGAACAGCGAGGGCGGCGCAGCCCGGTGCGCGAGCGCGTCGACGAGTGGGCGCGCCATCGCGTCGCCGACGAGCGAGATGACGTTCACGCCTTCCTGCTCGACCAGGTCCCAGATCTCGTCCGCGTCGAACTTCCGGCTCGCGTTCAACACGACGCCGTTGCCACCGAACAATGCGACGAAGGTCGACCACTGCGCATTGCCGTGCATCAACGGCGCGAGCGCGAAGCTCACGCCTGGAGTCGCGCTGATGTTCTTCGCGATGTCCTCCGGGTGTTCGATGCCGGGTCCGCCGTAGTTCCCGCCGCCCATCGCCGCGAAGAAGATGTCCTCGGCGCGCCACATCACGCCCTTCGGCATCCCGGTCGTTCCGCCCGTGTAGAGCACGTAGAGATCGTCGGGGGAGCGGGGAACGAGCGCGTCCCGGGTCGGGTTCGCGACCGCAAGGGCACGCTCGTATTCGACGGCGTCGAGTCCCTCGGTCACGGTGCCGGTGCCGTCGTCGAGCTGGACGAGGTGCTTCAGTTTCGGCACACCCGGCAGGACGCTCGCGACGTGCGGGCCGAACTCCGCTTCGAAGATCAGCGCGACGAGGTCGGCGTTCTCGAACAGGTAGCGGAGCTCTTCCACGACGTAGCGGTAATTCACGTTGATCGGTACGGTCCGCGCCTTGAAGCACCCGAGCATCGATTCGACCCACTCGGCGCGGTTGAACGCGTAGATGCCGACGTGTTGACCGGGCAGGACGCCGACGTCGCGCAGGTAGTTCGCGACCCGGTTCGCGCGCTCGTCGAGCTCCCGGTAGGTCAGACGGCGATCACCGGCGACGATCGCGGTCCGGTCGGGTACGGCGTCGGCGACGGCTTCGAACAGGTCGGCGAGGTTGAACTCCATGCGGCGACACTAGCTATCCCGCCTTCGCGCCTTCGCGCCTTCCCGGCCGCCGCGCGGGCGACGTTGGACGCAGCTCATGGGTAACGTCGGCCGGCGTGAGCGTATGGCTGCAAGAGTCCCGGGCATATCCGAACGGCGTGGTGTGCACCCCGCACTATCTGGCCTCCGCGGCCGGTGCCGCCATGCTGGCCGAGGGCGGCAACGCGATCGACGCCGCGTTCGCCGCGAACTTCGTGCTCGCGGTCGTGACTCCGTACATGTGCGGCTTCGGCGGCGACCTGCTCGCCATGGTGTGGAACGGCGAACCCGGCGATCTGCACGCGTACCGGGGTGTCGGTCGGGCACCGTCGGGCGCGACATCGAAATTCGTCCGCGATCAGTCGGGCCAAGCCGAGATGCCCACCTTCGGTCCGCATCCGGTGACCGTGCCCGGCGCGGTCGAGGCGTGGTTCACGCTCATCGAGAAGTTCGCGACGAAGTCGTTCGGCGAGCTCGCACAGCGCGCGCTGCACTACGCCGAAGCGGGCTTCCCGCTCACCAAGCGTGGCGCCTGGTTCTTCACCCGGAGCGCGTTCCTCTACGACCACTTCGACCTGCCCGACTTCCACGAGTACTACGGCGACGTCGCGCCCGGCGACTGGGTGCGCCAGCCCGAGCTCGCCCGTACGATCCGAGCCCTCGCCGCCGACGGCCCCGAGGCGTACTACCGGGGCCCGATCGGGGAGGCGATCGCCGCGCGTCTGCAGCTCGCGGGCGGATGCATGACGACCGCCGACATCGCCGCGCACGCGGGCGCCTGGGTCGATCCGCTGCGCGCGACCGTTCGCGACGTCGAGGTATTGGAGATGCCGCCGCCGACCCAGGGCGTCACCGCGCTCGAAGCGCTGCGCATCGTCGACGGTCTCGACCTCGGCGCCGCCGACGGGCCCGAGCGCGAGCACCTGTTGATCGAAGCCGTCAAGCTCGCCCTGGCCGACCGCCGAGAGCATCTCGGAGATCCCGACGCGATGACGACCGCGCCGGAGCGACTGCTCGGCGACGACTGGATCGCGGCGCGCCGCGCGGCGATCGATCCGCAGCGGGCGGTGGCCGCCCGGCCGCGGCGCGAGCCCGATGGCGGCACGATCTATACCTGCGCGGCCGACCGCGACGGCATGCTCGTCAGCCTCATCCAGTCCAACTTCAGCGGCGCGGGCTCCGGGCTCCGGGTCGGGGAATGGGGGATCAATCTGCACAACCGCGGGTCGGCGTTCGTGCTCGACGACGCGCACCCGAACGGGCTCGGCCCGGAGAAGATGCCGCTGCACACGTTGATCCCGGCGATGTCGATGCGCGACGGCCGGCCGTGGCTCGTGTTCGGGAGCGAGGGTGGACACGGGCAAGCGCAGACGCACACGCAGTTGATCGTCCGCATGGTCGTCGACGGTGACGACCCGCAGCGCGCCATCAGCGCGCCGCGCTTCACGATCGATCCGGGCACCGGGCGCGTCTCGATGGAGGACCACTTCGATCCGGCCTGGATCGACGATCTTCGGCGCCGGGGGCACGAGATCGACGTCGTCCGCGGCTATCGCCACGGCCCGGGCATCGCGCACGCCATCCAGTGCCTCGGGCCGGGCTACCTCTGTGGCTCCGATCCGCGAGCCGAGGGCGGAAGCGCGGGTCTTTAGTCACGCTCTCGCCGACAGACCGTACGCTGGGCCACGATGGGTCCAGCTCGATCCCGGGTGCTCACGATTCCGAATCTCATCTCGGCGGCCCGGTTGTTGTGCGTCCCGGTGTTCCTCTGGATGCTGTGGGAGCCGCACCCCGCCCGCCGCGGGGCGGCGATCCTGCTCGCCGTACTCGGGGCCACCGACTGGGTCGACGGTTGGATCGCACGGCACTTCGACCAGGGAAGTGAGCTCGGCAAGGTGCTCGATCCCACCGCCGATCGCGTGCTCCTCGTCGCCGCCGCGGTCGGACTCCTGAGTCAGGGACTTCCCGTGGGCGTGAACGTGATTCTGTGGATCGTGCTCGCGCGCGAAGTGCTGATCGCGGTCGCGACGGTCGGTCTCGGACTCGCGGGCGCGCGCCGTATCGATGTCGTGTGGGCGGGCAAAGCCGGCACGCTCGCGCTCATGTTCGCGTTGCCGATGTTCCTCATCGCCGACGCGGCCGACTCGGTGCGGACGTTCTTCAACTTCACCGGTTGGGGATTTGCGATAGGCGGGATAATTCTCGGGTACTTCGCGGCGGCAAAGTACGTACCCGCGGCGCGCCTCGCGCTGCGGGAAGGACGAATGGCACACAGTGCCGCGGAGGTTGGTTCATGAAGGCTGTCATCCTGGCGGGCGGCGAGGGGACGCGACTGCGCCCGCTGACGAGTAACCAGCCCAAGCCGATGATGCCGATCGCGAACGCGCCGATGATGGAGCACATCGTCCGCCTGCTCGCGAAGCACGGCTTCGACGACATCGTCGTCACCGTCGCGTTCCTGGCGAACCACATCCGCAACTACTTCGGTGACGGGTCGGAGTTCGGTGTCCGCATGCAGTACGCCACCGAGGAGTCGCCGCTGGGTACGGCGGGCTCGGTGCGCAACGCCATGGACGCGCTCGACGAGACGTTCCTGGTGGTCGCAGGTGACGCGTTGACCGACGTCGATCTCGGTTCGGTCATGAAGGCGCATCGCGCTGCCGACGCGTTCGCGTCGATCGCGTTGAAGCGGGTCGAGAACCCCGTCGAGTTCGGCATCGTCATCACCCGCGAGGACGGCACGATCGAACGGTTCCTCGAGAAGCCCACGTGGGGCGAAGTGTTCTCCGACACGATCAACACGAACATCTACGTGCTCGAGCCCGAGATCTTCGACTACATCCCGGAGGGCGAGGTCGTCGACTTCTCGAGTGACGTGTTCCCGGCCGTGTTGGAAGCCGGCAAGAGGATGTTCGGGCACGTGATCGACGGCTACTGGGAGGACGTCGGCACGCTCGAGGCGTACCGGCGCGCCCACGAGGACATCCTCGACGGCCGAATGCAACTCGACCTGCCGGGCTTCGAGGTGCGTGAGGGCGTGTGGCTCGGGGAGGGCGCCGACCTCTCGCCGGACGCCGAGGTCCACGGACCGGTGCTGATCGGCGACAACTCGCGCGTGGAGGCGGGGGCGGTGCTCCGGCCCTACACCGTGCTCGGCACCGACGTCGTCGTCAAGGCCGACGCCGAGCTCGAGCGGTGCGTCATCCACGACCATGTCTACATCGGTCCGTCCGCGCGCCTGCGGGGCGCGGTCGTCGGACGGGCGAGTGACATCCGCGACGGTGCGCGCGTCGAGGAGAACGTCGTGATCGGCGACGAGTGCTTCATCGGCGCGCACGCGATCATCAACCCGTCCGTGAAGGTCTACCCGTTCAAGATGGTCGAGCCCGGCGCGCTCGTCACGTCTTCGATCGTCTGGGAGAGCAAGGGCGCGCGCACCCTCTTCGGTCGGCGCGGGGTACGCGGGCTCGCGAACGTCGACATCACGTCGGAGGTCGCGGTCCGGTTGGCGATGGCCTACGGAACCGCGCTCAAGAAGGGCTCCGTCGTCTGCACGAGCCGCGACACGAGCCGCTCGGCCCGCGCTCTCAAGCGCGCGTTGATCGCGGGTCTCAATCTGAGCGGTGTGCACGTGATGGACCTCGAGCTGTCGACGGTCCCGCTCACGCGCTTCCAGGTCCGGACCCAACAGGCGCAGGGCGGCATCAGCGTGCGGCTCGCCTCGGGCGACGCCGACAGCGTCGAGATCCGCTTCATGGACGAGTACGGGGCCGATATCGACGAGGGTGCGCAGCGCAAAATCGAGCGCCTCCTGTACCGCGAGGACTTCCGGCGTGCGTTCGCGGGCGACATCGGCGACATCGTCTTCCCCCCGAGAGCGATCGAGTTCTATACGGCTGCGCTCGAAGCGAGCGTGCAGCCGCAGCGGCTACGCCAGCGCAGCTTCAAGGTCGTGCTCGACTACTCCTACGGCGCGACGTCGATCCTGATGCCGAACGTGCTGGCCAAGCTGGGCGCAAGCGTGCTCGCGGTCAACCCGTTCGCGGCGACGAGCGGCGCCATGGGGACCAGCGACGATCACGAGACGCGCGTCAAGGCGATCGGTGACCTGGTGCGGACCTCGGGTTCCGACCTCGGGTACGTCTTCGATCCCGACGGCGAGACGGCGACGATCATCGACGACCAGGGCGTGCCGCTCTCCCCCGAACACGCCCTGCTCGCACTCGTGAAGCTCGTCTGCGAGGAACGGCCGGGCGCGCGGCTCGCGCTGCCGGTCTCGGTGAGTCGCGAGGCCGAGCGTCTCGGCCAGCAGAACGGCTCGCCGATCATCTGGACCAAGCTCTCGGCGTCGCATCTCATGGAGGTCGCGGGGAGCGGCGACGTCGACTTCGCGGCATCGCAGGAGGGTGGATTCATCTGGCCCACGTTCCTGCCGGCATACGACGCGGTGGCCACACTCGTGCACCTGCTCGACCTCCTCGCGTCGAGCGGACGCGCCTTGTCGTCGATCGTGGCCGAGGTCCCCGACACCTACGTCGCGCACGACGTCGTGCCGACGCCCTGGGAGCGCAAGGGCACGGTGATGCGCGGCGTCATGGAACGCGCGAAGGATTTCCCCACGATGCTCGTCGACGGCGTGAAGATCGTGTACCCGGAGGGCTGGGCCCTCGTACTGCCCGACCCCGAGCTCGCGATCACCCACATCTGGGCCGAGGGCCCGAGCGAGGTCGAGGCGCGGCGCCTGGTCGCGATCTACGCCGGTCAGGTTGCCGAGCTCACGCGGTAGGTACGCTCCGGGCCATGAACATTCCCGAGGAACTTCGCTACACCGCCGAGCACGAATGGGTGCGCCTGACCGGCACCGTCGCGCGTGTCGGCATCACCGATTTCGCGCAGGACAGCCTGGGTGACGTCGTGTTCGTCCAGCTGCCCGACGTCGGTCTCGACGCCGTCGCCGGCGCGAGCGTCAGCGAGATCGAGTCGACGAAGTCGGTCTCCGACGTCTACGTGCCGCTGAGCGGCGTCGTCTCGGCGGTGAACGACGCCCTGACGGAACAGCCGGAGCTCGTCAACCAGGATCCCTACGGCGAGGGTTGGATGTTCGAGATGCAGGTCGGCGACACGAGTGGGGTCGACGCCCTGCTCGATGCGGCTGCGTACCGGGCGCTCACGGAGAGTTGACCTTCAGTCGAGCGTCGCCAAGTCTCGACGTTCACCCTGTGGTTGACGTCCAGCGCGGCGTTGTGGGCACTTACCTGCGCCGATAGCCTGGCAACGTGCTCTGCGCCCGGTGTGGTCATCAGAATCCGGAGGACGCGCGCTTCTGCTCGTCGTGCGGTGCTCCGCTGGGTGACAACGAGGACACCACCCTCACCTTGTCGGCGGTCGAGGCCGCGACGGAGGAGGACGAGCTCGAGAACTACCTCGACGGCCTGGCGCCCGGGGTCGGGATGCTGGTGGTCCGTCACGGTCCGAACGCCGGCTCGTCGTATCGCCTCGAGAAGCCGTCGACCGCGATCGGGCGCCACCCGGACTCCGACATCTTCCTCGACGACATCACCGTCTCTCGGCGCCACGTGGTGGTCGAGCACGACGGTGACGGCTACGTCCTCCGCGACGTCGGGTCGCTGAACGGCACCTACGTCAACCGCGCCCGGGTCGACGAAGCCACTCTCCAGTACGGCGACGAGGTACAGATCGGGCGCTACCGCCTGAGCTTCGTCATCGGCGGCGACCGCGGAGAACGGGAAGCCTGAGGATGGCCAAACGCACGCACTCCTCGATCGGCGACGTGCTCAACCAGCTGCGCGACGAGTTCCCCGACATCACGATCTCGAAGATCCGCTTCCTCGAGAGCCAGGGTCTCGTCGACCCGGAACGAACGCCGTCCGGCTACCGCAAGTTCTACGCCGCCGACGTCGAACGGCTGCGCTTCATCCTGCGCCAACAGCGCGAGCACTTCCTGCCGCTCAAGGTCATCAAGGAGCGGCTCGACGAGGTCGACCGCGACGGGGGATTCACTGTGAACACCGCGGGCGAAGCTTCCGGCGGCGACCGGGCGCCCGACCCGGCCACCGTCGATGCACTCTTCGAAGAGACGCGGCGCGCCGCCCAGACCGCCGAGGCCCAGTCGGCATCCGCGCAGGTACGCGACGACGACGGGCCCGAAGATCTCAACTCCGCCGAGAGCGGCGTCAGCCTCACCCGGGCCGAGCTCGCCCGCGCTGCGAACATGACGGACGAAGACCTCGCCCGGCTCGAGGAATACGGCCTCGTGCTGCCCAGCCAGTCGATCGGCGACCGGGTGCTGTTCGACGACGACGCGCTCGCGATCGCGCGGGTGTGTGCCGCGTTCATGCGGCACGGCATCGAGCCCCGCCATCTGCGTATGTACCGCGCGTTCGCCGAACGCGAAGCGAGCCTGTTCGAACAGGTGCTGCTGCCGTACCGGCGCCAGCGAAACCCGGAAGCGCAGGCGCGCACTTCCGAGACGCTCGGCGAGCTCGCCGGTCTCGGCCGCCGGCTCCGCACCGCCGTGTTGCGCCAGACCGTTCGGCGCACGTTCAACAACTGATGCTCGCGATCGGACCGAGGTGACGGCGTCGGTTCTGCTCGATCGGGCCGCGATCGAACACCACGTCCGCCGCCTCGGCCGCGACATCGCCCGGGACCATCCGGACGGCGTGCTGCTCGTCGGCGTGCTCAAGGGCGCCTTGATCTTCCTCGCCGATCTCGCCCGTGCCATCCCCGACGTCAGGGTCGACATCGACTTCATGTCGATATCGCGGTTCGCCCCCGACTCGGGCCGGGTCAAGATCCTCCAGGATCTCGGCTCCGACATCGGTGGCCGCGACGTCGTGCTCGTCGAAGACATCGTCGACACGGGGTTGACCCTCGCGTACCTCGTGACGCAGCTGTCCGCGCGCGCCCCGCGGCGCCTCGCGACCTGCGCCCTGCTCGACCGGCCCTCGCGGCGCATTGTTCCGCAGCAGGTCGACTATGTCGGGTTCGAGCTCGGGTCGGAGTACGTCCTGGGATACGGACTCCACGTGCGCGATCTCTACCGCAACGTCCCCTATGTCGTGGCCGCCGACCGCGACACGCTCGTGACGAGGCCCGACGCCTACGTGGTCGATCTCTACCGACGCCCGGATTCGGTTCGGGACCCCGGTGGTAGGGTGAATTTCGTGCCCGCGGAGGAGCCGTGATTCGCCTTTCACTCATCGGCGTACGCGTCGAGGTCCCGACGAATCAACCGATCGTGCTCCTGCGCGAGGACGACGGCACCCGCTTCCTCCCGATCTTCATCGGATCGCCGGAAGCGACGGCGATCGTGTACGCGCTGCAGGGCATGGAGACGCCCCGGCCGATGACGCACGACCTGTTCAAGACCGTGCTCGACGGCATGGCCGTCAAGCTCGACCGGGTCGAGATCACCGCGCTGCACGATGGCACCTTCTACGCCGAGATCGAGTTCGACCGTGACGGAACGAAGTCACGGATCTCGTCCCGACCCTCCGACGCGATCGCGCTGGCCGTGCGTTTCGGCGCCGAGGTCCCGATCTTCGCCGACGAGGCCGTCCTCGACGAGGCGGGCGTGCTCTTCGAAGCCGACGAAGAGGAACACGAAGTCGAGCAGTTCCGCGAATTTCTCGACAACGTCACCCCCGAGGATTTCGCGCAGTAAGTATCGGCGGTCCGCCGCCGGTTGAAATTCGGGGCCACGGATCCAGGAAGCCGACGGCACGGGAGCGGCAGCGGAGCCGACAGAAGTGGCGGCGCTCCGCGACGGGCAAGGGCCCTGGTCGGCGCACCGCGAGCGACCCATAGACATCTCCAAAAGCTTCAGGTTTACGGTTCTACTCCGATGTAACTACACTCGTGTCACCTGGTCAGGCGTGCGGCCACGAAGAAGCAGACGAAGTAGTTGCGAGGGAGCATCGATGTCCGAGGCCGGCTACCGCGGTCCGCAGGTCTGCAAGATCGTCGGGATCACCTATCGCCAGCTCGACTACTGGGCGCGTACCGAGCTCGTGCGGCCGTCGGTCATGGACGCGAACGGCAGTGGAACGCAACGCCTCTACTCGTACCGCGATCTCGTCGAGTTGAAGGTCATCAAGCAGATGCTCGACGCCGGGATCTCGTTGCAGTCGGCGCGCAAAGCCGTCGAGTCGCTGCGCGGTTTCGACGAAGACCTCGCGTCGGTGCGCATCGTCCTGCAGGGACCGAACGTCGTGCTCGCACAGAGCGACGAGCAGGTGATGGATCTGCTGCGCGGTGGTCAGGGTGTGCTGAGCATGGTGCTCGAGCTGCAGCCCTTGCAGAACACGATCACCGAAGCTGTGCAGCTCGCATTTCCGACCAACACCGACGGCACCACGCGCGCGGCCGCGCGCTGACACGACGGGAGCGCGTCATCGACAGCGAAGTCCTCCCGCACGAGGTCGTCCGGTTCGCGCACAACTCCGAGCGCCAGTTCGCGAAGCTCCTCGACTTCTACGGCATTGCCTGGGACTACGAGCCCCGCACGTTCACGCTCGAGAGCGATCGCGACGGTCGGCCGGTGCAGGCCTTTACTCCCGACTTCTACCTTCCGGCGTACGACCTCTACATCGAGATCACCACGCTGAACCAGAAGCTCGTGACCAAGAAGAACCGCAAGGCGCGCCGGCTGGTCGAGCTGTATCCCGACGTCTCGATCCGCGTGCTGTACCAGCGTGACTACCTGAATTTGCTCGTGAAATACGGCCTCGAGCCGCCGTCGCAGCTCATCGACACCGACGCCGGCGACGGTTCCCCGTTCACGATCGCGCCGGCGCCCGTGCCGCTCGACCTCGGCCGCCGCCCGCGATCCGTCGCGCCCGACGCCGCGGCCGAGAGCGCGTGAACAACCCACCTTTGCGCCACAGTCCCCTCGACGCGCAACACCGGGCGCTCGGCGCGCGCATGACGCCGTTCGGCGGGTGGGACATGCCGCTGCAATACGCGAGCGTGCTCGAAGAGCATCGGGCATGCCGCACCCGCGCCGTCGTGTTCGACGTCTCGCACCTGGGAACGGTGGAGTGCCAAGGGCCGGGTGCGTTCGACCTCCTGCAGTGGCTGTTGACGAACGACCTGCGCAAGATCGAGCGCAGGCGTGCGCAGTACACGCACCTGCTCGATCCGGACGATGCGCACGTCGTCGACGACATCATCGTGTGGTGGGTCGACGACGACCGCTTCTTCGTGATGCCGAACGCATCGAACACCGACGAGATGCTCACGGCGTTCGACGAGGGCGCCGCGCGCACCGAACAACCGGTCGAGTTCGGCGACATCACCCCGACGCGGGCCGTGCTCGCCGTGCAGGGTCCGGAGGCGCGCGCGTTGCTCGCGACCGTGAATGCCGACGCGGCCGCGGTGCCGCGGTTCGAGGTCCGGCGGATCGGCGACCTGGTGGTCGCGGGTACGGGTTACACCGGGGAGGACGGCGTCGAACTACACGTCGCCGCCGCCGACGCACCGGCGCTGTGGGACGCGGTGTGCGCGGCGGGCATCGAGCCCGCGGGTCTGGGGGCGCGCGACACGCTCCGCCTCGAGGCCGGGCTGCCTCTGCACGGTCACGAGCTCGGGGCAGGTATCACGCCCCTGCAGGCCGGTCTGGGTTGGGTCGTCGGCTGGGACAAGGCCGACTTCCGGGGCCGCGCGCCACTCGCCGCGGAGCGGGAGCGGGGGATCGTGCGCCGCCTGCGCGGGCTCAACGTGCAAGGTCGCCGTCCGCCCCGCGCCGGTTCCCAGGTGTTGCGCGCCGGCGTCGACGTGGGAGTCGTCACGAGCGGCAACTTCTCGCCGATGCTCGGAAACGGCATCGCACTCGCGTTCGTGCCGCCCGACGTCGCGTCCGGCGACGCCTTGCAGATCGACGTGCGCGGTCAGCTACTCGACGCCGAGGTCGTGCCGCTGCCGTTCGTCAAGAAATGACCGAGCGCTCGGAACAGTTCCCGCCGCTGAGCCCGTCGCGCGCCGCGATCTGGTCGCAGTTCGGTGCGTGGGACACGGTCTGGTATCCGAAGTTCCTCGGCATCATCGTCGAGGAGATCCGCCAGGACTATGCCCGCATGCGGTTGCCCTATCGCCCCGAGTTCCGCCAGCCCGCGGGTGTGGTGCACGGGGGAGTGATCGCGTCGATGATCGACACCGTTGTCGTGCCCGCGGTCGGATCGGGCTACGACGAACCCCGGCAGCTGTTCACGATCGACATCCAGCTGCGGTTTCTCGCGCCGATCGTCGGCGAGGACCTCGTCGGCGAGGGCTGGATCACCCAGCGGGGCCGGTCGGTGGTGTTTTGCGACGCCGAGGTCCGCGCCGCGTCCGGAACCCTCGCCGCAACCGCGACCCTCGTCTACAAGGTGAGCAGCAAACCGCTCGTCATGTAACACGTCAGCCGGTCTCGGCGAGGTGCTGGAGCAGCGCCGCGTTGTACTCGTCGGGCCGTTCGAAGTAGGGGGAGTGGCCGGCGTCGGCGATCTCGACGATTGTCGGGTTGCTGAGTTGCGACGCGCTGGCGCGCACCAGCGCAGCGGGGAACAGCACGTCGTCGGAACCGGTGATCACGAGGACCGGGAGCCCGAGCGCGTCGAGCGTGGCGTGTTCCACCCGGGCACTGCCGAGGGCGCCTGCGATCGCGGCGAGCGGCGGACTGTGAAAGGTGTTGAGCTGCTGGTAGAGGAACGCGCGGGCGGGATCGCGCGTCACGAATGAGACACCGAGCGCGCTGTGCACGCCCATCCGGCGCTCGTCGGCATCGGGCGCGGCCGCGACGAACGAGGCGAAGTGCTGGAAGAGCGCGTCGGTCCACAGTCCACCGATGGTGTTCGACAGGGTGAGCGACAGCACGCGGGTCGGCTGGGCCAGCGCGAATGCCGTCACCCACCAGCCGCCCATCGACTGACCGACGACGTGCGCGCGTTCGACACCAACCGCGTCGAGGACGGCCGCGAGATCGGCGACCGCCGCGTCGCAACCGAGCACTCCGGTGTCGTACGTCGAGCAACCAAAGCCGCGACTGTCCCACGTGACGACGCGGTACCCGGCGTCTGCCAGCGCAGGAACCTGTTGAAACCACGCCGCGTGCGATCCACCCGCACCGTGCGTCAGCACGACCGTGGGCGCATCGGCGGCGCCGGTCACCTCGTAGTAGATCTGCTCGCCGCCCGACTCGATGCTCGCGGTGTTCCAGGAATGGGTCATGTCTCTGCCACCACCGTGTCGGCGAAGAGGCGCGGGCCCCAGAGGGCGAGCGCGTGGTCGTGCGTGAAGGCGCGGAAGTCGTCGGTCGTGACGAGGCCGCGTTCGACGAGCTCCCACGCCTCCGGCAGGACGTGCGTCGCGTCCGGCACGTCCCAGTGGCCGAGGTCGGACGCGAACATCGCGCCGAGCCGGGTGCCGTGGTATTCGGGCGCGAACGCCAGCGCCCACGTGGGATCGTCGGCTTCGCAGCCGAAGAAGCACTGCCGCGCGAATGCGGTGCGCACGTCGGCGGGGGAGCGGAGACCGCTCGTCGCGAACTCGTCGAGCTGGATGGGATCTTCGTCGGGCTCGCTCAACATGTGCAGCGCGGCGTCGAGGTCGCCGGCGCGCGCCCGCACTTCGTCGTTGCCGTAGCGCGCGATCAACTCCGTGAAGAGCGAGCGATCGAGCCGGGCCGGGTCGTAGAGACCGATTGCGTCACGGTGACGTTTTTCGAGATGGCCGACGAGATCGCTGCACAGGGTGGCGGCCCACGTCACGCCGCCCTCGAGGAACGCGAAGCGCAGCTCCGGGAAGCGGTGGAGCACACCGCCCAGGAAGAGCGATCGGCACAGCGCTTCGCCGGCCGCGCCGAACGATCCGAGGTGATTGGCGACGTAGCTCGTCGGCGACGTCCGGCTGCCCCAGCCCATGCCGGTCGAGTGGAAGGTGGGCGTGACGTCGAGCTCCACGAAGCGGCGCCACAACGGGTCGTAGTCGTGTGCGCTGTCGAGTCCGAGCGCGTCGACCCAGCCGGCACCCCGGGGGAGGTTCTCGCCGGGGAGCGGACGATGCACGAGACCGGTGCACATGATGGCGCGCAGCCCGAGCGTCTCGACCGCGTGATCCAGCACGTCGATGGCTTCGTCCGGCGCGTACGTCGGCACGATGGCCACCGGCTCGAGGCGGTTGCGGAAGCCGGCGTAGGCCTGCGCGTAGTACGTGTTGAATGCGCGGGCCGCCGCGACACGCAGTTGCGGGTCGTCGAGCCCCATGACGGTGAGCCCGTAGGTGGGATAGCAGACCGCGACGTCGATGCCAAGGTCGTCGAGGCGCTCGTGCAAGAGCGCGGGCAGCATCGCGCTCGCGCGGTCGAGGGTGTTCTCGCTCGGCAATCCCCACCACGGGACGCGATACAGCCCGAGCGAGCGCTTGGTGTCGGCATCGAGCGCGCGAGTGTGGCGCGCACCGTTTTCCACGACGTCCCAGGCGTCCACCGAGCCGGGGCCGCCCTCGTCGCGCAACAGGTCGCGAAACCAAGGGAGGTATTCGATGCCGTGGCCGTCCGCGTCGATGACCGGATGATCGAGTCCGGCCCGGACCTCGGCGGCGGTCGGCGACACGCGACTCAGCCGGCGGGAAGCTCGCTGCGGCCGCCGGTCGCCCACCACGAAGCGGTGAGGCGAAGGCCCTCGACGTTCCCCCGGGGCTGCATCTCCTCGTACACCCGCTTGTAGCCGGTACTGGCGATGCGCCAGACGCCGTCGTGCTTGACGTAGTCGTCGTCGTAGAACGAACAGCCGCGGATGGTGAGCTGGAAGTCGGTCATCACGACGACGTCATCGAGCGCCCACAGGCCGTGGGCGGTGTCGGGCCCGGTGAGATCGATCTCGGGGTGGTGCATCTTGTGGCTGGACAGGAAGGTCTCGGCGCCCATCGAACGACTCAGGAAATCGACGATGGCGTCGCGGCCCTCGAACGAATAGCCGCCGCCGCTGTACGCCGCGTGCGCGTCCGGCGTGAAACAGTCGGCGATCTCGTCCCATCGCTTCTGGTCGAGGCAGCGGGCGTACTTGTACTTGAGCCGCTTGATCAGCTCGATTTCGACGAGGTCGTCAGGAGTCATGGGGGCGAGGCTCGCCGCGCGGCCCAGGTACACGCAACTCCAGACAAGTTGACATAACGGGCATTATCGGCGTCCCGGGGGAGCCGGCGACAGGAACCCGATGACCCGCCGTCGGCCTTCGTTGCGACGATTCGTCGAAAGATTCGTCGCAACGGCTCCTGGCTGTTCGGGCCGACCCGACGATTCTTCGGAAGATTCTTCGCGAGGGACTGACCTGCGCATATGCGCGCTCGGCGAATTCTCGAACTCGCATCGGGGCTGGTCAGCGGCACGACGGCTGCGCTCGAAGCGCCCTGAAATCGTGTTGTCGTCGTCGCAGTCAATCGGTACGATCGAACACGTGTTCGGGCCGTCGCTGCAGGAGATCGCACGGAAATGGCGAGAGATGGCGGCGCCCAAGAGCGACGGTGAGAAGACTATGCTCGTCCGCGAGGAGTCGTCCGCTCCGGACGAATCCGGGTCTGTGCCGCACGAGAAGCCGCGGGGCTGAGCGCCTACGACCCGACGCACTCTCGCGCCGTGTCGATGACGTACCCGAGGACTCGACGCAGCTCCTTGGCCCGGCGCGCTTCGGGCTGCGCAAGGTCGTTCTCCGCGTCCTTGATCGTGTGCTCGAGCATGTAGAGCCGGTCACGAATTGATTCGAGCTCGGCGCGGGTGACGACGAGCTCGTGTTCACCCAATCCGAGCTCGAGCGCCCGCCGCCGGGCCTCGTAGTCGCGCTGGCGGCACGAGCGCTTGCAGTAGAGACGCGGCCGTCCGACGCTCCCCACCTCCGCCGCGAAGTTCCGACCGCACCAGCGACACCCGGATTGCGTCACAGTGACAAATATTAGATCCGACCGTCGTCACGCCCGCGGATGCTCCGGGGCGCGCGCGGCGCGTCAGCGCATCAATCCCCGGCCGGGAATCAACGGCAGATCGAGCACCGACAAGAGGCCCGGGTCGGCCGCGCACACCGCGGGGATCGCATTCACGAGCCGGCCCGCGGTGCCGATCACGCCCGGATCACCCTGGCCCGGCCGCGCCGTCATCTGGACGTCGCACTGGTAGCTCGGCGTTCCCGTCACCACTACCCGGTAGCCGCCCGCGCCGACGGGCTGCGGCCAGTCGGGACACAAGTCGTCGTCGAGCCGGGTCACGTGCTCCAAGACGATGCGTGGCTCGCCGCCGACGATCCCCTGCACCTCGAAGCGCACCGCCGCGGTCGTTCCCTCTTCGATCACGCCGAACCCGAGGTCGATCTTCTCGGGCGCAGGCCGGCGTTCGTGCACCTCGCGGAGTTCCTCGATCTCGACGCCCAGGCCGTCGGCGAGCACCTTCACGACACCACCCCACGCGAACGACAGCACGCCCGGGATCAACAGCAACGGCTTGGCGTCGAGTGCCTTGCCGAACCCCATCGTCTCGAAGAGCACGGTCGGCTGTTCGTAGTCCTTGTAGTTGACGATCTCCATGACGCGCAGGCGTTCGACGTCCTCACACGTTCCCGCGAGCAGCAGCGGCAACGCGTCGTTCGCCCAGCCCGGGTCGATGCCCGACGTGAAGCACGACACCTCCGCTTCCGCGCACGCGTCGTCGAGCGGTTTACGCATCGCCGGTTCGAGATGCGCAGGGTAGATCGCGGCGACGACCGAGCTCGACACGATGTTCTTGCCCGACCGCAAGACGCGCGCCATGTCGTTGATCGCGTCCATCGGCCGGAGATCGGCGGTCGCGGTATACGACACGCAATCCGCGTCGAGCGCGAGCAGCGCGTCGACGTCGTTGGTCGCGAGCACGCCGGTCGGCGGAAGTCCGCACAACTCCCCCGCGTCGCGACCGGCCTTGTCGGCCGAGTGCACCCAGACGCCGACCAGCTCGAGGTCGGGATGGCCGATGATGCAACGCAGCGCGGCCGTACCGACGTTGCCAGTGCTCCACTGGATGACGCGATACGTCATGACAACCGTCCCGAGGCCTCGGCCGCTGCGGTGGTCTCGTCGAGCCGGCGTTCGATGATGTCGAGACCGCGGTCCCAGAAGCCGGGATCGGCGAGGTCGACGTCGACGAGGCGCCCGAGCTCCTCCGGCGCCATGGAGCCGCCCGCCCGCAGCAGGTCGAGGTACTGCGGCACGAACTCGGGTCCGCGCGCCTCGTACTGCGCGTAGACCGACAGCGCGAGCAGTTGGCCGTACGCGTACGCGTACACGTAACCGGGAGTCCCGATGAAGTGCGGGATGTACGACCACCAGGTGCGGTAACCCTCGGTGATCTCGACGGAATCGCCGAGCATCTCGGCCTGCGACGCGACCCAGAGGTCGCCGAGCCGCTCGACCGACAACTCCCCCGCTTCGCGGCGTTCGGTGTGGATCGAGTGCTCGAACCGGTTCATCGCGATCTGGCGGAACACGGTCGCGATCTGGTCCTCGAGGTTCGACGCGAGCAGCGCGAGCTGCTCGTTCGGATCGGTGACCTGTTCGAGCAGGCGGCCGAAGGTGACAGTCTCCCCGAACACCGACGCGGTCTCCGCCAGCGTCAGCGGCGTCGACTGGTGGAAGATGCCCTGACCCCGCGCCAGGAACGCGTGCAACCCGTGCCCGAGCTCGTGCGCGAGCGTCAGCACGTCGCGCCGGCGTGACGTCCAGTTCAACAGCACGTACGGGTGGTGCGACGGCACGGTGTACGCGCAGAACGCGCCCGGTCGCTTTCCCGGACGCGCGGCCGCGTCGATCCACGCACCGTCGAAGAATCGCTGCGCGGTGTCGGCAAGCTCCCCGGAGAACGATCCGTACGCGTCGAGCACGAGCTCCTTCGCCGACTGCCATCCGATGTGCGCTTCGACCTCGGCGACGGACGCCATGCGGTCGTAGTCGGCGAGCCGGTCGATGCCGAGCAGGCGTGCCTTCAGCGCGTACCAGCGTTGCGCGATGGAGTTGCGGCCCTGCACCGCGTCGATGAGCGCCTGGACGGACGCGTCGCCCGCTTCATTCGCGAGATTGCGGCTCTGGATCCACGTGTCGAAATGCCGCAGCCGGTCGTCGACCGCCTTGTCCGACAGCAACGTGTTCATCACGAACGCGCGCGTGCGCAGTCCCGGCTCGAGACCGGCGGTGACCGCTTCCGCGGCGGTCCGGCGGATCTCGCGGTCGGGTGCGTGCAACCGGGCGAGCGCCGCCTCGAGCGTGGTGGTCCCGCCGTCGAGCTCGACGGAGATCGTCGACACCTGCTCCTCGAACAGCCGCTCCCACGCGCTGCGGCCGCTCAGCGCCTTCTCGGTGAGGATGACCTCTTCCGGCTCGGTGAGCAGGTGCGGCCGGTACCTCCGTTCCGAGCGGAGGTAATGGCGCGCGAACGCCATCCGTTCGTCGGCGAGCAGCTCGTCGACGCGCTCATCGGGAAGCGCGGCCCACTCCAGCTCGAAGAACAACAGCTTCGTCTGGATGACCGTGGCGCGCTCTTCGACGCGCTGCATGCGCGCGCCCCGTGCCGGATCGGTCGTGTCGGTCGCGAAGTCGAGGCCGGCGTAGCTTCCGGCCCTGCCCACGAGATCCAGCAAGTCGGCCATCCCATTCATGAACGAGGCCAGGCCGCCCGCGTCGAGGTCGGCGACGTGGCCGCGCGTCTGCGCGAGCTCGTCCGCACGCGCGTCGGCCGCGTCGAGCAGCTCGTTCAGGCCTTTGTCGTCGGGAGCGTCGGGCAGTAGCGGAGCGAGATCCCAGACGACATCGGCCGCGGTCATGTCAGCGTCGGTTGCGGTCATGGGTCGACACTACCCAGCGTTCCGGCGCCACCGAAGGGCCGAGCGGCCGGCCCGATCGGCCGCATCTACAGCTTGTGGTACATCACCAACGCGCGCGCGGTGAAGCCCGAGCGCTCGAAGAAGTTCTTCGCGTCCCGGGCGCCGGGAAGCGCGTAGGCATCGACGCCGATGCATCCCCGCTCCGCGCAGAACGCGACGATCAGATCGGCGATCGACTCTCCGACGCCCACGGCCCGGGCCTCCCGCTCGACGAACAGGTCGCCGATCACACCGAGACGGGTGCCGTCGCGCAGCCCCTCGATCTCGACCGTGCCGAAGCCGACGATCGTCCCGTCGATCGTGCCGACCACGATCGAGGCGTCGTCCCGGGCGAGCAAGGCCTCGAGCGATTCCTCGTGCGGTTCCGCTCGCGCTTCGCGCGTCGTCCACAGCAGTCCCCCGCGCTGTTCGCGCATCTCGACCCGAAGGTCGCGCGCCAAACCCGCGAGCACCGGGAGATCCGACGCGACCGCGATTCGAGCCGGCTCCACAGGCAGCTAGCCGGCGAGCTGTTCGATCTTGCCGAGAATCGTGCGTCGCTGACGGTGGGTTGCTTCGTAGGCGTGCACGGCCGCGAGCTCATCGGCGCTGAGCCCGACGAGCCGTTGGACGACCTGCGACGCCGACAGGGCGTCGTAGCCCGGGATCGGAAGCTCGGCACTCTCGGTGCCGTCGCCATTGCCGAGCGGGCCGCCGTTGCTGGAACCGACGTCGACCTTCGGCGCGCGCACCGCGGACGTGCGCGTGGTATATCCGGGCGCCGGTGCCGGCGCGGGCGGATTCTCGGGTGCGGTGGCGCTCGGCGCGGAGGAAGGAGCGCTCGACGAGGCTTCGGAGGGCGCCGGGGTGGGAGCGGGACGCTCGGCGCCCGCCGACGACCCGAGCAGACCTTCGACGGTGCGGCGCGCATCGGCAACGGTGCGGCCGACGCGCTCGCGCACGATCGGCGGACCGAAGGCCATGGCGACCTGGCCGAGGCTGCGGGCCGTGGTCACACGCTGCTGCACCTCTTCGTGGCGCCGATCCACCTCGGCCCGGCCGCGCGTCACGAACATGTCTACGAACTGCGGGGCCGTGTCCTTCAGGAAGAGGCCGACACCGAGCGGCGCGTAGAGCAGCAACTCGAGTGTGCGTTCGATCCGATCGGAGTTGTCCGTCATGGGGATGTGGTCGATTCTCGCTCGTCGGCCAGCGGGGCGACCTCGGAACCGGCGATCTTCGACTCGACCGACGGGTTCTCGGGCTCGGGCTCGAAGTCTAGGGACGTGCGCCGGCGCATACGAACGATGACGAGCGCGACCGCGACCGCGAGTCCGGCGATCGCGAGGCTCATCCAGGTTGCCCACTCGCCGTAACGGACGTACGGCGTCTCGCCGCCCGTCGCCTCCACCGTGGTCTGGACGACGCTGGGTTCGAACAGCGCCGTGCGATCGTGCACGACGCCGTCGGCGTCGATCACTGCGGTGATCCCGGAGATGGCCGCCTGCACGACCGGCCGACCGGTTTCCGCGGCGCGCATCTGCGAGATCGCGACGTGTTGCTCCGAGTTCGCCGATCGGCGGTACGAGCGGTTGTTGGTCGAGACGACGATGACGTGGGCGCCGTCGCGCACCAACGGACGGACCTGGTAGCCGAAGGCCGACTCGAAGCAGATCAGTGTCCCGATGCGCACACCCGCGACGGTGAAGAGGCCCGGCGTGTGACCGGGCTGGAAGTCGCGCGGCACCTGCTCCAGCGCTTTCACGAGGTGCTGCAGCGATTCGCGGAACGGGACCGACTCCCCGAACGGGACCAGGTGCCGCTTGCTGTAGGTGCCCTCGATGCGACCGGCCGGATCGAAGAGTACGTCGAGGTTCGATGCCTTGTGGCCGTCCGGCGGCGCGTCGACCGTGGCGTTCGCGAGCACCCAGGCGTGATGCAACCGGGCGATCCGGACGAGATTGGCGCGGATGAAGGGGTCCGTGCGGAGGTCGGCGGTCGCGTCGGTTTCGGTGAGCGCGTTCATGCTCGATTCGGGGAACACGATCAGGTCGACGGGGTCGGTGATCTGGCGCGCCAGGTCGAAGTGATGGATGGGCAGAAAGTGCGCGCGGAGCTCGGCGTCGCTGAGATCGCGGTTCTGGTCGTTGCCCTGGACGAGGGCGACGTGCAGCGCGCCGACGACGGGTGGTTGGGCCCGGGTGACCGTGGCCGCCACGAGGACGACTGCGATCAACGCGATCCCCGCCTGCGCCCGGAGGTAGTCGACCGGACGGCGTTCGGCTACGAGATCCGCCAAGAGCGCGTTCAGTGCCACGGCCAGGAACGTCAGGAGCGTGACACCGCCCACACTCGCGACCGCGCGCGCGGGCGCGATGTCGTGGAAGGCGTATCCGACCTCTCCCCACGAGAACCCGCCGAACGGCCAACGCGAGACGAGTGCATCGGCGCAGACCCAGACGGCCGCGGTCACCCAGGGATTCACGACGCGGTGCGCGCGCAGCCACCCGATCACCGCGCCCGCCGCGGCCCAGTACAGCGCGACCGCGGCGCTGAACGGAACGAGAGCGATCGCGCCGAAGTACCAGATCCACGCGCACAACGTGCCGTAGTAGACGACGCCCGCGATGAACGCGAGGCCCGCCGCGCGGAGCCACGATCGGCCGCGCCACGCGACGAACAGCGGCACGAGCGCGACGCACGCGAGCGGCCCGAAATCGAGCGGTGGGCGACTGATTGCGAGCAGTGCGCCGGAAGCGGCTGCCGCGACGACGCGCGCGACCGTCGCGGGTCGCGGTCGTCTCACGCGCAGTCGCGGCAGATCATGCGCTTCTCGTCGGCGAGTTGGTGGCGCGGCAGCACGAGGAAGCAACTCTTGCAGAGGAACTCGTTCTCACGACGCGGCACGATCTTGGTGCCGGTCTCACCGCGCTCGTCGGGTTCGTCGTCCTCTTCCTCGTCCTCTTCGAGGCCCTGCGCGACGGTCCGCTCGCGCAGCACCACGTCGAGCGCTTCTTCGACGTCGTCGGGGTGGAGTTCCTCGTCGAGGTCGACGACGTCGTCCTCCTCGTCCTCGGCCGCGGTTTCGGCCGGAACGACGAGCACGCCGGGGACCGCGACCACGTCGATGATCTCGGGGTCGATCTCTTCTACGAGGTCGTCATCGAGAACCTCGTCATCCTCGACGAAATCCTCCTCGAGAACGTCCTCGTCGAGGTCTTCTTCGTCGAGCGTGGGCTCGTCTTCGAAGTCGTCGTCAGCCATTGGGGGTGCCTTTTGCGGGGGGAGCGAGCGTGGAGCAGGCGTGTAACCGTCGCGCAGCGACAATCCTTCCCGCTCAATCGCCCTTTGGGGGCGCGGAGTATAACGCCGAGCGGAAGGGGTTCGGTGATCTCCCCGCGCACCCCGCCGGAGCGGCGGAAACCCGCCGGAACCGGCACGGCAAAGGGGGTGGGCAGGTCGCTCGGGAGACCGTTGGGGCCGCTGGTTGGCCCGGCCCGCACGACAGCAGGCGGGTTATCGCAACGTTCTCTAACGAGGACTCCTGTACGACCGCCCAACCCCTTCGTAATGCCTCGCCCCCTGAGCAGCACACCGGCACTGAACCGGACTTCGTGCGGCCTGGGTCGGTCAACTCCGAGACCGAGGGCGTCGAGTAGTCAGCCTGAATCGGGAGACGATGTCAAGCGGTCGCCCGTCGCGGTGACCAGCACCGATGCGCGTCGTTGCAGGTCAACCATTGCACGAAAAATTCGAGATCAGTTCAGGTTGGCAACACCCGGCGCATCTCAGCCGCGCGCTCCGCGTCCAACCGCTCCAGATCGTACGTTCCGTGGTCGACGAATCGCATCGCTTCCGCGATCGCGTGATGACCGGCGCGTTCGGCAATCTGACGATGCATCTCCTGCGCGACGCGCCGATACGTCGGATGACCTTGCGGAGAACTTCGCAGCTCGCACAGATGCATTGCTTCGCGCGCGTTCATCTGCATCACATAGCGCATGCGATAGCCAAGTGAAACCGCGTACGCGGCCTGCTCGGGGAACGGCTCGACGAGCGCGGCGTAGAGTCCGGCGGAACGTTCCATCGCTTCGTCGTAGCGACGCTCGAGTCCCGCCTCTTGGAGCGGCGCGGGCATCTCGTAACCGTGATGCGGCGTGAGTTGCTGCCACTCGATCGTCAACATGCGGTGCCGCTGGAGATCGCGGAACGCGCCGTAGTCG
>JAODBI010000356.1 GCA_025463875.1 Actinomycetes bacterium
CCACGACCATACAAACCCGGTGCGCCACCAACCCCACCCCACGCCCAAAACCGTTTCCGCCCCGACCAGCACGCACCCCGCACAAAACCCCGTGACGAAGATTCTTCAAAAGATTCCTCGCAACAAAGCGCCGGGAAGGGTGCAGGTCGGCGTGACGAACTCGGTGCCGGGGGCGGGAGCCGAGGTCGCTCAGGGGTCTTCGAGGTCGCTCAGGATCTCGTCGGTGTCCGTGCCGAGCGCGCGCCCGGCCCAGCGCATCTCGGCGGGTGTGCGCGAGAGGCGCGCCACCGGGCCCTGCATGACGATCCCGTCGAGCTCGACGAAAACCTCGCGCGCTTGGACGTGCGGGTCGGCGAGCACCTCGCGCATCGTGTACACGGGAGCGATCGCGGCTTCCGCGGCGGCGAACTCGGCGAGCACTTCGGCCGACGGACGCGCTCCGACCCAGGCCGCGACCGCGGCGTCCAGCTCCTCGCGATGTTCGCCGCGGCTCTCGAATGTCGCGAACCGTGCGTCGCCGGCCAGGCCGAGCAACCCGAGCACGCGCTGCGCGACCGATTCGGCCGACGTCGAGATCGCGACCCACCGGTTGTCCGCGCACCGATAGGTCCCGCGGGGCACGGAGTACGGAATCCCAGAGCCCAGCCTCGGCTGTTCGTACCCGAGATGGGCAGCGGCCGACGGCAACGCCGACATCATCTGCAGCATCGACTCGAGCAGATTGACGTCGATGACCTGACCCCGTCCGGATCGGCCCCGCTCGTGCAGCGCGACCATCACCGCGAACGCACCCGCGATCGCAGTCACCTCGTCGGTGAGCGCGATCGGCGGCAACAAGGGCGGACCGTCGGGCTCACCGTTGATCGCCGCGAAACCGCTCATCGCCTCGGCCATCGTGGCAAAGCCCGGCCGCGACGAGTACGGGCCGTCCTGGCCAAAGCCCGTTACGCGCAGCACCACCAGGCGCGGGTTGCGCGCGCACAACACGTCGGGGCCCAGACCGAGCCGCTCCAGCGTCCCGGGCCGGAAGTTCTCGATCAACACGTCGGCCCCGTCGGCGAGCGCGAGCAACGCGTCGCGTCCGGCATCGGTCTTCAGATCGAGGACCGCCGCGCGCTTGTTCCGCCCGAGCAGCTTCCACATGTACGAGTCGTCGTCGCCGGGCGGGAACCAACCCATCCGGCGGACGCCGTCACCCGCGGGCGCCTCGATCTTCACGACGTCCGCGCCGAAGTCGCCGAGGTGGCGCGCGACCCCGGGCCCGGCGAACACCGTCGCCATGTCGATGACCCGCAAACCCTCCAGCGCCGGCATCCTCGCAGGCTAGGTGGCGTCGACACTTCGCCTGCGAGGACGCCGTTCGCTCAGGAAACCGTGATCTCTTTGACCATTCCCTCCAGCGCATGCGGCTGGTTGCCCTTCGTCGGGTCGGGGAAAAAGCACAGCATCACGTACTTGCCCGGTGTCAGCGCCATCGTCTGGTACATCGTCTGGTTCGGGCCGAGGCCCACGATTCCTCCGGCCGAGGTGAACGGCGGCGGTCCGGCCGGTGGCGGGGTGCCGGGGGGCGTCAGGAAGAAGCCCTTCACCTTGTCGAGCGTGGCTCCGTCGGCTTCCTTGACGATGATCGCCTCGTGCACCTGGGTACCGACGTTCTTGATCGCAACCGTGCCGGTACCCGTGAACGATGCGTCGGTCTGGAACGAGAACTCGCTCAACGTGATGGTGCCGCCGTCGACGCGCGGCGCGTCCTCGACCGAGTCGGGCGATTGCGCCACCGTGACCTGGCCGATCATTCCGTGCTCGGCGTGCGTCTTGCCGTCCGAGTCGGCCGGGATGTAGCACGCGACGCCATACGTCCCGGGCTCGAGATGAATGGTCGCCGTGACCGAACCACCCGGGTCGGCGTTGTTGGGTCCGCCGACCCACTGCACGTCGGCGAGCTTCTTCACGTCCGTCGTGATCGCGGCCGCCTTGAATGCCGTGAACGACATCGTCCCGAGCTTCGAGAACGCGATCTGGTGGCCTGTCTTGCCGGAGTTGTGCAACGTGACGTCGACCCAACCGGACGGCATCGACGCCGGCAGCGTGTAGGCGAAGTCCTTCGCCTCGATCGTCACGTGCGGACGTGACTTCGCGGCCGTTGTCGTCGAGCTGCCGTTCCCGGAAGAGCTCGGCTTACTGCTGCTCCCACAGCCGGCCAGCGCCAGCAGCGCAACAGCCGTAACCATGATCGTGATATTTCTCCGCCGCAACGGATGCCTCCCTCGACGTTCGAATTTCGGCTTTCGAATTCGACTGCGTGAAGGTACTTCGCCCGCTCGCGTCCGGCAGATCAAAGACCACTAAAAGTCCATTAGAAAGTTTGCACGAAGCAACGGTCGCGAAGCGCGCCCAACGCGTAGTCGCGATACAAGCCCGCGAACATCGCGCGTGTCTTCTCGGTCCACGCCATCGCCGCGGGCGCTTCGATGCGCCGCGTCAGCTGTACGTATCCGCCTTCGTAGACGCGGTACTCGGCCCACGCGCCGGGATAATCCTTCACACACGCGATCTCGACGATCGGGACATCGCGCGCGGTCGGAAACCGACGCGTGCGCGTCCGGTGCGTGTGTCCGGCGAAATATCCCGCGATCGAGTCGCGGCGCGCGATCACGGCGCACAGCGCTTCGCTGTCGTCGGGATTGATGCCGAAGTAGGTCTCGTTCCGATCGGTCGATGCCGGATCCCACGGGTGGTGGTGACCGAACACGAGCATCGGCCGTGCCGTCTCGGCCGCGAGCTGGTCGAGCCAGTCGAGCTGCTCACGGGAGATGCGGCCTCGGTCGGTCCCCGGACGAACCGTGTCGAGGACGGCGAGCGTGGCGCCCTCGACCTCGACGGTAAAGGGCCCCGTAGCCGCGATCTTCTCAGTCAACATCGCGTCGTGATTGCCCCGCACGTGGTGCATCCGAGCACCGAGCCGCGAGTACGCCTGCAGGAACGCCTCGTACTCCTCCTCCGTACCGCGGTCGGTGAGATCCCCCTTCACCAGCACCGCGTCGGGATCGAGCCGCTCGATCGCGTCGATCGCGCCGTGATTCATCACCTCGGGGTAGGGCGTCGCGCCCGGTTCCACCGTGAAGACCGGCCCGAGCTCGTCGGGCGTGCCGAGCAGGCCGCACGTGGTCTCGCCGAAGTGCACGTCGTTGACGGTCGCGACCGTCGCCAGCAGTCGACCGCCGGGTTGCGCCAGCGTCGCAACCGCGTCGGGGAGCAACGGCGACGACCCGGCGACCGCACCCGCGACCGCAAGGGTGTAGCGCGTCGCCGGCTCCAAACCCGTCACCCGCGCCGAGTGATACCGGCCCGAGGTGACAACCGTTCGGTCACCGACCCGGGTCTCGATGTCGCGCTCGTCCTCGGTACGGAACGTCACCACGACCTCGTCGGGTCCGACGGTGAACAGCTCCGCGTCGTTGATCACGGGGTCAGGTCCGCGACCGGCGCCCGATGCGACTCGAGAGTCGCCACGAGCCCCGCTGCATCAACGCCCGCTGGGCCGAGCGCCGGGATGCGTCGACCCAGGCACTGAGTGGTGCGTCGGCTGCCGAGCCGTGCGCAGCCGCGGTCGCCGCCGCGTCCTCCCGCTGTTGCAACGCCACCGTGACCGCGGTGACGGCCGCGACTTCCTCCGGCGTCACAGCGGCGTGTTGCCGTGCTTGCGCGCCGGCAACCGCTCGCGCTTGGTACGCAACATGTCGAGCGCGCGCACGAGCATGCGCCGCGTGTCGCGCGGGTCGATCACGTCGTCGACGTAGCCGCGCTCCGCCGCCTGGTACGGATTCAGGAACCGGTCTTCGTACTCCAGCCGCAACTCGGCGCGCCGCACCTCGGCGTCGGGGGCCGACTCGATCTCCTTGCGGAAGATGATGTTGACCGCGCCGTCGGCGCCCATCACCGCGATCTCGGCCGACGGCCATGCATACGCGATGTCGGCGCCGATCGACTTCGAGTTCATGACGACGTACGCGCCTCCGTAACCCTTCCGCGTGATGATCTGCACGCGCGGCGTCGTCGCCTCGCAGTACGCGTAGAGCAGCTTCGCGCCGTGCCGGATGATCCCGCCGTATTCCTGGTCGGTTCCGGGCAGGAAACCCGGCACGTCGACAAAGGTGACGAGCGGGATGTTGAACGCGTCGCACGTCCGCACGAACCGCGCCGCCTTCTCGGACGCGTCGATGTCGAGACACCCGGCGAGCACCTGCGGTTGGTTCCCGACGATGCCGATGACGTGTCCATCGATACGCGCGAATCCGCACACGATGTTCATCGCCCAGAGCGGGAAGACCTCGAAGAACTCGCCGTCGTCGACGATGTCGGCGATGACCTTCTTCATGTCGTACGCGCGGTTCGACGTGTCGGGGATGAGCCCGGGCAGCGCGTCACACGAACGGTCGGGGTCGTCGGTCGTCTCGAAGTGCGGTGGGTCTTCCAGGTTGTTCGATGGCAGGAACGACAACAGGTAGCGCACCTGCTCGAGGCAGTGCTGCTCGTCGTCGGCCACGAACGTGGCGACGCCCGACTTCGTCGCGTGCGTCAGCGCGCCGCCCAGCTCCTCGTGGCTCACGTCTTCACCGGTGACCGTCTTCACGACGTCGGGACCGGTGATGTACATGTTCGACACGCCCTTCACCATGAAGATGAAGTCGGTCATCGCCGGCGAGTAGACCGCGCCGCCCGCGCACGGCCCGAGCACGACCGAGATCTGCGGGATCACTCCCGACGCGTTCACGTTCCGCAAGAAGATGCCGCCGTAGCTGGCGAGCGAGACGACTCCTTCTTGAATACGTGCGCCGCCTCCGTCGTTGAGCCCGACGAGCGGCGCCCCGGTCGATTCCGCGAGGTCCATGACCTTGTGGATCTTCTCGGCGTACACCTCGCCGAGCGCGCCGCCGAAGATCGTGAAGTCCTGGCTGAAGACGAAGATCTTGCGGCCGTCGACCGTGCCCCAGCCGGTGACCACACCGTCGGTCAGCGGCCGGTTGTTCTCGATGCCGAAGCCGTGCGCACGGTGGCGGGCCAGCATGTCGAGCTCGACGAACGACCCGGGGTCGAGCAACAGGTCGAGGCGTTCCCGGGCGGTCAACTTGCCCCGCTCGTGCTGGCGGCGGACCGACGCCTCGTTGCCGGGGGTGCGCGCCTCTTCTTTCAGCTTGGCGAGCTGTTCGAGGCGCTCGTCGATCGGGTGTGGAGTTTCGGACATGCGGGTCAGGCTAGTTCGCGGTTTGCGCTAGCCGGCCGGTCGAGCGCCGTACGACTCGTACTCGCGCCCGGCGGCCTCCGCGGCCCTGCGACCGGACTCGTATTGGTAGGGCGAGATCCCTCCGGGTTCCCACGCGGTCACCGACCCGGACTCGATCGCGAAATCGGCCTTGGGCACGATCGCGAGCTCGGCGCGTACGTCGGCGATCGGGCGCGCCGCGTCGGCGAACCAGTCGCGCGCGAGGAGATCGTGACCGCCGCCGTGCCATCCGCACAGCGCACCCCGGCGCAGCGCGTCCGCAAGGCGGGTCGCCATGCCCCGGTGCGAAAGGTGACCCGGGTCGTACTGGAACAGCCCGGCGCCGCTGGCCATGTACCCCGTCTCGAACAAGCTGATCACCATGGCGAGCAACGAGAACCCGCGCGGGTCGTCGTTGGACCGCGAGACGAACGCGAAGACCTCGATCTCGCACTCGACGGTCGATCCGTAGTCGGAGAGCACGTGCACCCAGTCGTGCTGCGCGAGCAGCGGTGGCGCGCTCCCGGGTCGGCCGGGGAAGGCGAAGCCGCGCGCGTCGTAGAACTTCACGACCTCCCGACCGAGCGTGCCGTCGGGAAGATCACGCAGCGCTTCCCACTGCTGCGCCAACGCCTCGTCGGAGACGCACGCCTGCCACGCGTCCGAAAGCTCCCCCGACGTGTGCAACGCGGCGGACTGCGTCGGATCCCACGCCTCCATGTACCCGCTGCGTTGGAAGTCGACGAGGGCGAGCCCGAGATATCCACGCGCGTAACGCTCGGCCACGCGGATCATCGGATCGTCGACGTCGAGCTCGTGGGCGTACTCCTCTACGCGCGCCACGACCTCGTCGGGCAACGGCTTCAGCACCAACGAACACAGCAGCATGAACTGGATCATGCGGGAGCGAAAGCCCTGGTCGCGCCGCGCCATCGCGGTTGCGAACTCGTGAGGTCCGAGACGCGGCACCTTGTTCGCCGGCACGAGGAAGCCGGTCATCGACTCCGTGATCGACTCGAGGAGCAGACGCTGCAGGCTCGTCAACCCGGATTCGGGTGCGACCGCCGCCGCCACGCCGCCCGCGATGATCCGGGCCTCGGACGCGTCGGGCGGTTGGAGGAGGACTTCGGCTTCGGAGGGAAACGGGACCGGCATCGCGGCCCGCAAGCTACTCCTGGACGAGCTCGATCAAAGTCCCGAATGCCGTCTTCGGATGGACGAACGCGACCGTCGTCCCGCGGCTCCCCGGGCGGGGCGCCTCGTCGATGACGCGATGACCGTGAGCTTTCACCGACTCCAACGCCTGCGCGCAGTCGGCGACCCGGTATCCGATGTGATGGAGGCCTTCGCCCTTCGTCGCGAGGTACTTCGCCACCGTCGAGTCGTCACGGGTCGGTGTCACGAGCTGCACGTAAGAGTCGGCCACCTTGAGCAGCGCTTCTTCGACCCCGTCGCTCTCCACGACTTCGCGATGGTCGACCTCGCAGCCGAACGTCTCGCGGTAGTAGTCGATGGCGGCCTCGAGATCGTTGACCGCGATCGCGACATGGTCGATCTCGGTGAGCAGCATGTCCATGGTCGTCAGCCGGCCTTTCAGACCGCCATACGGCGGAAGAGTGTGATCTGGTCGAGATGTTGCTCGCGGGTCGCCTCGTCGGTGACGCCGAGTCCTTCCTCGGGCGCCAGGCACAACACCGACACTTTTCCCTCGACGAGGTTGTGGTGCACCTGCAGCGCGGCCTCGCCGGTCTGGTCGAGCGGGTAGACCTTCGACATCGTCGGGTGGATGCGGGCGTCGCACACGAGCCGGTTCGCCTCCCACGCCTCCCGGTAGTTGGCGAAATGGCAGCCCTTCAACGTCTTCAGGTTCATCCAGAGATATCGGTTGTCGTATTCGATCGTGTAGCCCGACGTCGCCGCGCACGTGATGATCATCCCGCCGCGTTTGGCGACGAACACCGACGCGCCCATGGTGGAGCGGCCGGGGTGTTCGAACACGATGTCGACGTCGCGCCCGACGAGGCTGCGGATCTTCTTGCCGAACCGCAACCACTCGGCCGGATCCTGCTCCGTGTCGGCGTCGTTCCAGAACTTGTAGCCCTCGGCGCGCCGGTCGATGACCGCCTCACATCCCATCGCCCGCAACACTTCGGCGCGCTTCTCGGATGACACCACGCCGACCGGTGTGCCGCCGCCGTTGAGCACGTACTGCGTCGCGTAAGCCCCGATGCCGCCGGTGGCGCCCCAGATGAGCACGGCCTGACCCTGCGTCATGTGCGAGCCGTTCTTGCTGACGATCATCCGGTAGCTCGTGGAGTTGCAGAGCGCGTTGCACGCGGCCTCTTCCCACGTGAGGTGCGCGGGCTTCGGCATCAGTTGGTTCGCCTTCACGACCGCGATCTCGGCGAGGCCACCGAAGTTCGTCTCGAAACCCCAGATGCGCTGGTTCGTCGCCATCATCGAGTCGTCGTGTGACGACGGATCCTGGTCGTCGACGTGCAGGCAGTGCACGGTCACCACGTCGCCCGGCTTCCAGTTGCGGACGGCCGAGCCGACCTGCAACACGACGCCGGACGCGTCGGATCCGATCACGTGGTACGGCTGATCGTGCCGCTTCCCCCACACGCTCTCGCGCCCGAGTCGCTTCAGGAACCCGAACGTCGGGAGCGGCTCGAAGATCGACGTCCACACCGTGTTGAAGTTGATGGCCGATGCCATGACTCCGACGAACGCTTCGTCCGGTGCGAGCTCGGGAAGCGGGAACTCCTCGACGTGGATGGACTTGCGCGGGTCCTTGTCGGCCGAGTCGAGGCCGTTGAACATCTCCTGCTCGTCGGCTTTCACGAGCGCGCCCCGCGCCGTCGTCGGGAGCGGCAGTGCCCCGATCTCCTCGCCCGGCGCACCGCGGAGGATTGCTTCCCGAATGGCGTCGATCTCTGTCGTCATCAACATGGCTCCCTCGCACAACGTGCCCTTCGGCGCTACTCCGCCTCGTCCGCACGAACCCTGAACCTACCGGTCAGTAGCGGAATCGAACCACCCATCCCTACACTGATCCCACTTCAGCAGTAATTGGCTCGCTCGGGCCAACAGGCTCCCTGGGCTCACTTTTCGGGCCCGGGTAATCGAGGAGGCACCATGACCGGTTCGGTCATCGTCGGCACAGCCCGCACCCCCATCGGCAAGCTCTCCGGCGCGTTCGCCGGACTGAGCGCGATGGAGCTCGGCGGCATCGCGATCAAGAGCGCGCTCGAGCGCGCGGGCATCGGCGCCGAGCAGATCGACTACGTGCTCATGGGTCAGGTGCTCCAAGCCGGGGCGGGCCAGATCACAGCGCGCCAGGCGGCCGCGAACGCGGGCATCCCGATGACCGTCCCCGCGATGACGCTGAACAAGGTCTGCCTCTCGGGCATCAACGCGGTGTACCTCGCCGATCAGATGATCCGCAACGGCGACGCCGAGGTCGTGGTCGCGGGGGGCATGGAGTCGATGACGAACGCGCCGTACCTCCTGCCGGGCGCACGAGCCGGGTACCGAATGGGCAACAACGAAGTCGTCGACTCGATGATCAACGACGGACTGTGGTGCGCGTTCGACGCGGTGCACATGGGCGCCGGCACCGAGAATTACGTCGGTCAGGTCGGCAACATCACCCGCGAGGCCCAGGACGAGGCCGCGGCCAAGTCGCACGAGCGCGCCGCGGCCGCCCAGAAGGAAGGTCGCTTCGCCGACGAGATCACGCCCGTCTCGATCAAGCAGCGCAAGGGCGACCCCGTCGTGGTCGACACCGACGAAGGTGTCCGGCCCGGCACGACCCCCGAGTCCCTCGCCGCTCTGCGCCCCGCGTTCTCGAAGGACGGAACGATCACGGCGGGTAACGCGTCGCAGATCTCCGACGGCGGCGCCGCGATCATCGTCACGAGCCGCGCCAAGGCCGAAGAGCTCGGCGTCACCCCCCTCGCGGAGCTGATCGGCTACGGCATGGTCGCCGGACCCGACACCTCTTTGTTGCATCAGCCATCCCGCGCGATCAAGCGCGCGCTCGAGGCCAACGACATGACCACCAAGGACGTCGACCTCTTCGAGCTCAACGAGGCATTCGCCGCGGTCGGCATCGCATCGATGAAGGACCTCGGCATCAACGACGACATCGTCAACGTGAACGGCGGCGCCATCGCGCTCGGTCACCCCGTCGGCATGTCGGGCGCGCGGGTGGTACTCACGATCATCAACGAGCTCCGCCGGCGCGGCGGCGGTGTGGGTGCGGCAGCACTCTGCGGTGGCGGCGGTCAGGGCGACGCCGCGATCGTCCGCACGTTGTAATTGCTCGCTGACGCTCCGCGTCCCTTCTGACCGGGTTGCTCGCGTCGCGTTGCGTCGTTCGGTCGGCTCCTCTGCCGCTCGCGGTAATTGCTCGCTGACGCTCGCGCGTAAATCCGTAAATCGCTCGCGCTTCGCATGAGTCGGGCTCGGGGACTCCGGTTGCCTAGCGTGGGCGGATGGTGCCCGAGCTCCGACCGCGAGGAATCGGGGAGATCCTCGATGCCGCGGTGGTCCTCTACCGGGCCCGGTTCCGGCGGCTCGTCACGGTCGCCGCGGCCGTAGTCATTCCCGTGCAGGCACTCAGCGCGATCGTGCTGCTCTCCGCGCAACCCGACCGGTTGAACTTCGGCGTCACGGGATCGGTGACCCCGCAATACAACACGAGCTCGGTCACGACCCAGCTGGCGGCCGTCGTCGTCGTCGGGCTCGTCACCGCCCTCTCGACGGCCGTCATCACGGCGGTATGCACGCGGATCGTCGCCAACGCCTACATCGGCCAGAGCTCGATGGCCCGCGATGCGGCGCGAGCGGTGCGACCGCGCCTCTTCGCCGTCGTCGGCGTCAGCCTGGTCGTCCTCGTGAGCGAGGTCATCGGACTCGCCGCGTGTTTCATCGGAGTGCTCTACCCGCTCACCGTGTTCGCAGTTGCGATCCCGGTCCTCATTCTCGAGGGCATCGGGGTCTGGTCGGCGACGGGGCGATCCGTCGCGCTGACGAAGGCGCACGCCATGCACGTCCTCGGACTCGTGCTCACGGTGCAGTTGCTCGTCGCCGTCGTCAACACCGCACTCGTGGGCGGAGTGAGCGTGTTGCTGCGATCGGGCAACGGGATCGTCGCGGCCGTCATCGGGCAGAGCATCGCGAGCACCGTCGCCGGGGTCTTGACGACCCCGTTCGCCGCGACCGCGATCGTCGTCTTGTACTTCGACCTGCGGACGCGCGACGAAGCGTTCGACGTGCAGCTGCTCATGCAGCGCAACGACGCGCGGGCGCGCATCCCCGCGTGAGCGCTCTGCTCGCGGCGCGCATGACGCAGACCGTCGATCCCGACGCGGCACGGCGCGAGGCACAACGCATCCTCTCCAGCCGTCGGTTCCGGTCGGCCTCGACTCCCCGCCCGCTGCGCGGACCGCTCCGCTGGCTCGGTGACCGCCTCGCAACGGTGTTCGGCCCGATCGGCCGGTTCTTCGGCCGGATCCCCGGGCCGGTCTGGATCCTCGTCCTGATCGCCGTCGTCGCAGTGATCGTGGGGCTCGCCGTACGCGCCCGGCGCCGCCTCGCGACCCGTGCACCGTCGACGACGAAGCGCACGCGCGGCGCGCTCGAAGACGAAGAGGAAGATCCCGACGCGCTCGAACGCGCGGCCGACGAAGCCGAGCACGACGGTGACCTCGCCCGCGCGCTCCGATTGCGGTTCCGGGCCGGACTCCTGCGGCTCGGCGACCGCGGTGCGATCCGCTACCGGCCCTCGGTGACGACGGGCGAGGTCCGGCGAACGCTCGGATCGGCGACGTTCGACGATCTCGCGGGTACGTTCGAAGCGGTCACCTACGGAGGGCGCACCGCAGAACCGCCCGACGTCGAGCGCGCCCGCCGCGGATGGCCGCACGTGCTGGAAGAGACCGGGCGCCGGTGAGCACGTGAGCGCACCCGAGGTCGACGAAGTCGTTACGGCGCGGCCGGCTTCGGCCGGACGCCAACTCTGGATCGGCGTGGTGGTCGTCGTCGCCGGTGTGATCCTCGTCAACCTCGTGGCGCAGGGCCTGGACCGCGCGGTCGGCGGAGACCAGCCCGGCGGCGTCGCGGGTTCGTCGTACGCGACCGCGCCCGAGGGCCTGGCCGCGTACGGAACACTCCTGGCGCGCTACGGGCATCGCGTCGAGTCGCAACGCGGGGACATCGGCCCGAACACGCTGCCCTCCGACGCGACCGTGTTCATCCTCGAGCCCAGCGGGCTCACCGACGACGACGCGGCGGCGCTGCTGCAGTTCGTCGCCGCCGGCGGACGGCTGGTGGTCGGTGGCTCCTCGCCGTTCTACCTCGACCAGCTGCGCGACGCGCCGCCGCGTTGGGAGATCACAGGCGACCGGTCCTGGACGCAGATCGATCCCGCGTTCGCCACCGTGCGCGAGATCGACGGCGCGGGACTCGGGTCGTGGTCGGCGTCGGGGTCCGGTCGCCCGCTCGTCGGCGTCGACTCCTTCGCGCTGCTCACACGCGAGTCGGTCGGCCGCGGCGACATCTACTTTCTCGCCGACCCGTCACCGCTCGAGAACGCCTACCTCGACACCGCCGACAACGCTGCGTTCGCGCTCGCGCTCGCGGGCGACGCGGGCCGTCCCGTCGTCTTCCCCGAGGGCGTGCACGGCTACGGCGCGAGCCGCGGATGGTCGGCGATCCCCGGCCGTTGGAAGGTCGCGCTGGCGCTGGTGGCGATCGCGGCCGTCGCGTTCGCGTGGTCGCGCGCCCGCCGATTCGGTCCGCCCGATCAACAGTCGCGCGAGCTACCGCCCGCGCGTGCCGAGTACGTGCGGGCTCTGTCGGTCAGCCTCGAGCGAACTCGCGACCGCACTGGCGCGCTCGGGCCCGCGCAGCGTTGGGCCCGCACCCGCCTCGCGGCGCGCGCGGGGCTCGGGCCCGCGCCCGACGACGACGAGGTCGTCGCGGCGGCGCGGTCGTTCGGGTGTACCGCCGAAGAAGTGAACGCGTTGGTCGCGCCGGTCTCGGACGACGCAGGAGTCCTGGCGCTCGGCCGAGCGATCGTCCGCATCGGCGGGAACGGGAGGATGCAGTGAGAGAGCTTCGGGATCGCGTCGTGCACGAGGTCCGCAAGGTCGTCGTCGGCCAGGATCACGTGATCGACGTGTTGCTCGCGGGGACCGCGGTCGGCGGGCACGTCTTGTTGGAAGGCGTTCCCGGAGTGGCCAAGACGCTCCTGGCGAACGCGTTCGCGCGCGCCATCGGCGTCGACTTCCGGCGGGTGCAGTTCACTCCCGACATGTTGCCATCCGATCTCACGGGCACGATGGCGTTGCGCGCGGGCGAGTTGACGTTCCGGCCCGGCCCCATCTTCACGAACCTCGTGCTCGCCGACGAGATCAACCGGACCCCGCCGAAGACGCAGGCGGCCCTGCTCGAAGCGATGCAGGAGCGGCAGGTGAGCATGGACGGGATCGCGCGCCCGCTGCCCGAGCCGTTCCTCGTCGTCGCGACTCAGAACCCGATCGAATACGAAGGCACCTATCCGTTGCCCGAGGCCCAGCTCGACCGGTTCATCGCCAAGCTCGACGTCGGGTATCCCCCGGCGGCCGACGAGGCCGCGATGCTTCGGCTCGCGCACCGAGGGGTCGCGCCCGCAACGCTCGCCGACGTACAGACCGTGACCACATCGGGCGAGCTGTCGGGGCTGCGCGACCTCGTCGACGCCACGACCGTGGCCGATCCGATCGTCACGTATGTCGTCGCGCTCGTCCGCAAGACGCGGGAGCTGCCGAGTGTGGAGCTGGGCGCGAGCCCGCGCGCGGCGGTGCACCTCCTCGCGGCGGCGAAGGCGTCGGCGCGACTCGCCGGGCGGGAGTTCGTCATTCCCGACGACGTCGCGGCCGTCGCGCCCGCGGTGTTGCGGCACCGCATCACGCTGCGGCCGGAGGCCGAGCTCGAGCACTACCGCGCCGACGACGCGGTCGCGGCCGCGATCTCGTCGGTCCCCGTACCGCGATGACGCCGAC
>JAODBI010000361.1 GCA_025463875.1 Actinomycetes bacterium
GGCGGTGGCGCAGGGTGCGGTGTGGTCGGTCAGGCGGCGATGGCCGTCGTCACCGGGCAGTGCTCGGTCGCGGTCGCCTGGCGGGCCCGCAAGCGCGCCTCGGCGGCGAGCCGGCCCTGGGCCCAGGCCGCGGCGCGCCTTTCCGACAGCCAGCAATGGTCGCGCCCGTTCGGCGTGATCCGGCCCGTCGACGAGATCGCGATGCTCACCCGCCGGTACATGCACGAGTACGGCGGCACGCGCGATCACCTCGCGAACATTGCGATCGCCTTCCGGAAGCACGCGGCGCGCAATCCCGACTCCACGATGGGTCACAAGCCCATGACGCGCGCCGACTACATGAACGCGCGCTGGATCTCGGAACCGCTGTGCCTGTTCGACAACTGCCTCGAGACCGACGGCGCGCTCGCCGTCGTGGTCGTCTCCGCGGAGCGGGCCCGCGACCTGAAGCAACCACCCGCGTACATCCACGCGTTCGCGCAGGGCCTGCCGCCGCAGCACCAGACGATGACGAACTACTTCACCGACGACCCGTTGCGCGGCCCGGCGTGGGCCGCGGCGAAGCGCATGTGGGAGTTGGCCGACGTCACCGCCGCCGACGTGAAGGTCGCCCAGCTCTACGACGCGTTCAGCCCGCTCATCATCCTCTCGCTCGAGGGCTACGGCTTCTGCGACCGGGGCGAAGGTGGGCCGTTCACCGACGACGGCAACATCGAGTGGCCGAACGGACGGCTTCCCGTGAACACCTCGGGCGGCGGCATGTCGGAGGCGTACGTGCACGGCTTCAACCTCGTACTCGAAGGCGCGCGCCAGATACGCGGGACCTCGACATCGCAGGTCGAAGGCGCCGACGTGTCGTTGGTGACGAGCGGCGAAGGTGTGCCGACGTCCGCGCTCCTGTTCACGAAGGACGTGTGAGCGATGGAAACCGGCTGGCTCCTCCCCGACCTCGAAGATCCCACGAGCAAAGAGTTCTGGGCCGGGTGCGCGCGCGGCGAGCTGCTCGTGCAGGCCTGCGACGCGTGCGGCGCGTGGCGGATGCCGCCGCGACCGATGTGCGCGGTGTGCCGCTCGACCGCGGTCCGCTGGGAACCGACGACCGGACGAGGCCGCGTGTGGTCGTTCATCGTCCCCCATCCGCCGCTGCTGCCCGCGTTCGCGGAGGTCGCGCCCTACAACTCGATCATCGTCGAGCTCGACGACGACCCGGGCATCCGCTTCGTCGGCAACCTCGTGGCGAGCGCCGACGGTCCGATCAACGAGATCGACCCCGACACGATCACGATCGGCGAGCCGGTCCGAGTCGTGTTCCACCAGATCGAGGACGTGACGCTCCCCCGCTGGGTGCGGGCGTAGTCCGTCGACGAGCTCGCTGCGTTCGCCGGACGATCGTCGGGCGTTTCGCGGCTACGGGGTACTACCGAACCTGCGGTTTTACGCCGCGTTTACTTGCCCCCGGCACGCTCCAGCCGATCCCCGGCCCCTTCGTCCCGGTCGACAACGGACGAAGGGGTCGGGGGCATCCGGCCGGGCCCGGTGGAAGACCCGGCCGTGTGCTGAGCAGGCGCACCGCGTCCGAGCCCTTGGCTCGAGATGCGATGTCGGTCCGGCGGCGGGCGATCGCCGCCGGACCGCACCTGCAACCGGGGCTCGCGCTCGCGTCCGCACATTGCATTCCGGGCCTTCGAGGAACAGCGCGCCCGAGTGAGTCGGGTCGTCCATTCCCTGCGACCTCGCATCAGCGTCCCAGAGCGGGCAATCGTTCCGTGCACCTCGAGTGACCGGAGAGCCTCGTGCGCGTGTCCCGCGCTTGCTCGCAATGTCACGCCCTAGCAGGCGATCTATGTGTATTGCGAGTGCAATCTTCCTCAACGTGATCGGGGTCCGGGGCCGTTAGGTCGACGTATTCGCTCGCGAAAGCGACGCGAAAGCCCGCGGTGAAAGGGTGCTGCGACTTGCCGACTGCGAGTGTCGCACGACGCCGTTCGGCGAACGTGCGCTCGCCCGATGCGGGTTCGCGACCGTGGAGTCGCGAGGTGACCCCACGATCGCCTTCGCCGCGGTGTCGGACACCGTAGGGAGGAGACATGCACATGCGAGGCTTGCTCGGATCGAAAAAGCTCTTGACGTTCGTGGCCGTGTTGAGCGTGGCAGTTTTGACCGCGGTCGCGGCGTACGCTGCGCTTCCATCGAGGGATGTACCGCCGAGCGGCGTGCCGCACGGCACGCTCGCCAGCGAGTCGGTCAACGTACTTTCCGTTGACGCGTTCACGAGGGCCATCAACCAGGCGCACGGCACGAACGCCGTGCTCCAACACCTGACGTTCACGCCCGGACAGTCGACCCTGTGGCACACCCACCCCGGACCGAACCTCGTCCTCGTCGTGGGCGGTGAACTCACGCTCACCGATAACCACTGCAACGTGACGACGTATACGGACGGACAGGGGTTCGCCACCGGACTCGCCGAGCACCTCGCGGTCGCCGGTCCGGCGGGTGCCGACTTCTACTCGCTCTACTTCCTTCCAGCCGACGCGTCCGTCCTGCGGACTCCACCCGCAGGAGAGTCCGCGACCCCGCCGAAGTGCGCCTCCTAGCGGAGACGCCGAGGCATTGAGGAAGCTCGCGTTTGCGGGCTTCCTCAATGCGAGAAACGGACCCGCGGTCGCGTACGCCGCATATATATCTGGTATGTCTGCCGATCGGTCCTCGCCGCGTCGGCGCGAGATCGCATGTTCAGTCCGGCCGGGTACTCGCCCCGCGCCTGGCGCGCGATCGGGCAATCGGTGCGGTTCGCGACTGAAGGTCCGGCGCACGTGGTCGGAAGGCCCGGGCGTCGACAGCCGGAACGGCTCGTCGTCACGCGTGCCCGCGAGCATGCGTTATTGGGCACGCGCCGGCGTCGCGGCCGGGGTCTCGGACACCGCGTGTCTCGTTGCTTGCGGGAGGCTCTTGTGGCAGGTCCGGGACGTTCGCATCTCTAACAACAGTGGCATCTGTGGCAACACGCGGACGGGTGAACTAATCGATGGGGGTGCACGTATTTCTAAATGGGTTTGGTGTCGTTGTTGAAGAGAGAGGGAGATGGTGCCGTGATTGGTCTTCGACGTGTGATTTGCCTGGCCGCGTTGAGTGGTGCCGTGTTTGTAGTCCCAGCTGGTATTGCCGGCGCGATGCAGAACCCGACGACCGGCCAGCCCGGAACAACCGCCGGCTTCAACTGTGGCACCAGCACGGCTCCGGTCGAGCCCGGAAACGCTGCGACCGCACCCGGCGCTGCCTTTAACGAGTCGGGGTCCGGCGTCGCCGGCATGAACTACGCCGGAAACGACGGAACGGCGTCCCTCGCCCACGCCGGAAGCACCGCAGCGGTCTCGCAGTACGACGCCGCCTGCCGACACCTCAGCAGTTAGCGTTCACCGCGCTCGTCGGGACCACCCTTCAGGGCGTCGAACTTCGGTGGTTCCAGGCCCTCTGGTCGGCGGGCATCCCTGAGGCGATCGGCGCTCGCTTCTATGAGGCTCGCATGCATGACGGGGACCTCGCCGGAGGAGCACTGGCCTAACCGAGGGTACGGGTGGCGGCGATCTTGGCGGCGCGGGTGAGGCGGGCCGCCACCTCTCTCGCGAGGATGCGCGTGCGGACGGTGCCGACGAGCGAGACCTCGGGCAGTTGCGACAACACCTGCGAGCGCGCGCCGGCGTCGAGCTCGGCCCACAGCTCGCTGCGGGTGTCGAGCGGGATGTGGCACAGCGCGACCGCGACGGTCATGGGCTGGCGCTCACTGAGCTGTGCGAACACCGTCGCAACCCGCTCGAACGGGTGACCATCGACGATGTGGAACGGGCAGTCGTCGGCGTTGTGCGCGGCGAGGACCGGCCAGTCGACGCCGGCCCGGGTCGCCCGCACCAGCGAATGGAGCGCGGCGATGCGCTCGTGGTCGGGAGCATCCCGAACCTGACTGAGGCCCTCCCGCAGGCGGACCCGCTCCCGCATGTTGAGCAGATGCGAGATGGAGTCGGCGTGCGGAGTCGGCAGCACGCTGAACGCGAGCGCGGCGCGTCTCACGCCCGTTGCGAGCCTCGGCCCCGTCCCCTGCATCCGGAGGTTGTCGGCGCGGCCGAGCAATTCATGTAGCGGACCTGCCCGAGCCCGGACGCGCCTCGGCCCCGACCGAAGTCGGGGCCGATCGCCGGTCGACCGCAGCGGGGGTCCGCAGTCGACTCTTGCAGTACAGAGCGGGCCGGGGGAAGGCCCGCCTCCGCTGCGTTGTGTTGGTTCGGTGGCCTAGGCGGCCTGGCGGGCGTCCTCGTGCTCGAAGCCGCGCTCGCCGCGCAGAGCGTCGAGCGTGCGCTCCCACCGGAGCTGCGAGACCAGCCACGACATGGCCTGGGCCTTGGGCTCGATTCGTGCATTTGCCGCCATGACGGCTCCCTTCGACCTTGTCCGGTAGTGGCCCTGAGCTGCTACCTTGACCATCGGTGAGTGGCTGCTCATGAACGGATTCTCACTGAGCTGCTACTCCCGGTGGAGGAACACTGCGAGTATATGCTCTCAGTGTCACTGCTGTCAACACCGTGGGGTGCGAAGGTGCCGGAAGCTCGGTGGCGGATCGACGAGCTGGCCCACGAGGCCGGCGTCACCGTCGACACCATCCGGTACTACGCCCGCGAAGGCCTGCTCGACCCGCCCGAACGCGCCGGCCGGCACAAGCTGTACGGCTCCCTGCATCTCGACCGGCTGGCCCGGATCCGCGACCTGCAGAGCCAGCGCTTCTCCCTCGCGGCGATCAAGGCGCTCCTGACCGTCGACCGACCCGGCATCGAAGGCCTGTTCGCGTCCCAGGGCAGTTACTCGCTCGACGACCTGGTCGAGAAGTCGGGCCTCGACCCGTCACTGATCGGCCGGCTGCGCGACATCGGGCTGCTCGCCGAACCCGAGGCGCTCGGCCACGAGGTTTTCGACGACAACGACCTCAACCTCCTGCGCGCCGTCGTGGAGCTCCGCGACATCGGGATGACCGAGGACATCCTGATCGAGCTCGGCACGATCTATGTGCGCCACTTCCGCGCACTGCAGAAAGACGTGCACGCGATGCTCGCCGGCGACGAACGCGACTGGGACACCGAAGAGATGGTCGCGGTGCAGCGGCGGTTGACGGCGAACTCGTCGCGCATGATCCCGGCAGTCGATCGCGTCCTGAACTACGTGCACCAGCGCACGATCCAACGGCTCACGCTCGAAGCCGTAAGGACGGCGCAGAAGACGAACACCGGCGTCGGCGGCGTGCGCCTCGACGACGAGAGCTCGTAGGCGAGCCCGTTCCGTTCAGGGGGGCGCGACCTAGTCGTGCAGGTTCCAGATCCGGGCCGCGTTGCCGCCCGTGATCAGTGCCCGCTCGGTCTCGTTGATCGCACCCATCGTCTCTTCGATGGTTTTGCGCGAGTACGGCCAGTCGTTGCCATGATGTGGATAGTCGCTCGACCACATCATGTTTTCGACGCCCACCCGGTTGCGCAGCTCCACTCCGCTGCGATCGGTGATGAAGCTCGCGGCGTTGTTGCGATACCAGTACGTGGACGGCGGCGCGCTCAACGGCAGGTCGCCCCACACGCGGTTGCGCCACCAACGGTCGTCGATGCACTCGAGGAAGTGCGGGATCCAGCCGACACCGGTCTCGATCCAACAGATCTGCAGTTCGGGGAACCGCTCGAACACGCCGGTGAAGATCATGTCGGTCATCGCGCCGGTCGCCATCGCGAAGACGTGGCTCATCCCGCCGATCGCCTTGGCCCGGGTGGCCTCGCTCGCCATGTTGTAGAGCTGGTTGCCCTTGGCGGCCGCGGCCTTCCGGCCCGCGCTACGGGAGGCGCGGCTGATGATGTTGATGTGGATGCAGACCGGTAGGCCTTCGTCGACGGCCGCCGCCCAGAACGGGTCGTCGTCGTTCGAGAGGCTTCCCCCGCCGGCCGGCCAGTTCGAGATCAACACGCCCTTGGCGCCGCGCGCCTTCGCCTTGCGGATCGAGTCGACCGCGTTGTCGATGCCGAGGGACGGGATCTGCGCCATGCCGATCAACCGGTTGGGATCCGGCGCGCAGAATTCCTCGAACAAGAAGTTGTTGTACGCCTCGACGCCGGCAAGCACGAAGTCGTCATCGTCGTCGCCGAGGAAGTGGCTCATCGTGCGTTGGGGAGGAAACAGGATCTCGGCGTCGACGCCGTCGATGTCCATGTCGGCCAGGCGCGCCTCGCCGTTGTAACAACCCG
>JAODBI010000368.1 GCA_025463875.1 Actinomycetes bacterium
GCGAATCCCGGGATCGCCGCGACCAGGACCGCGATGGTCGGGACGATCGGCAGCGCCGGAAAGTGCAGCGGCGAGAACGACGGGTTCAGGTCGGCCCCGCTATATCTCGCGCTCGCGTAGAACAGTACGGCGGTCGTGATCCCGCAACCCGCGACGACCCACTCCGGCGCGCGCCACGGATCGGGTCGATATTGGCTCCGCGTCACGCGCCGGCCCCCGAGCATGAGACCCGCGCAGCAGAGTGCTGCGCCCGCGAGAATCGCGGGGAGGCCGAGGTAGCCAGGCGCCGTTCTGTCGAGGAGCCCGTACGCGCCCGCGCAGAGCCCGAGCATGCCGGTCATCATGAACAGGGCGGTGATCCGGCGGCTCCCGCGCGTCGCGGGTCCGGCGCGTCCGTAACCGCGCGAGTCCATCGCCGCGGCGAGGAGGAGCGATCGCTCGAGCGCGTCTTCGAGGACGGGGATCGCGACACTGCGCAGCGCGCGGAGTCCCTTGCTCCGACCCGCGCGCAGGCGACGGGCGCGCGCGACGCGCTGCACGCTCTCGACGAGCTGCGGAGCCACGCTGATCGACACGACGACCGCGACTCCCAGCTCGTACAACGCGCCCGGCAGGACGCGCAGGGCGCGCTTCGGGTTGGCCAACGCATTGGCCGCGCCGATGCAGCAGATGAGCGTGCCCAGCCGCAGTCCGTCGGCCGCGGCCGACAACGTCGCCTCGAGCGAGACGGGACCTCCGAGCCGTACCCCGGAATACCAACTCGGCGTCGCGATGCTCGGCAGCCGGAACATGATGTGGTCACCCAGCTCGATGCCGGAGCCGAACACCGATCGGAAGATCATCCGCAACCCGATGACGACGACCGCGAGCGCGAGGTAGTACTTGAACGCGCGGGCCCACGGCGCCTCGGTGCGTCGATTGGCGACGACGAATCCCAGGACCGCGAGCACCAGCAACAGGAGCAGCGGGTTGGTCGTGCGATTCACCGCCACCGCGAGTCCGAGAGCCCAGATCCACCATGCGATCGGGTGCAGCGTGCGCGGGACCCGCCGGCTGTCGGCGAGCGCGTAGGCGCGGGTCGCGGCCGTCATCCGCGCCGGTTGTTCATTCGTGCTGCCGCCGTCGCCGCAACGCCCCGGCCGTGCCGCCCGCGAGAACGAGCACCAGGCCCGCGCCGATCAATACCGGCACGATCGATCCGGTCGAGCCGCTCGTGTGTACCGCGGGCAGTGCGTCGACGAACCGCGGCGGCGCCGTCGACGAGGCCGACGCACGCGCGACGGGAACGGTCGAGGCACTCGGGTTCGGGGCGGAGCTCGAACGGTTCGTCGGCGTCCCCGGGCGCGCCCGACCCGTCGCCGCGCTCGAGACTGAACCTCCCGCGTCAACGGTTGTCACCGTCGAGTCGTACGGGTTCGAGCGCGGCGCGATCGATGCGCCCGCGGTCGGCGTCGTTGCCGTCGGCGCAGTCGGCACGCGCCCGCGCGTGGTCGGCGTGCCACCCGGTTGCGGACCGCCGGTGGGGGTCGCGTTGTGCGCGCGCATGGAGTCGGGGTTGCTGTGCGGGACGGCGGAGCCGTTCGTGCCGCCGACGTCGGTGCCGCCGAAGACCCACAGGTCGACCTCGCCGGGCTGCGGGTGACCGCCCAGCGCGCCGACATTGCTGTAGCTCCAGGTATTCCGCCCGGCGGTCGCGTACCAGTACGACCAGTACGCGGTCGACGGTGGGGTGACGATGCAAGGATCCTGCGCGGGGGTCGGATATTGCGTGCCGGCGCCGAACGCCTGATTGCCGATGCGACAGATGTAGCCCGGCCCGTCGTGATTGTCGCCGGCGGTGCTGAACCCGGCCGCGTGCAGGAGGGCGTAACCGTTCGGCTGGTTGACGCCGCAGCCGCGCACGATGGGGCCGCCCCAGTGCCCGAAGTCGACGGCGATGATGGTGCCGGATGTCGTTGTGCAATTACCGATGGGGTCGGCGGCCGTGGGCGTCGCGGTGATCGGTACGAGCAGCAGCGCGGCAACCGACGCGAGTACAGCCACGAGGAGACGGCGGCGCGTTCTCACCTACCACCCCGACGCCGGGTGTCGGTCGATGCCCGCGCCGACGACGTGCGCTTGCGGCCGACAACCGTCGCACCGGCGCCGAGCACGAGCAGGGTCACGACCCACGCGAGCAACCGTCCGGCGTCGGCGCCGGTCGCGGGCAGGCTCGCGGGGCCGACTACCGTCGCGGGCTCCGTCACGAGCGTCGTCGAGGTCGAGGCCGAGGCGGTCGGCGACGACTCCCCGCGCGTCGATTTCCCGACGGTCGTCGTAGTCGTCGACGCCGGCGCCGACGTGGTCGTCGTCGTGCTCGCCGTGACAGAGGGAAGGACGTCGGAGAGCGTGGCGTACGGGGTTCCGACGATCCCGCCGACCGCCTGGGCCGAGGCGCGGGCGTCGGAGCCCGGTTGACCGCTCGCCGCGACGTCGAATCCGCCGTTGGCGTTCTGGCGCGCGGCGAGGAATGCCGTGGCCTTCGCGATCTGCGCGGCGTACTTCGCCCCGGCGAGCGTCAGCGCCTGGATCGCCAGGCCCGAGGAGTTGGTCGAGTCCACGGCGACGCCCGGGAAGCCGCCGGTCGGGCTCTGCTTGGTCGCGATCCAGGCGAGCGCGTGCGTGACGGCCGCCGACGCGGTCGGGTCGTTCGGAAGGAGGGCGAGCGCCATTGCGGCGATCGCAGTGCTGTCGACGTCGGAGTCGCCACTCGCGGGGATGAAACTCGGCCACGCGCCCGACGCGTTCTGCAGACCCTCGAGGAACGCGACGGGTGCGGCCGCGCCGGTCGTGTCGCCCGCACGAAGCGCGGCGATGACACCGAAGGCCTGAGAGAACGTCGCGGTCGAATACGCATAGTTCCCGGAACCGCCACATCCGTTCGCGACGTCGGTCGTCGTACAGATGACGTTCACCAGCGCGGCAATCAGGTCGTGACCGCCGAACGCGCGCGGGTCGTATCCCGTCACCTCCGCGAGCAGCGCTTCCTTGCCGATCGATCCGCCGCTCGCGAACGCCGTTCCGATGCCCGTCCAGTCGTCGACCGAGTTGCCCGAAGGATCGGTCTTGCCGTCCCGAAGGAAGCTGACGACCTTCCGCAACGTGGCGTTGTCGGTACCGGTCGCCGCGAGCGCGAACGCGCCGTCGATCGTCAGACCGAAGTCGGCGAATTGATCGAACGCTTCCCAGAAGCCGTCGTGCGCGAGGCTCGTGCCGTTGACCACGCCGTTCGCGCCCGTTGTGGTGGCGAGGTAGTGCACAGCTGCATTCAGGTCGGGCGACGTCGCCGCCGACGCGGAGACCGGCACACCGACGACCAGCGTCATCGCGACCACCATCGCTACCGCCGGGGCGGCGACCAGGGATCGCCGCGTCCGTCGCTCGGCCGATTCCACTCCGATCACCGAACCGTCATGCATCTGTGCACCACTCCCACCTCGACAAGCTTCTCCGCGACTCGGCGGCTACGTCCCGGCCCGCACTTGCGCGGGCGTCTTCGAGGGCTTCGCCTGCTTCCCGAACGCCCACGCGTCGATACTCCCGAGCGGCGGCTTGTACGAGGTCGCCCCGAGAGTCGAGTACGTCCACGTGGTCGCCCCCGCGAGCGCGTGGTAGTAGGCCCAGAACGCGGTCGCGGGTGGCGTCGTGACGCACGCCTGCTGCGTGGGCGTCGGAAGGTTGTTGATGCGGCAGATGAACGCGAAGCCGTAGCGGCTGGTGCCGGCCGGGGTGAATCCGGCGTGTTGCATCGCGGCGAGTCCGGACGCCTGCGCGCCGGGTGCGCACCGCGTGTGCACGCCCCGGCCGAACGCGGTGAAGTCGACACTGACCGTCACGCCGGTCTTGGCGGGACACGGACCGGCGGTACCGGCCAATGTCGTGGTCGCCGCGGTGAGCGTCGCCGCTGTGAGCGTCGCCGTGGAAGGGGCGCTCGCCGATGCCGAACAATTCGTCACCGGCACGTCGGCCGCCGGTGTACTCGCCGCGAGCGGGAGGGTGCGCAACGAGGCGGCCGGCACGGCCTGGACCGTCGCGAAGAGATTCGGCGTTCGGCTACCCGGGAAGAAGTAGGCGCCTCGCGACGCGGCCGGGTCGGAGCAGCCGAGCTGGAACCGCGCGAGTGCGGTGACCGCGGCGCCCGGGTCGGCCTTCTCCGCGAGGAACGCCTGAATCACCAGCGCGGTCGAGTCGGGGTCGGATGACTGACCGGGGGCGGCCACGAACGAGTACCCACCGCCGGCGGTCTGCACGTGGCGCAGCGACGCGACGACGCCCGCCTTCTTCGGGAAGGAGCCGTACGCGGCGAGTCCCTGGACGGCCATCGACGTGCTGTTCGTGTCGGGACCCTCGAACGTCGACGGATTGGCCGCCGGGCAGGGTTTGGTCAAGTCCGACCGGTACGCCGTCCACAACGCGTTGCCGCATTGCTGGTTGACGAGCCACGTGACGGAAGGCTCGATCCTCCAGCGCGCGACTCCGGCTGAGGCGAGCGCAGCCAGCGCGACCCCTTGGCGGAAGGCACCGTCGAACGTCGGGTCGGCCGAGCCGAACAAGCCGGCGTCGGGCCCGGACTTGTGCACCGTCGCGCGCAAGCGCTCGATGAGATTGTTGACGCGGGCGGTGCCTCCGAAGTGCGTCGGATCCTCACGGGACGTGACCGCCGCCATGATGACGTATCCGAGCAGCCCAGGATCGTCCTTGCCGTCGGAACCCTTCAGGTTGTGCAACTGCGTCTTCAAGAATCCGATGGCGCGTCGGCCCTGCTCCTTCCCGACCCGGGCCGCGTGCAGACCGAGTACCGCGTACGCGGTGTTGCTGATGTCGGGCGCACCGAACGACACGAGATGGTCGCCGTTGATGTCGATCTGGCGCGCGAGGTAGCCGGCGCCGACACGGGCCGACTTGGAGGGGCGCGCCGACGTTGCAGCGGCCGCAGATGCACCGGCTGAAGTCGCAGCCGGTTGCAGTGTGACGAGACCGAGCCCCAAGGCCACGGTCGTGGCAAGTGTGGTGAGTCTTCTGACGAGCACCAGATCCCCCTTTTACGGTGGGAACGGCGAGAGAGACACCCGCGCGGTTCCCTCGTGATCACCGGGGGATCGCCCAGGCTCCGACGCGCAGTCCACGGCGTTTATACGGAGCCCGTTCCGGTAGGCATTCCGGCTCGCCCACCTTGCGGTGGACCTACGGCTGCGGGTCAGCGCCGGACTTGGACCGGCTTCCCCTGCAGGAACGTGCAGGCGGAAAGTACCACAGCCGCGTCCGCGGGTATCGAGGAACGCGTTCTGCACGATGTCGACCGATGCCACTTCGCGCATGAAGTCCATCGACATGTGCGCCACGACCTCGGCGCCGGGTTCGATGACGACCGTGGAGATTCCGCGTGGTTCGAGCCTGCGTACCTCTTGGTCGAGGGTCCGCCGGCACAGGTCGCGGACGAACTGGGCGACCGGCGGGCTGGTGACCGCAACGCGACCTCCGCCCCGCGCGGTCTGCGCGATCTCGAGGACGGTCGGCCAGGACGACGGCTACGAGACGCGAGCGTCGATTTCCGTGCCCGCAGGGGACGCGACGACGGTGCGATTTCGACCGCTCTGCTTTGCGGTGAGCAGCGCGTGATCGGCAACCGAGACGACTCCGTCGAACGTGTCGGCGTCGATGGACGAGGCGAGTCCGAAGCTGACGGTGAACGGCGGTACGCGTCCCGTCGTGAGCGTGATCGCGAGTTGTTCGCGAAGACGTTCCAGGATCTTGGCGGCGGTCTCGACACCGCAGTCGGGGAGGACCATCACGAACTCCTCGCCGCCGTACCGGGCGGTGACGTCGCCGGGGCGAACGGATTCGCTCAGCACACGCGCGAAGAGGCGCAGCGCCTGGTCGCCGGCTTCGTGACCATGAGTGTCGTTCAGAACCTTGAAGTGGTCGAGATCGCCGTAGGCCAGCGCATACGACCGGCCCTCGAGGGCGAGGTCACGCACCCGGTTCTCGAGACTCCGACGATTCCAGAGCCCGGTCAGCGGATCGGTACGGGCTTGGGTCTCCGACTTCTCGAACGCTCGGAGTATCGCGATGCGTTCGGCGGCGAGTCGAGCCGTGATCTCGAGATACTGCGTCTCGATCGCCGTGACCGCCACGCCGTCGGGCCCGGTGGCGTGCACGACACCCGACGTGCGGCCCGTGAGGCTTGTCGGCACGCACGCCGCCGACAACTCACCCGACGGTCGGCCTTTGACATAGGGGCAGGCGTTGATGGCGCGGCTCGTCGGGAACGCCAGCGTGTGACCGCGGCGGGTCGCCGGACAGTCGACCGGAGACTCGACTGCGCAGCCACTCCGCGCCAGAGGCTCGCCGGGGGCGGCGGTGCTGAGTGTCCGGTGAAAGTGGGCACGACTGGAATCGGCGACGAGCATCTCGACTTGCAATCCGGCGACCGTTTGCTCGAACGCCAGAGTCATCAACGTGTACGCGTCGGACTCGGTCTTTGCCATGTCGAGTGCATCCTGGAACGCGGTCTCGTACGCCTGGCGCTCGGCCGCGCGCCGAGTTGCGCGCTCGCGGCGCCGCGCGTGTTGTCCGACGACGATGACCGCGATGATGATCACGAACGAGACCAGCGAGACTGCGATCAGCAGGATCCTGCGGCCGCCGTCGAGTCGACCGATCGACGTCTGAAGGTCGCGCGTGCTCTTCGCGCGGAGGTCGGTCGCGGCGCGCACCGTTACCACCTGCATCTGCGAGTACGACGCGGTCTCAACCGTCACCGTCGCCGCGATGACGTCGGACGACGCGCCGCCGATGACCGGCGCAAAGGCCGCGATCGCCTTCGTGAAACTCGCGCTTGCCACCTCGAGCTCGCGCGCGTTCGCGACGAGGCCTTCCGATCGGAGTGCTCGGGCGACGGCCGCGGCCCCGGTCGACTCCGTCTGGGCAAGCAGTGCGGCCTGCGCGACCTCCGTTGTCCTGACCTTTACTGCGTTGGCCGAAAAGGCACCGAAGAAGGGTTGGACGTACACCTGCAAAGCAGACAGTGACGCCCGCAGCTCCGCGATGTCCTGGAGCACCGCAACGGAGCTACGAAACCGTTCGTCATCACTCCGCGCGCCGAGGAGCGGGTGCACACCGAGAGCGCCGAAGCCCGCGACCACGAGGATCGCGAGCGCGCCGGCTCCCCAGATGCGTCGACGAACGCGCAGCTTCACGCGGCCGTCCTTCGCTGAGGGCGCGTTGCTCATGCCGAGCTTTGGGCGAGCGAGCTCGCGCGGCGCGTCCGGCGACCACGAGCCGCACCGGATTTCTCGTGTCGCGAGATCACGCGACTCCTTTCCAGACACGATCAGCCTGGACCGGAGCGCGTCACCGCCGCGTCACCGATTCGCTGCGATGCGGGCCGTACCCGGCGGATCCACGACGGGTCTCCGCCGCAGCACGGCCGATATCCCCTCTGCGCTTTCTCCGCGCTCAGCCGCGCGGGGGCGCGCCGCGCGCGGGCTCGAGCTCGAGCTCGGGCGGCGTACCGGGCTCGAGCTCGGGCTCGGGCTCTTCGCTGTCGTCGGGCGGCCGCGCGGTCAGGTCGTGGCACAACTTCCACGTGAGCAGCGCGACGACGATGGGCGCAACGAACAGCAACACCTGGAAGGTGCGATTCACCGTGGTGATGGGGGCGTCGAGATGCTGGGCGAAGATGTCCTGCGAACCGGCGCCCATCAGTACGAGGTAGAAGGTCAACACCCCGGCACCGATCGCGGTGCGTCCGGGACGCGTGCGGGGCCGGTCGAGCAGCTCGTGATCGGTACGATCGTGCGTCACGCGCGCCTCGATGAACGGCCACGCGTACAGCAGGGCGAAGGTCAGCCCCGGCACCACGACCCCCGGCCAGAAGAGCTCGGAGATCGTGTGCCCGAAGAGGTGGACGCGCCACGCGGGAAAGAGTCGCAACGACCCTTCGAGCCATCCCATGTACCAGTCGGGTTGGGCCGCGGTGGTGACCGCGCCGGTGCGGTAGGGCCCGTACAACCACAACGGATTGATCTGGGCGAGGCCACCGAGCGCGGAGACGACCGCGACGACACCGGCGAACAACCCCGCCGACTTCGCCGCGTACGTCGGCCAGAGCCGCAGCCCCGTCACGTTGTGTTCGGTCCGCCCGGCGCCGGGGAACTGCGTGTGCTTCTGGCGCCAGACGATCGCCAGGTGTATCGAGAGCAGCACCGCGATCAGGGCGGGCAGGATCAGCACGTGGATGATGAAGAGGCGGCCGATGACCGCCGTTCCGGGGTACGGGCCGCCGAAGAAGAGTGACGCGATCCAGGTGCCAACGAACGGGATCGACAGCAGAATCGAGTACCCGATGCGCAGGCCGGTCGCGGAGAGCAGATCGTCGGGCAACGAATAACCGGCGAAGCCGTTGAAGATCACGAGGATCAGCATCGTGACGCCGATGATCCAATTGATCTCCCGCGGTCGACGGAACGCGCCGGTGAAGAAGATCCGGCACAGGTGCGCGACGACCGCGGCCGCGAAGACGAGGGCCGTCCAGTGATGGATCTGGCGGACGACGAGCCCGGCGCGCACGTCGAAGCTCAACGAGATCGTGGAATCGTAGGCCTCCGACATGTGGACACCGCGCAGCGGCCCGTAGCTCCCCGAGTACACGACGTCACGGCTGCCCGCGTGGAAGAAGAACGTGAGGAACACGCCCGTCAGCACGAGGATGACGAAGCAGTACATCGCGATCTCGCCGAGCAAGAACGACCAGTTGTCCGGGAACACGTGATTGAGCACGCTGTCGGCGAACTTCGACACCCGCAGCCGGTCGTCGACCCAACGGGCGACGACACCCGCGCCGTGCTCGTCGCCATGCTCGATGCCGCGCTCGGCGCCCTGATCGATGCGGTGTTCGCCGGTCATCGGGCGGCCCGACTCGGGATGGGGGCAATGCGCGACGATGCGTCGGTCGGATCACTCGCGAGCCACGCCGCGAAGAGCGCGGCGCCCGCGACGACCGCGGCCATGCCGCCGAACGCCCACATGATCACTCCCGCGAGCTGCTGGTTCGAGAGCGCGGCCGCCGCACTCCCCCGCACGTAGATCGGATACCAGGGGCGGGGCGCGAGGACCATCGCGGCGCCCAACGCCATCCCCGGGACCGAGCCGAAGAGCCCGGCGATCGCGGCCGCGCCCCGCAGACTGCGCCGAGCCGTTGACACCGACCACCACGCCGCGGTCGCGGCGAGGAGGAAGCTCGCGTGCTCCGCCGCGTGGATTGCAGGGTGCCGGATCGCGGCCTCGTACGCGACGGGCAGGTGCCACGCGAGCATGACGAACGCCTCGACGCCGAGCATGAGCAGGATCCACGTCGGGAAACGACGGTCGTGGTGGCGCATCAACTTCCGTGTGAACGCGACCGACCTCCGGCGCAGGCGCGTGGGGAGCGCCCACAGCAACGTCGGTAACGGCGTCCCGAACGCAAGCAATGGGGCCGCGACGGTCAGCAGCAGGACGTGCTGCACCATGTGCGCCGCCAACGAGGAGTCGGCGGCGGAGTCGAGCGGCGATGCAAGCGCTACGGCGGTCGTCACGAGTCCGGCGCCGAACAGCGTCAGCTCGCGGGTGCCGACCACCGACCGGGCCGCGCACCGATTCCAACGCTCCCGGCCGAGCGCGTACGCGACCCCGGTCACGACCACGACCAGGAGCGCGGTGGGATCAGCCACGGGGAATGAACAGCACGAAGCTGCCCTCCAGGAGGATCAGCGCGAGGTTGATCGCACCGACGAGGAGACCGAGTTGGGCCAAGAAGAGCAGTTGGCCCGCGTCGTCGTTCGAAGCCGGGTCGCTGCCCGCCGCGATGTTCAGGAGGCGGCGCGCCAGAAGCATCGCGGCGACGGTCGCGAGCGTGCACACGACGGTGACGGCGTGCAGCGTCCAGCTGTATTCGGAATGCAGGAACGTCCAGTGCTCGAACGAGGCGACGAACAAGAGGTGCACCGTCCAGGCCGCGATTCCGCCGAACGCGGCGTACCAGACCTCGATGCCGCGCCGGAGCGCCGGCGCGCGTTCGATGCGCTTGACCTCGACGATATTCATCGCCAGGCCTCCGACAGGAACAGAGACGCGAAGACGAACACCCACACCACGTCGACGAAATGCCAGTAGAGACTGAACACCTCGACGCTGATGTGTCGCGTCGCGCTGAACTTGCCCTGCCACGCCTTGATCTGGACGACGACACTCATACACAGACCGACGAAGACGTGCAACGCGTGCAGCCCGACGATTGTGTAGAACATCGAGCCGTAGGCGTTGTCGCGCCAGCCGAAGGTGAGGTCGGCGAAATCCTTCAGCGTGAACCCGAGGAACGCGGCACCCATGACGGCGCTCACGAGCAACCCGACGCGCAGACCTCGTTGCGAACCACGCCGGATCGCCGCCTCCGCGTAGAAGACGGGCAGGCTGCTCCCCCACAACACGAAGCTGAACGGGACCGTCAGCTTCAGCTCGGGTGCGGGAATTCCGCCGGGTGGCCACTGCGGCGCCGATGCACGAAGGAAGAAGTACGCACCCAGCAGGATCACGAAGACCATCGACTCCGTCGCGATCAACGTTGCCATGCCCCACCACGCCGTGGAGTACACCGGCTTCGTGGTCGGCGTGACGAGGTCGAGGTCGACGTCGATGGCCGCGCTCATCTTCTGTCCGTATCCGTATTCCAGAGCCAACGCAGCACCGCGGCCGCCGCGATCGCGACGCCGAGCGCGCCGACGACCTGGGCTTCGATCAGCAGGCCGAGGAAGAACACCGCCAGACCCAACGCGACGACGAAGGGAACGACCGTCGGTGCCGGGATCTCGAGCACATCCGACGGCCGGGTGTCGCGTCCGCTCGTGATCGTCGATGTCTTCTCGAACGCACCCTCGAGGGCGAGCGAACGCACCGCGGGTGGTAGCTCGGAAATGTTCTCGTCGATCACCGGGAGCGCGGGGGCGACGCCGCCCTCCCACAACGGATGACGGCTCTCCACCACGGGGATCTCGGCGAAGTTGTATTCGGGCGGCGGTGATTCGACCGACCATTCCAGGCTGTCGGCGCCCCAGGGATCGGCCGGCGCGCGTCGACCGCGGCGCATGCTGAGGATCCAGTTGAGCAACGTGATGCCGGTACCGAGGCCGAACACCGCCGAGCCGATGCTCACGATCGCGTTCAGCGAGTCCCACCCGAGTCCGTTGCTGTACGTCCACACCCGCCGCGGCATGCCGAGCACACCCAGGATGTGCATCGGGAAGAACGTGAGATTGAATCCGACGAACATCACCCAGAAGCTGAGCTTGCCCAACCGTTCATTCAGCATCCGGCCGGTCATCTTCGGCAGCCAGAAGTAGAGCGCGCCGAAGATCGGGAACACGACGGCACCGTTCAGCACGTAGTGGAGGTGCGCGACGATGAAGTAGCTGTCGGTGACGGCCCAGTCGAAGGGCAGGATCGAAACCATCACTCCCGTGATGCCGCCGAGCAGGAAGATGAGCAGGAAGCCGACCGTGAACAGCATGGGGACCGTCAGCTCGACCTTGCCCTTCCACATCGTCGCGATCCACGCGAAGAACTGCACCCCACTCGGGATCGTGATGAGCAGGCTGACGCCGGAGAAGAACGCGAGCGCGAGCGCCGGCAGCCCGGTCGCGAACATGTGATGGACCCAGACGCCGAAGCTGATGAATCCGACCGAAACCAGCGACGTGGCGATCCATACGTATCCCGAGAGCGCGCGCCTCGAGAACTCGGTCACCATCATCGAGACCATGCCGGTCGCGGGAACGAACAGGATGTACACCTCGGGGTGGCCCCAGAACCAGAACAGGTGTTGGTACAGCAGCGGACTGCCGCCCGCGCCGGCGTAGAAGTCCGTGCCGAACACTCGGTCCATCTCGAGGAAC
>JAODBI010000375.1 GCA_025463875.1 Actinomycetes bacterium
AGATTCATCGCGAGTTGCACCTCAACGGGTATGCGATTGCGTCGCGTCAGCCGGTGAAGCGTCTTGCGGATGCGTTGGGTTACGAGTCGGTCAAGGGTCGTGCGGAGCGGGTGGAGCGGGGCGTGTATCGGTTGGGTCGACTCAACCCGGGCGAACGGCGCCGCATCGGCCGCAACCCCATCGCACCCGCATCACCACCGCCGCCGACAACGCGCAAGAGCAGCGAAGACTCAGCTGGTCGGTTCGGGCGCGAGCTCGACCCGATCGCGCCCGCGGGAGCGCGCCTCGTCGAGGGCTCGACTGGCCTGGTGCACGAGCTCGGCCGCGCCCAGCGCGTGGGTCGGGTAGCACGCGACTCCGGCCGACAGCGTGAGCGCGTCACCTACCGGCGACGCCAACAACGTGCCCCGCACGCGTTCGGCCGCCCAGACCGCACCCGCTTCGGGTGTGTCCTCGAGGATCGCACCGACCATCAGGTCGCCCAGCCGGCACGCGGCATCGCTCTCGCGCAGAGTACGCCGAACCACGTCGCCGACCACGCCGAGCGCCTGCAACCGCGTGTCGCGGTCGGCGTCACCCATCGCGTCGATCTCGAAGATGATGACCGAGATCGGCCGCAACGACCGCCGCGCCGCGGCAACCTGCTGCTGCGCGAGCACTGCGAAGTACTTCTCGTCGTACAGACCGGTTGCCGCGTCGAAAGCCTGTTCGCCGCGGGCTCGTTCTTCCAGACTCGAACCGAGCTCTTCTTCCGCCACTCTCCGACTCGCTTCCTCTTGGAGCACCGCGTTGATCGACGCGAGCTCACGGCGCACCGCCCGTATCTCGTCCTCGGCCTGTTCCAGCCGGTATTCGCTCTGCCGGGCCCTCGCACCCAGCGCAACCCCCGCGATCGCAGCAACGACGCCGGCCGAGCCCGCGACGACTGCAAAGGTGGGCGAATTGATCGCGACGCCAACCGCTCCGGCCGCGAGCGCGGCAACTCCGCCCGTGGCGGCCACGATGACGCGCGTGTCGTGCATGCGTTTCCTCATCGGCCTACCTTCGCCCCGGCCTGAGGTTTCGACCGGTGTGCGTGGGCCAACTCGGCGAGGTCACGCATCATGAGCGAGAGCCGATAGTCCTTGGGCGTGTACACCCGGGCGACGCCCATTCCCTCGAGTTGGGCACGGTCTGCGTCCGGGATGATCCCCCCGACCACGACGGGCGCGTCCGAACCGCCCTCCCGCAGCAGGCGCAGGGTCTCCGGGACCAGACCGAGGTGCGAGCCGGAAAGAATGGAGAGACCGACCACGTCGACGTCCTCGTCCCGGGCCGCGGCGGCGATCTCGGCGGGGGTGAGCCGGATCCCCTGGTAAATCACCTCGAATCCGGCATCTCGGGCTGCGACCGCGATCTGCTCCGCTCCGTTCGAGTGCCCGTCGAGTCCGGGCTTTCCCACGAGCAGCCGGATGGGCCGCCCGCTCTCCTCGGTGATCTCCCGCACCCGCGCCCGCACGGCTTCCATCTCGGCGCCGGGCTGCACCGCCACCTGCCCGACACCCGTCGGGGCGCGGTACTCGCCGAACACCTCGCGCAATGCGCCCGCCCACTCGCCGACCGTCCCGCCCGCCTTGGCGAGGGCGATCGTCGCGGGTACGAGGTTCTCCGAGGTGCGGGCGACCGCCTTCAGGTGCGCGACCGCGGCAACGACCACCCCCTGGTCGCGTTCCGCGCGCCACGCCTCGATCGCCTGCACGTGGGCGCGCTCCAACTCCGGATCGATCGTGACGATGCCGCCGTTCAGCGCGCTCTGCGCGAGCGGCGACGGTTCCGTCTCGGCGAAGGAGTTGACGCCCACAACCTTCAACTCACCCGACTCGATACTACGCACACGCGCCGCACCCGACTGCACGATCCGGCCCTTCATCTCGTCGATCATCGCGAACGAGCCCCCGCCGTCGAGCACCCACTGCAACTCGACCTCGGCCTCCGCGCACAACTCCTCGACCTTGCGTTCGACCACCACCGAGCCTTCGAACAGGTCGCCGTACTCGAGCAGGTCGGACTCGTACGCGAGCACCTGCTGGATACGCAGTGACCACTGTTGGTCCCAGGGCGTCGGCAGTCCGAGCGCCTCGTTCCAACACGGAAGCTGGATCGCCCGGGCGCGCGCGTCCTTCGACAACGTCACACCCAGCATCTCGAGCACGATCCGCTGCACGTTGGTCTCGGGCTGTTCCTCGGTCAACCCCAAGGAGTTGACCTGCATGCCGTAGCGGAAGCGGCGCAACTTCGGATCGTCGACGCCATAGCGGTCCTCGCAGATCTGGTCCCACATGCGCGTGAACGCGCGCATCTTGCACATCTCTTCGACGAATCGCACGCCCGCATCCATGAAGAACGAGATGCGTCCGACGACCTCGGGGAACTCGTCCTCGGGCACCTGGCCCGACTCGCGCACCGCGTCGAGCACCGCGATGGCATTCGCGAGGCCGTACGCCAGCTCCTGCACCGGAGTCGCGCCCGCTTCCTGCAGGTGGTATGGGCACACGTTGATCGGGTTCCACAGCGGAGCGTTTTTCACCGTGTATGTCACGAGGTCGACGGTGAGCCGCTTCGACGCCTCGGGCGGGAAGATGTACGTGCCCCGCGACAGGTACTCCTTCAAGATGTCGTTCTGTGTCGTCCCCGCGAGCTCGGCGTGCGGGACACCCTGTTCGTCGGCCAGCGCCAGGTACATCCCCAACAACCACATTGCGGTGGCGTTGATCGTCATCGACGTGTTCATCTCCGCGAGCGGGATGCTGTCGAACAAGGTTCGCATCTCGCCGATGTGCGGCACCGGCACGCCGACCTTGCCGACCTCGCCGCGCGCGAGCGGCGAGTCGGGGTCATACCCGGTCTGGGTCGGGAGGTCGAAGGCCACCGACAGTCCGGTCTGACCCTTCGCCAGGTTCGTCCGGTACAGCGCGTTCGAGGCGCGCGCCGAAGAGTGACCGGAATAGGTCCGGATCAACCACGGGCGGTCGCGCTCGGCCATGGACCACATTCTCACGGATCGCCTCTCGCCGGGGAAGTCGGAGGACTGCCGTCCGATCGACCCGCGCGGTCAGCTACCGCTTGTATTCGTAGAAACCGACGCCCGTCTTGCGTCCGAGCCGCTCGGCACTGACCATCCGGCGCAGGACCGAGGCCGCCGCGTAGTTCGGATCCTTGAACTCGGCGTAGAGGGCTTCGAGGATGGCGAGGCTGGTGTCGAGGCCGACGAGGTCGAGCAGCTCCAGCGGACCCATCGGAAAGTTGCAGCCGCCCTTCATCGCGGCGTCGATGTCGTCGCGGGTGGCGACCCCGGCGTCGAAGAGCTTGGCCGCGTTGTTGAGGTACGGGAACAGCAGTGCGTTCACGATGAAGCCGGCCTGGTCCTTGACCTGCACCGCGTTCTTGCCGCACGCAACGGCAAACGAGGTGGCGGCCGCGATCGTCTCGTCGCTGGACGTGATCGCCCGCACGACCTCGACCAGCGCCATCATCGGCGCGGGGTTGAAGAAGTGGACGCCGCAGACCTTCTCCGGGCGCCCGGTGTTCATCGCCATCTCGACGACCGGCAGCGTCGATGTGTTCGTCGCCAGGATCGTGTGCTCGGGACAGATCCGGTCGAGCTCCGTGAAGAGGTGCTTCTTCGCCGAGAGGTCTTCGACGATCGACTCGATGACGAGGTCGCACTCGCCGAGCTCCGACAGATCGGCGACCGCGCGAACCCGGCCGAGGACCGCGTCGCGCTCGGCGTCGTCGAGCTTCCCGCGGTCGACCTGCTTGCCCAACGACTTCTCGAGACCCGCGACCATGGCGTCGGCGGTGCCCTGGGCCCGGCTGCGCAGGACGACTTCGATGCCCGCTTTGGCCGCGACCTCGGCGATGCCCGAGCCCATGATCCCCGACCCCACGATCCCGACCCGTTTGACCGTCATCAACTTGTCCCTCCTGTGTGAAGGCCGAAAGGCTACCGGTGGGTAGTGAGATC
>JAODBI010000380.1 GCA_025463875.1 Actinomycetes bacterium
ACGAAGGCGACGAGATCTCCGATGGTCCAATCGGTGAAAAGAATGATTCCGCCCGCAACGACGCTGATCATCCCGATGATGAGAAGCGTCCACCACCCGCTGCTCACGTTGTCGATCTGCTCACGGGTCCACGACCCGGTGGTGAATGGATTCGTGACGATCATTGTTCCTCCTCGTTGGGGTGACGGCTCGACAGTGACGATCTGCTGCGTGTCGTTCATCACGCGCTCACGTGTTCTGTCGCAGGCGCACCGCTCCGAGCAAGGAGAACCCCGAGAGCGACGTAGTCGCGTGAGGTATTCGGAGACGGCGGCCTCAACATCGACTCGAAAACAACACTCCGAGAAAGGACTGCACGACATGCACAAGCCCAACAATCTCCTCGAATTCGACGTCAGGGGCGCGCTCGACTGGGATCCGCTTCTCGATGACACCCGAATCGTCGTCCAGGCGAAGGATGGCACGGTCATGCTGAGCGGAACCGTGCCGACTTACTACGACATGACCCTCGCGTTCGAGGACACGTTGACCGTCGGCGGTGTCACGAGTGTCGACAACGAGCTGCTCGTCGGGCTCGTCGGCGAGGCTCTTGACGACCTCGACATCGCGGCCGCGTGCGAAGCCGCTCTCGACGCCGACAGGCTGGTGCCCAAGGGCGCAGTCGACGCGGTGGTGACCGACGGTTGGGTCGCGCTCACGGGTCAGGTTCGTCGCCACTTCCAACGACAAGCCGCCGAGCACGCGGTCAGGAAGGTCAGCGGAGTTCTCGGCATAAGCGACAAGATCGAGATCTCGAGTGAACCGATTCCGAGCGACATCGTCGACCGCATCAACAAGGCGTTCCGCCGGAATGCGATCATCGACGAGTCCCGGATCGAGGTGTCGAGCACCGATCACACGATCTATCTCGACGGCTCCGTCGGCTCCTGGACCGCCCGGCGAGAAGCGGACAACACCGCCTGGGCCGCGCCGGGTGTCGCCGACGTGGTCGACCGGACCGTCGTCGTTCCCTAGCGCGCCCCCAGCCCGACAGTGCTCGGGCCCGCGTCAGCAAGCGCGGGCCCGAGCTCTCGTCCCCGAGCGCCCCGGTTCTATAGTGATGACCCGACGCACGGGAAAGAGCCGCATGACGCTACGGGGTCGCGGGGTGGAGTGCCGTCACCTCGACCGGATGCTCGCGGACGTCCGGGCGGGACGTAGCCGGGGCTTGGTCGTACGGGGCGAGCCTGGCATCGGCAAGAGCGCGTTGCTGAGCTACGTAGCCGATACGGCGGCGGACTTCGAGGTCGCACGCGCCTCGGGTGTCGAATCGGAGATGGAGCTGCCGTTTGCGGCGCTCTACCAGCTGTGCGCGCCGATGATGCATCGTCGCGACGGGCTGCCCGCTCCACAGCGCGACGCGCTCGGCGTCGCGTTCGGTCTTTGGCCGGGCAGCGCGCCGGATCGGTTCCTCGTCGGCCTCGCAGTACTGGGCCTGCTGTCCGAGGTGGCCGCGTATCAGCCGCTGCTCTGCCTTATCGATGATGCGCAGTGGCTCGACCAGGCCTCGGCTCAGGCGTTGGCGTTTGTTGCTCGGCGGCTGGACGCAGAATCCCTCGCCGTCATCTTTGGCACACGTGATCGAGACGCGGCGCCCTACCTCGCGGGCGTTCCTGACCTCACGGTCGAGGGACTGTCCGAAACCGATGCCGGGGCGCTCCTGGCGTCAGCCATGCCCGGACGGCTGGATGAGCGAGTGCGTGACCGCATCATCGCCGAGTCCGGCGGGAATCCTCTCGCTTTGCTCGAGCTGCCCCGCGGCGTGAGGGCGGCCGAGCTCGCCGGCGGCTTCGGCGTGGCCGGTCCGCCGTCACTGGCGAACAGGATCGAGCAGAGTTACCTGAGGCAGATCGCACCGCTACCCGCGACCACGAGGCGGCTCCTCCTGCTGGCCGCCGTCGAACCCCTCGGCGACCCGGTCTTGCTCTGGCGCGCGGCCGATCGACTCGGGATCGCGGTCGAGGCTGCGGACGCCGCGGAATCCGAGGGGCTGTTGGAAATCGGGGCGCGGGTGACGTTTCGTCATCCGCTCGAGCGCTCGGCGATCTACCGGTCCGCGTCGCGGCGGGAGAGGCGCGAAGTGCATCACGCGCTGGCGGAGGCGACCGATCCACAGCTCGATCCCGATCGGCGTGCTTGGCACCTGGCGCAGTCGGCCTCCGGGCCCGACGAAGACGTCGCGTCAGAGCTGGAGCACTCGGCCGCCCGTGCGCAGGCACGCGGTGGACTGGCGGCGGCGGCCGCTTTCCTCGAACGATCCGCGACGCTGACGCCCGAGCCGGCGAGGCGGGCGGAGCGGGCGCTGGGTGCGGCGCAGGTAACGGCGCAGGCCGGCGCGTTCGACGCGGCGCTGCGACTGCTGGCCACGGCGGACGCGGGACCGCTCGAGGAGTTACAGCGAGCTCGAAGCGGCCTGCTGCGCGGGCAAATCGCCTTCGCATCCAACCGGGGCCGCGACGCGCCGCCGCTCCTCCTCACGGCGGCAAAACGCCTCGAACCACTCGACGTCGAGCTTGCGCGTGAGACCTATCTGGAAGCGCTCTCCGCGGCGGCGTACGCCGGCCGCCTCGCGACGGGTGGCGACCTCCGAGAGGCAGCCGAGGCCGCCCGAGCCGCGCCTCGGGCGTCGCCGCCGTTGGGCGCGGACGATCTGCTGCTTGATGGCCTGGCCCTACTGATCACCGAGGGCCTCGAGGCCGCGGCGCCGACGCTCAAGGACGCGCTGAAGGAGTTTGGGAGCGAGCGCGTGTCCGCGGAGGAGGCGGTGCGCTGGTTCTGGCTCGCGGTCCCCGCCGCCCAAATACTGTGGGACGACAAGAGCTGGGACCTGCTCTCGACTCGCCACGTCCAGCTGGCCCGAGATGCCGGCGCCCTCAGTGTGCTCCCCATGGCACTCACCCAAAGCGCAGGAATGCATCTGTTCGAAGGCAACTTCGCCGCGGCCGCGACGTTGGTCGATGAAGCGGGGACGATCACTGAGGCGACGGGGATCCAGCTCGCGCCCTACGCCCCCTTGGCGCTGGCGGCATTTCGCGGCCACGAGCGCGAAGCGTCCGAGCTGATCGAGGCGACGACGAGGGATCTGGTGGATCGCGGGGAGGGAGCTGGGCTGACGTTCGTTCAATGGGCGAGCTCGGTGCTCTACAACGGCCTTGGCCGGTACGACGATGCGCTGGCGGCGGCGCGCCGGGCTGGCGAGGACCCGCACGAACGGCGGTGGTGGGTATCGGTATGGGCGACGGTCGAGCTGATCGAGGCCGCGACCCGAAGCGGTGCGCCCGAGCAAGCAACTTCCGCACTCGAGCAACTCTCGGAGAGCACCCGCGCCAGTGGCAGCGACTGGGCGCTCGGCATCGAAGCCTGCGCGCGAGCGCTGCTCAGCGACGGCGAGACCGCCGAGCGCCTCTACCGCGAGGCGCTCGAGCGGCTCGATGGCACACGGGTTCGGTGGGCGCTTGCGCGCGCCCTCCTCCTTTACGGCGAGTGGCTGCGCCGGGAGAACCGACGCACCGACGCCCGCGTGCAGCTGCGCGCCGCACACCGAGCGTTCGCCTCCATGGGAGCGGACGGGTTCGCGGAACGGGCAGCGCGCGAGTTGCTTGCCACCGGCGAACGAGTACGCAAACGCACGACCCAGGCCTCCGCGCAGCTCAACGCCCGGGAGACCCAGATCGCTCAGCTCGCCGGCGACGGTTTGTCCAACCCCGATATCGCTGCGCAGCTATTGATGAGCGCGCGCACCGTCGAATACCACCTGCACAAGGTCTTCACCAAGCTCGCGATCAGCACCCGCCATCAACTCCCCGTCGCCCTGGCCGGCAGACGCACCGAAGAACCGCGACATGCGCCGTAGCCGCATTTCCGGGGGGACCGCGCGGACTAGCTCAGGACATTGCGAAGCTGCCGCCTCGATACGAGGCCGAGCTTTCGGTACACCTTGCGAAGGTGATAGTCGACAGTGCTTTCGCTGAGGTACATGCGTTCGGCAATCTCGCGGTTCGTCGCACCTTCGGCTGCCAGTATCGCAACCTGGCCCTCCTGAGGAGTGAGCTCGTTGCTCGTGCCGACCGATCGCTTCCGGGCGTACTCGCCCGTTGCCGCGAGCTCAACGCGTGCACGCTCGGCGAATGCCACGGCACCCATCGTCGCAAACATCTCGTACGCGACGTGCAGCTCAACGCGAGCATCCGCACGCCGTTTTTGACGACGCAACCACTCCCCGTACACCAAGTGCGCGCGTGCAAGATCAGTCAGGACTCCCGTTCGATCGAGTCGATCGATGGCCGCTCGATACAGTGAATCGGCGATCATGTCGGTGGCGACCAGCGCCTCGGAGCGGGCAAGGAGCCCGAGCGCCCACGGCGTCGCGCTCGCCCGGGCTCGCTCCGTCAGTCGTTCGAGCGCCGCGTTGGCCGCGGGCCGGTTTCCGGAACGAACCGCAGCTTCGACGATCTCCGGAAGCACTTGGCTGCCATGCGGAGACGAATCGTTCTCGTAGACGGGCCACGCGCTGCTGAGCGCCTCTTCGTAACGGCCGTGAGCGATATCGAGGATCGTCGACGCGACCAGCGCGAGATTCACTGTCACGCCCGCGCCAAACTCGGCGATGGCACCAGTGAGGGCGGCCACCACTGAGCGCGTCTTCGCATCATCGCCCTGCCACGCGAAGAGCTCGACCTTCAACATCTCCCAAATGGTCCCATCCTCACCGAGCGCGAGTGCGATCTCCGTCGCCTCGGAGTGAAACGCCTCGGCGACGACGAAGCGACCGGCCCACATCTCGCTGTGGGCGAGTCCACCGAGCGTGATCCGCAACGAATCCAGAGCCCCGTGCTCACGCTCGGTCTGCTCGAGACGCCGGAGCATCTTGCGATACCCGTCCGCGTCCCAGAGGTCCGCCGCGGCGTTGTTCCCGAAGACGGCCCAACGTGAGAACCCGGACGTGTCGGGATCGTGTGCTGCGAGCGCGGCAACACCTTCGCGCAACTTCGGCACTGCGTCGACGTAGCCGACCGCGATACGTCTTGCAAAGCCTTCGAGCATCACGTCGGCGAGCGTCGCAACAGGTTGTGGGGCGCACGGCGCCGCAAGGGCAGCTCGGGCGACTTCGAGTGGCGTCGTTCCCTTGGTCAACTGGCACGAGACGAGGCACGCCTCTATCGCCTCGGCGTAGGTATCGCGCGCGAGTCGCGCGTCGAACTGCTCCATCGCCGCTGCCGCTTTCAGCAGCACCAGTGGAATCTCGTTCGGCATCGTGAATGATCGCAATGCCGCCCGAAGTCGCTGGGCTTGGGCTATGAGGAGCGGGTCGTGCAGGCGCGGAGTCGCCTGCTCGACGAGCCTTTCGGCAGTTCGTCGCGCGCCGGCGACAAGGTGCGCCTGCGCGGCCGACAGAAGTCGGCGAGCCTGACGCCGTGGTTCGGGCGTCAGTTCCGCGGCCCGTGACAACAGAGCCGCCTCTTCCCCGTAGCGGCCTCCCTCTCGGGCGCCGCCGGCACGGTGTTCGAGGTCGCGTGCGATCTGCTCGTCCGGGGCAGCGGCTGCCGCGGCGAGATGCCAGACCCGTCGGTCGGGCTCGGATTCGGCGTCCACCAGCACCGCCAGGGCGGCGTGGACTCTTCGCCGATCCGACGCAGTCACGCCGCGGTACACCGCCGAGCGGACGAGCGGATGACGAAATTCGACACGCGGTTCCGTTACCAACAAGCCGCTCCGCTTCGCGGCGTCGGCGGCGTCGGCATTGAGACCCAGGCGCGCTGCCGCCCGGCACACGAGCGCGGAATCACCTTCGGGCTCCGCGGCCGCGATGAGCAAGAACGATTGCGTGTCGGACGGGAGCGTTCGGACGCGACCTAAGAAATGCGCCTCCAAACGGACGCTGATCGGCAACGGTTCGGGCAAGAGTTCAACGCCGGCGAGCTGCTCGGAGGTCAACTCTGCGGCGAGCTCCGTCATCGCAAGCGGGCACCCGCGCGTCTCGACCACAATGCGGCTTGCGACATCGGCGCTGAGCGGCGCCGAAGCGACGTCAGTCAACAATTGCAGCGCAGACTCGCCAGCGAGACCTTCCACCAAGAGATCGGGTAAGCCGTTGATACGGACCTGAGCGTCGGATGGATCGCGTACGGCGAAGAGAAGGGCGATCCGGTCGGCGTGCAGACGGCGCGCGACAAACGCGAACGCGTCGAGCGACTCTCGATCGATCCACTGCGCATCGTCGACGATGCACAGCAGCGGCTGACGCGCGGCGACATCGGCGAGCAATGTAAGTACTCCGAGTCCAATCAGAAATCGGTCGGCCGCCAGACCGGCGACGAGCCCGAACGCTGATTGCAACGCTTCGCGCTGTCGCTCGGGAAGTCGATCCATCCCCGACACGAATGGCAGAACAAGCCGATGCAGGGCTGCGTAACCGAATTCGCTCTCGGACTCGATCCCAGCCACGCGAGCGACGCGAAGATCACCCGCAGACTCTGCCGCGTAGTCGAGCAACCGCGTCTTACCCATGCCCGCGTCGCCCCGAAGCACGAGCACGCCGCTCATGCCGGCTCGAACGGCGGCGAGCACGTTGTCGAGTGCCTGTCGCTCTTGGACACGCCCGAGCAGGCGCATCAGTCAATCCACCGAAAACACTGGCAGGCCCCGATCCGCTGATGCGAAACGCCGAGGCTATCGATCGGCCGTAGAGGCAAGCGAACAGGACTACGTGCTCGCGTGATGAGACCGGACCGCGCCCGACGGACCCTCCTTGCAGTAACTCTCACGCTGAGCCTCACGAGGAGCACATCATGGCGGACGTCACCGAGCATGAAGCCGAGCAGATCAATCGAGCGAACATGTCCGGACGCACTCCGGTCGTGTTCGTCCACGGGCTGTGGTTGTTGCCGAGTAGTTGGGACCGCTGGCGCACCCTCTTCGAAGAGACGGGCTACTCGACTCTTGCGCCCGGGTGGCCCGACGATCCGGCGACGGTCGAAGAGGCTGAGGCGCACCCGGAGGTCTTCGCGCACAAGTCGGTCGGACAGATCGCCGATCATGTCGACGACGTCGTCGCGAAGCTTTCGATTCGTCCGATTCTCATCGGTCACTCGTTTGGAGGACTGCTCGCGCAGATCCTGGCCGGGCGCGGAGTCGCTGATGCCACCGTCGCCATCGATCCCGCACCCTTTCGCGGTGTGCTGCCGCTTCCCATCTCCGCGCTGAGGTCGGCCTCCGCCGTGCTGGGCAACCCCGCGAATCGTGGGCGAGCCGTCCCGCTCAGCTACGAGCAATTCCGCTACGCCTTCGCCAACGCCGTCAGCGAGGACGAGGCGCAAGAGCTTTACAAGACCTTCGCCGTGCCGGGTTCGGGCGAAACCGTCTTCCAGGCCGCGGCTGCGAATCTCAACCCCTGGACCGAAGCGAAGGTCAAGTCGAAGAACCCCAACCGTGGACCCTTGCTCATCATCGACGGCGAGAAGGACCACACCGTGCCTTGGACAGTCGCCAACGCCTCCTACAAGAAGCAGCGGCGCAACAAGGGCGTTACCGAGATCGTCCAGATTCCGGATCGCGGACACTCGCTCACGATCGACCACGGTTGGCGGGAAGTTGCGGAAAGGGCACTGACCTTTGTGCAGCGGTTCGTGAAGCCCTGAACAGACGGTCGAACGGGCGCATCACATTGGTGCGTACGCCCACAACGACCGCGAACCCTTCTACCTTCCTACCGTGAGCGAGGCTGTCATGACCTTTCTGTTCGTTGGTGTCGCGGTGCTGGTCTCGGCTTTCGCAGTCGCGAGCGGGTTCGCGCGGCATCGCGCGGCCGCAACCGTTTCGCTCCAGCCGAGGCCGGAGCCCTATCGGAACATCCGCATTCTGCACAACGACCATGAGATTCGCGCTGCAGCGCAGCGAGCCTACGAGCGCGAGCGTTTCATCGCGCACCAGGCCGATCGCCGCGGCGCTCACTTCCGTCAACTCACGCGCCCGCAATCCGACTTGGCATTCGTGCGCGTCGTCGCGACCGGCACACCGCGAGATCGTGAGCTAGGCGCCGGCGATTCGTGAGGAGACCGCGTCACGTCGGCGACCCGCCCGCGGCCAGCACCGATGAACACGACACGAGGGCTGACCTCGCTTCGAACGATCGTGAGCACAAGGACAGCGAGGAGGAACCCATGGGCGAGTCGGGACCCGAGTACACCGCAGAGCTTCTGCGACATTTCGCCGACCTCCGCGACGGCGTGTACGGCAACGCAGTTTCCCGTCGGGACAAGGAGCGTCTCTTCGCCAAAACGGTCGCACTCCTCGACCCCTACGCGCGCCAGACGCTCAGCGAGATCAACGATGACCTCCTCCTTCGAACGGGAGAGATCCTGGCTACCGGGGTTCGCTCGACCGACGACGGCGTCGATGCGATCTGGACGCTTACGTGGCCGGAGCAGCGGGATGCCGACATCAGCCCGATCATGCTCCATGCCTTTTACGGTGCCGGTTTCCACCACCCGCATATGCGCGGAGGCACCGTGCACGACTGGCCGCTCAATGTTTTCAACGAGGAGCAGGCCACCGGGAAGCTCGCGACGTTGCGCGCGATCGCGGCCGCGGACGCGCATAACCTCGTTTTCCAACGGGACTACCGGATCATCCCGGCCACAATGAAGGCGCACACCTTATAGTTGCGAGAAGTGCGCACCGTTCAGCGCTGCACGCTCAACCTTCCTGAGCGTCGAATGCCCCTGCCCACCACAGCCCGAGCTGACTACCGTCTCCGCGGATGCTGCTGGATCGGGTCGAGGAGCGGGCACAGCTCGATCGAGCGATCGACGCGGCGCGGAACGGCCTGAGCGACGCGGTCGTGCTGTTCGGCGAAGCGGGCATCGGAAAGACGGCGCTGCTCGAGTACGCAGTGACGTCTGCGACTGGCCTGCGGGTCATACGCGTCGTAGGCATGGAGGCGGGACGCGACTTGAGCTTCGCAGGGCTGGATCGCTTGCTGAACCCTTTCCGCGCGGACTTCCACCGCCTGCCGTCCCCGCAACGTGATGCACTCGCCGCCGCGTTCGGTGGCATCGGCGGCACCGCTCCCGATCGATTTCTCGTCGGGCTGGCATCGCTGACGCTGCTCGCACATGCGGCCTCGAGCCGGCCACTTTTGGCGGTCATCGACGACGCCCAGTGGCTCGACCAAGAGTCGCTGGGGGCGATGGCGTTTGTCGCGCGTCGGCTATACGCCGATCACATCGCGCTCATTTTCGCGGTGCGCGGTTCGCACGCCGACCACGACGTCTTCGAGGCAGTGCGAACGCTCGACATCGGCGCCCTCCCTCAGTCCGACGCCTTGCAGCTGCTCGTATCGGTGGCTTCGGGCCAACTCGATCGAGACGTCTCCCAACGAATCGTCGCCGATACCGGCGGCAACCCGATGGCGATCCTCGAACTCGCCGCCGAACTCAGTGAACTCCAACTCGCGGGCGTCGGCCTCCCGCTTCACACGTTGCCGATGAGCCGACGGCTGGAGGATCATTTTCTACGAGCCGTGCGCGCGTTGCCGCCCGACACGCAAATGTTCCTGTTGATCGCGGCGGCGCAAACGGCTTCGGACCCGGCGCTGCTGATGCGCGCCGCTACCCTCCTCGGCCTGACTGCCGGCGCCGCGGACGAGGCCGAGGAAGCCCGACTCGTGCGTCTGCGACCGGAGGTCGAGTTCCGTCATCCGCTCATCCGGTCTGCCGTCTACGGCGGCGCGAGAGCTAGGGACCGCCGCCGTGTTCACCAAGCGCTGGCGGAGGTGCTCGACGCAAGGACCGATCCTGTCCGGCGCGCCTGGCACCGGGCCGCCGCCACGGTCGATCCCGACGAGTCGGTCGCGGACGACTTGGAGACCGCCGCGCATCTCGCGCAGGGTCGGGGCGGGTCCCGCGCGGCCGTGACGTTCCTCCAGCGCGCGGCCGAGCTCACGCCTGACGCCGGCCGGCGCGCCTCCCGGCTGCTGGCAGCCACCCAGGCGGCATTGGTTGGGGGCGCTCCCGTCCGAGCGCAGGCACTGCTCGAGCAAGCCAAATCGGTCGTCGACGACGACGTCTCCCGCGCGCAAGCTCGTCGGCTGGAGGGCGCGACCCAACAGCTTCTCGGTCACGTGAGCGAAGCACCCGTGATCCTGTTGCAAGCTGCGCGCGAACACGAGCACATCGATAGGCATCTTGCGCGGGAGACCTATCTCGAAGCACTCGAGGCCGCGATCATCGCCCGTGAGTACACCGTGGGCACATCGCTCACGGAGATCGCACGAGCTGCACTCGCGTTTCCGCGCGATCCCGGCGCGGCGCCGACCGTCGCCGACTTGCTGCTCGACGGACTCGCGACCCGCATCGCGATCGGGTACGTCGAGGCCGTACCGACGTTGCGGGACGCGGTGGCAACCCTGCAGATCGGCGACCCCATCGACAGCGGCGGTGCGCGATGGTCGGATCTCGGAAGCTTTGCTGCGCAGGAGCTCTGGGACTTCGATGGCCGCCGTGCGTTTCTCGAACGACTCTGCGATGTCGAACGCAAGATGGGCGCAGTCGACCGGTTGCGGTTCACGCTCGTGGCCCTCGGCGATTGTGAGATGCGGGCCGGTCGCTTCGCAGCCGCGGAGTTGTACCAACTCCAGGCCCGCGACCTGACCGCGGCGATCAACGGCAGCGCATACCTCTGGGAACTGATCGACGTCGAACTCCTGGCGTGGCGTGGACGCGCCGAGGACACCCGTCGCCGAGCCGAGGCACTCATCGCGGTAGCCGAGCAGAGTCGCGCCGCGACCGCGGCCGGTCTGGCTCGGATCTCGCTCGTCGTGCTCGAGCTCGGATCGAGCAGGTACAAGCAAGCCTTCACGGTCGCCCAACGGCTCTACGACGACGATCCGCTGGCCTTCGGCAACGAAGTGCTTCCGAGTCTCGTCGAGGCTGCAGTCCGCTCAGGGCACGCCGACTCAGCCGAAGCAGCATGTGCGCGTCTCTCGGAACGCGCGACTGCGAGCGGAACGCCCTGGGCGCTTGGGCTGCTCGCCCGCTCACGCGCTCTGCTCGCCACTGCGGATGACGCGGAGGCGCATTACAACGAGGCCATCGACCAGCTGACGCAAACGTCGGTCGCCACGGACCTCGCGCACGCACACCTGTTGTACGGCGAATGGCTAGGCCGCCGCAAGCGGCGCAGCGACGCGCGTGGGCAGTTGCGCAAAGCGCTGGACATGTTCGACACGATGGGTGCCCGCGCCTACGCGGAGCGGACAAGAGCGGAGCTCGTCCGCACGGGTGACCGCGTGCGCGACCGTTCGGTCGAAACGATGTACGAGCTCACGCCGCAAGAAGAGCAGGTCGCGAGGCTCGCAGCCGGCGGCGCAACCAACTCGGAGATCGCCGCCCAGCTGTTCCTGAGCGCGGCGACGATCGACTATCACCTCCGAAAGGTCTACAAGAAGCTCGGCGTCGAGTCCCGGCGCGATCTCGTCGACGTCCTCCCGCGATAGCCCGCGTTGATCACGAATCGATTCGACACGAAGTCGCGGTTCTTCGGCGCGTCGCCACGTGAACGCGTGAGGACTCCGAGCTCGCCGTCCGTCATCGTCGATCGGGTCAGTGCAGACGCGCCGAGGAAGCGAAAGCCAGTTGACCCGTGTCCGGCGCGCCGACCGAGGAGACGGCCATGTCGAACGGACCCCCGTGGAAGCTCGCTGTCATCGGCGTGGTGGCGGTGATCGCAGGACTCGCACTCTTGCTCGTCGACTGGACCTTGGCTGAGCCGGCCGCGTTCGCGGCGATGCTCTTCGTGGCGCGGGGTGCCCTTCACATCGTGACGACATCATTCGAGGGTCTCGCCGGCGCCTTGTCCGCGTTGGTTGGCTGCGGTGAGGTTGGCGTCGGAGTCGCTCTGCTCGCATGGCCCGCGCCCACGCTGCTGGCGCTCGTTCTGGTCGTCGGTTCGTGGGTGCTGCTGTCCGGCGTGGTCGAAGCGACGATCGTCCTCGCAACCCGAGCCGATTCGCCGCATTGGCGGCTCCGGTTCTCGAGCGCGATGGTCGAGGTACGCACGCCCGCCGTCGTTCGATCCATCGCGGCGGTGTCGTGAGATGCAACAAGACGAAGCCGCGCGGTGGCCTCTCGACCGCGAGCCGTGGGTACATGAGCTACGGGGGCGGTTCGTGGATTCCGGGCACGATCAGCGCGAAGTCGACGCCGTCATCACCGCGACACTCGAACGGTTTCGCTCCGCGAGATTGCAGAGCTTCCTTCCGATCCTCATCGAACGCTCCGTACAGCGAGCTCTCCGCGAAAAAAGAGAACCGGGCACAGGCCCCCCGGGTTCGCGCCTCGGGTGACTAGGGGTCGACGCGGGGTTTCTTGGATGCGACGCCCCGGAGGTCAGACGATCGTCTCGGTCAGTAACGATTCCGTCTGATCGAGAGGAGCATCCGTGACCGCCAGGATCGAACGCCAGGCGCGCGATGACGCGAGGTCAAAGCCCAGCGTCGGGACGTCAGGTCGCTTCGCGCGCACCGCACTGGCGGTGCTGGATCGCGTCCGCGCCGACCTTGTCGGCACCCAATTCAGTGTCGTCATCGTCGACGCACTCTCGCGTCCCATCGAGCATCATGACGAGGATGCGGGTGTCGCGTCCGTGCTCGAGGAGCAGCTGGCGCTCATCGTGCGCGCCGACGAGCCCGTCATGGAAACGGTCACCGGCCTCGCGTTCGCGGCGGAGCCCATCTCCGACCCTCGCAGCGGTCGGCCCGTTGGCATCGTCGCAATCCTCTGCCGAGTCGAGGCTGCAAGTGAACTTATGGAGTCCTATGTCCGGCGCGTGCGCCGTGAGATCGAATACGGCCTGGTCGAGGACGCGTCGGGCGCCGAGCGCGCGTTGATGGCGCATTTCGTTCGGGCCCGTCGCCATATTCGCGGACCGGTCGTGGCTCTCAACGAACGCTCGATGATCACGAACGCCGCGGCGGCGCCGCTCGTCGACGAATCAGACCGATCGATGTTGTGGGGATGGGCATGCCGAGCGATCGCGCACGGCCAGACGCAGGCGGAGCGGCTCTCTCTGTCCCGTGGGATCACCGTGACGGCGCGCTGTGAGCCGGTCGAGGTGGCGGGTGACACGGTTGGGGCATTGGTACGTCTGGATGCGCTGTCACCCGCGTCCTCCGGCAAGCGTCCCGCCCTCGGCAAGAAGCGACCGCGCCGTGAAACCTTCGGGTGGGCCAGCCTCAGCGCCGCGCAGCTGGGCATCGCAGATCTCGTAGGCGGCGGCCTCACGAACGGGGAGACGGCCGCGCGCTTGTACCTCTCGCCGCACACCGTCGATTTTCATCTCCGACAGATCTTCGCGAAGTTGGGCATCGACTCACGCGTCGAACTGGCCCGCATCGTGAGCGCCCATTCGGCAAATCAGCGCGAAGCGTCCTAGCCCTCGTCGGCGGGTGGGATCGGGCTTCCCGGTGGCGGCCCGAAAGGAGCAGCGCGACCGTCCGGACCGCCGACCGATGTGGTGTCGGAGCAAACGACGCCGAGCGGACTACGCGCCCTGGGGGATTCAAACGGTGCGCGATTCGCGGATGATCTCGCGATGCAGTGCGTCGTTGACCGCCTCGAGCTCGACCCCGGCCCGCCGACAGACCTCGCCCGTCGAGCGGGTCGCAACCTCATGTTGGACCGGGAGGGCCCGGCTCTCGAACGAGTTCTCGAGGGCGCCCGCCGGGGAAACGGACAGGCCCTGGTGTTGCGAGGCGAGTCAGGATTCGGGAAGTCAACGCTGCTCGACCACGCCGTTTCGATTGCCTCCGGTTTGCGGGTCGCGAGGGTCTGCGGCGTGGAAGGGGAGCAGGACCTTTCGTATGCCGCGTTGCACCGGTTGTGCACGCCGATGCTCGATCGCGTCGAGCGGCTCCCCGAGCCACAGCGCGACGCACTCGCTGCCGCTTTCGGCGAGAGCTCGAGCGGCGACATCGAGCGTTTCTTCCTCGGCTTGGCCGTGCTCGGACTGCTGGCAGAGGTGAGTGCCGATCAACCGCTCGTGTGCGTGATCGACGACGCGCACCTGCTCGATGAACCATCGATGCGCGTACTCGCTTTCGCTGCACGCCGTCTCCGCATGAATCATGTCGCGCTCGTGTTCGCGGCGCGCGAGGCGATTCCAGAACTGCACGGAATCCCCGAGCTGCTCCTCCGCGGCCTGACCGACGGCGAAGCGCACGCGTTGCTCGTTGCAGCAATCCCGGGACGCCTCGACGCGCGAGTGCGCGACCGTGTCGTCGCCGAAGCGAAGGGCAACGCGCGAGCGCTCCTCGCGTTGTCATCCGCCACCGCCGCCGAGCAGCTCGCCGGTGGCTTCGGCTTGCCCGTCGCACCGCCGGCGCGCGATGCGCACACCGAGTGCCTGACGGCGCGCGTCGAGAGGCTCGAGGTACAGACCCGACGCCTGTTGTTGCTGGCGGCAGCCGAGCCCGAAGGTGATTCGGCGGTGCTATGGCGGGCCGCGGCGCGACTCGGTATCGACCCAGGTGCTGCGGATGAGGCCGCATCCGCCGGCTTCCTCGAGCTCGGCGTTCGGGTGTCGTTCTGTGACCTGCATATGCGGTCCGTCGCGTATCACTGCGCGCCCTTCGGTGAGCGGCGGGCCGCCCATCAGGCGTTGGCCGACTCGATCGACGCGGAGGTCGACCCGGATCGATGGGCCTGGCATCGTGCGCACGCCACACTCGCGCCGGATGCAGAGATCGCCGACGATCTCGAGCGCGCGGCGAGGCGAGCCGGTGCCGTCGGCGGTCTTGCGGCTGAAGCGGCCTTCCTCGAACGGTCCGCACTTCTCACTCCGGAACCTTCACGGCGCGCGACACGCGCGCTCGCGGCCGCGCACTCCAAGTTCGATGCGGGATCGCTGGCCGCCGCCTCCGACCTACTTGCAGTCGCCGACGCCGGACCGCTCGTCGAACTCGAACGCGCGCGCCTCGATCGGCTGCGAGCCAAGATCGCATTTGCGAGCAACCGGGGAAGCGACGCGCCGCGGCTATTGCTCGAGGCCGCGAAGGCGCTCACCCCGCTCGACATTCGTCTGGCCCGCGACACATATCTCGAAGCGCTCGAAGCAGCAGTCTTCGCGGGAAGCCTCGGCGGCGCTTCGGCGCTGCGGGATGCCGCCGAGGCGGCTCGGGCCGCACCGCCTGCAAAGCAGCCGTGCTCAGCCGACATGCTGCTCGACGGATTGGCGGTGCGTTTCACCGACGGCCATGTCGCCGCGGCCTCAATGCTGCGCCGAGCGGTGAAGACAATATGCGACGTCGACGACACCGGCTGGCGCGGACTTGCATTGTGCGGCGCTGCGGAAGTCTGGGATATCGAAGCGATGCTCGCGCTCGCGAGCCGGTATATCCGACTTGCCCGAGACCGCGGGGCGCTGACAGATCTTCCAGTCGCGCTCAACTACGCAGCCAGCCTGCAGGTGCACGACGGAAGACTCGCCTCCGCCGCCAGTCTCATCGAGGAGGCGGAAGGGATATCGGAGGCCACAGGGCAACGCGTCGCGTTCGGCTCGTTGGTGCTCGCCGTTTGGCGCGGCTCGGAGGCAGAGGCGTCCGAGCTCATAGAGGCCGCCCGGCGAGACGCGTTGACTCGGAATGACGGTCGACAGATCGCGGTCACTGAGTTCACGAGCGCAGTTCTCTACAACGGCCTCGGCCGCTACGGCGATGCGCTCGTCGCAGTCATAGGGGCATTCGAGCGCGAAGAGCTCTCGCCATGGATCCTGCCCGAGCTCATCGAGGCAGCGGCGCGCAGCGACCAACCCCTTCTTGCGGCCAAGGCGGGTGAGCAACTCGTGGAACAGACACAAGCCAGCGGCACGGAATGGGCCCTCGGGATGGAGGCGCGGTCGATCGCGCTCCTGACGGACGGGCCCGACGCCGAGAAGCTCTATCGCGCAGCGATCGAACGCCTCGGCCGATGCCCAGCCGCCGCCCACCTTGCGCGCGCGCACCTTCTCTACGGCGAATGGCTCCGTCGTCAAAGTCGACGCCTGGCCGCGCGGGAGCAGCTACGCGTCGCCCACGACATGTTCTCCACGATGGGTGCGGGCCCGTTCGCGGGACGCGCCCATCGGGAGTTGGTTGCGACCGGCGAGCGCGTCCGTAAGCGCACCGTCGAGACCGCGAATCAGCTCACCCCGCAAGAAGCGCAGATTGCCCGGCTCGCAGGAGACGGCCAATCGAATGCGGAGATCGCGACGAGGTTGTACATCAGCGCGCGTACCGTCGAGTACCACCTCCACAAGGTGTTCACCAAGCTCGGCATCAGCTCCCGCGTTCAGATTGCGAAGGTTCTCGGGCGCGACACAACACCGAGACCCGCGCCCGAGTAACGATTCCTCTCACTCGGGATGACGACTGGGGAACTCCCGGATGCGATGAACCTCGTCATCCACCAAGATCTTCGTACACCTCGGTCGGTCCTCATCGAGAGGACCGATGGAAGCTCGTGGTCGGGCGCCGACGGTTCCTCCCCGCTCCCGTCGGCGCCTGACCCCACCAAGCAGACCTTGATGAACACATTTGCGGCGGCCGAAGGAGTCGAATGCACAGCAGCGGCGACGACACACTCCGGCTCCCACTGCCGCGACGCCCGTACGGCATCGAGACGTTTCGAGTCGAAGCAACCGTGGAGGACGAGCCCGTTCACGCGCAATGGGACGGAAGGTGGGCGATCGTCAGCAAGCTGCTTTGCGAACGCGTCGAGCTTGCGCGGGCTGTCGAGGAAACGTTTGTCGAGGCCGGCGTGACATCAAGGTTCGAGCACCCGGCCTTGCGGCGCAGTCCCGAGGCGTTCATGCTCGCGGTCGTCACCTGTTGCGACGACATCGACGTCGTAGAGTTCGAGATCCGCGGTCATCACCGAGTCATCACGTCTGACGTTGGACACTCGGTTCCTAGGCTTCCAGAGGACTGACCAGCGACCGACGCGAAGCCATTCGCGTGCCGGATACGAGCGGGCAATCGTCAATGCGCGCGCCGTCACGAAGGTCGACACCCACTTGCCGGCCCTCCCTCGAGTGAGCGCGGGTACCGGCATCGACCACGACACTACGAGAACACGTGAGGTTGCGCGTCGGTCGGCACTGTCATCCTCGAACGAACGCCGGATTCAGGAATTGGCGCGCAGGTGCACGTCTTGCATGCGCCACGTCTGGCCCACCGAGAGAAAGGAA
>JAODBI010000381.1 GCA_025463875.1 Actinomycetes bacterium
GTGAACTCGGCGACGAACGGCGCACTCCGGGCCGACGACCGTCCGCAAACATTCGATCAGTCAGGGGGTTAGGACGATCTTGCCTGCGACGTGACCGGCCTCGAGCTCGGAGAACGCCGCTCGAACATCCTCGAGCGGGTAGGTGCGCTGGACCGGCACGACGAGGTTCCCGGCCGCTATCGCCTCGGCCAGGTCGGCGAGCGTCGCCGCGCTCGCCGCGGCTGCGCCGCCTTCGCTTTTGACGCCGTATTTCGCTGCCGACGGAAAGTCGACGGTCGTGTTGATCCGATCTCTGGCGATACCGAGCTCGATGGCCAGCTCCACGTAGCCGCTGCCGACGAGGTCGATGAACGAAGCGACCGGAATCTCCTCGGCGGCCCCGGCGATGCGCTCGGTGACACCATCGCCGTAGGCGACGGGGATCGCGCCGCGCTCCCGTAGCCAGGCATGATGACGGTCGCTGGCGAGTGCGATGACGCGCGCGCCGGTGCGCAGCGCGAGCTGGACCGCGAACACGCCGACGCCGCCGCCTGCTCCCGCGATCACGACCGCCTCTCCGGCGGTCGGGGCGACGGCGCGCACGGCTCCGACCCCCGTCACGCCGGCGACGAAAAGTGCGCCTGCCACTTCCCACGGAATCTCTAGAGGTTTCGCGGTCAGATTCGCCCGTTCTACGAGCACGTATTCGGCGTGGCTTGCGCGGTTGTCGGTATAACCGATCACTTCGTCGCCCACAGCCACGCCCCTCACCTTTGCGCCGATCTGTTTGACGACGCCGGCGAGGTCAGAACCTTCGCCGCTGGGAAAGGTCGCAGGGAAGATCTCGCGGACCAGGCCTTCACGAATCTTCGCCTCACCGATATTGATGCCGGCGGCGCGGACCGCGACGAGCACCTGGTCGGGGCCCGGCTCAGGACGCGCGACGTCGCGCACTTCAAGGACTTCGATGCCGCCGTAGTCGTCGAATCGAACTGCCTTCATCAGCCGGTCACCTTCCGATTTCAGACTCGGTCGAAATGCGCATGGATGCTCACGCGATTCTTGAGGCTGGCCCCCAACTTGGCCCAAGTCAGACCAAATAGGCTTCGGTCGATCTCGAACTCGGTAGCCACAGTTACCGAACTGTCGCCGCCGCTCAGGTCGGCCTTCAGGTCGACGCGCTGGGATCGCCCGCGGACGGTGAGCAGCCCGTGGACATCTAAACAACCGGGCCCGATTGGTCGCACGTCGTCGACGGTGAACAAGATCGTCGGGTATGCGATCGCGTCGAAGAAGTCTGCCGAGCGAAGGTGTTCATCTCGCTTCTTGTTCTTGGTGTCGAAGGATCCGGCGTCGATGACCAAGGTTCCCTTTGTGTCGCCATCTGCGGAGATCTGAGCTTCGCCGCTGAGCGCCCTGGCAGTTCCCTTGACCGGCAGAATCCCGATCACTCTTGTGCGGAAGCCGACCGTGGTCTTGGCTGGGTCCAGCGTCCAGTTCCCGGCGTACTTGGACAGTTCATCGGTCTTTCCTACGGCTGACGTCATGCGTTGCTCCTGCGTTTCAGCTCTCGGGTGCGGATTGGGTCTTGCGCGTCGACAGCGACTCGCCGGCGCCGTGGTGCTCACCGACTCCTCGTTTCCCCTGCGTCCTGTGCAAGATGCCGCCAGCAACCGCCAGCGAGCGTCAACCGACGAACCGGTTTGAGCTCGATCTCGCGCAAGGTTCGGTTCTCCTCGTCGTGTCGTACTGCTTCGGCGTCGACTGCAGCGACTTCGGTGGGGCGGTTGGGAAGGAACAGCGCGACGACGACGGCCGAGCCGGCGATTACTCCCGCTACGACGAGGGTTGCGAACTGGAAACCGTTGACGAATCCCGAGCGCGCGGCCTCGACGAGATGTTGGCCGGCGCTGCCGCCAAGAGCTCCGGCCTCCTGCAAGGCTGCTTCGAGGGACGAGCGCGCCGCGCTGCGAGTTCCAGTCGGGATGGCAAGTCCGTCGATTCGGGAGGAGTATCGGGTCGCAAGGAGACTGCCAATCACAGCGACACCGAGCACGCCGCCGAGCTGGCGGGTGGTGTCGTTCACGGCAGAGCCGACACCGGCCTGCTCACGGGGCACGGAGCCCATGATCGAGTCCGTCGCGGGCGCAAAGGTCAGGCCCATGCCGGAACCGAAGATCACGAACATGATGGCCAACCAGCGATCGTCGTCGAGGATCCAGGTGCGGGAGAGGAGCACCATGGCCACTGCAGCTACTGCGAGGCCTGCGCCGACGACGACCTTTGTTCCGATGCGCTCCGAGAGCCGTGGTGCCAGCGGCGCGCTCACGATGATGCCGATCGCGGGTGCGGCGAGGCGCAGGCCGGCCTCGAGCGGGTCGAGTCCGCGAACGAATTGCAGGTACTGGGTGAGCAAGAAGATGTAGCCGGACAGCCCGAAGAACGTCAGGGCGAGTGCTACGGACGCGGCGCTGAAACGCCGGTCGGCAAAGAACTTGACGGGGAGCATCGGGTGGTCGGTGCTGTGTTCACGCAGTACGAACGCGATCAGAACGATTGCTCCGAGCGTCAGCGCGACGACGACCTCCGTGGATGTCCACCCCTTACGGGGGGCCTCGATGATCCCGTAAACCAGCGCCGTCATGCCCGCGGTGGCGAGGACGGCGCCGGGGATGTCGAGTGGCGGTGCGTGTTCGGCCTTCGACGTCGGAACGTAGAGCACCACCAGGACGATGGACACCGCCACGATCGGGATGTTGACGAGCAGGACCGAACCCCACCAGAAGTGGTCGAGCAGGAACCCGCCCACGATTGGGCCGGCGGCGATGCCAAGACCCGAAATCGCCGACCAGATGCCGATTGCTCGGCCGCGTTCGTCCCCGTCGAAGATGTTGGTGATGATTGACAAGGTTGTCGGAAAGATCGCCGCGCCCCCGATGCCCATGAGGCCGCGGAACGCGATCAACGCGGTTGCGCTTGTAGTGAATGCTGCCAGTCCCGACCCCGTTCCGAAGATCACCAGCCCGACGAGGAGCGCGCCGCGGCGCCCGTACTTGTCGCCGAGATTGCCGGCGATGAGTAGGAGCGCTGCGAAGGTCAAGGTGTAGGCGTCGACCACCCACTGCAGCTGAGCGCCCGACGCGTGAAGGTTTTGCTGGATCGATGGCAACGCAACGTTGAGGATCGTGTTGTCGAGGATGACCACCGTGACGCACAGGTTGATGACGGCAAGGGCTCGCCACCGGTGCGGAGTCCTCGCGGACGCGGCCGAAGTGGCAGTCGTCGAGGTCACGGTCGCCACTCACGAGGAACACGCGCTCTCATGGTGTGATCGCTCGCACCTGCAGCTCCGGTCTCAGGACCGATCGCGTCGTTGTAAGGCATCCACGCACCATGCGGCCGGGCAATCCGGTTTGCCCCAGGGAAAGTCCCTGGTACGAGCGCAAGATCCAGAGCTTCCGGGAGATCGAAGGGATCGCTTGCGCCGCTACTCGCTCTGGCTCGCGCTCTGGATCCGGGTCAGGCGGAGCGGCCTAAAGACGCGTCGATCGTTCATGAAGAACGCCCATTCGACCTGAGGGAACGGCTGTCCGGCGGGGGGACCGAGGTTCGGCGCGCACTCGAATGACGTTGATCTCGCTGTGCACGCGCTACCTAAGATTTTACCTAAGAAACGTAGCGAGACGTAGTGAGACAACGGCTCCGGAGGCCCTCGCGAAACGCCTGGTCGGCGGGGGAGGGTGAGACGCAGCGAGACGTTCGGGCGGTAACTGGGGGTCAAAGGGTCCCAGGTTCGAATCCCGGCAGCCGGACCGAAACGTGCAGGTGGTCAACGGCTCCGGCGGCTGATTGCGGCGGCCCTCTCTCAGGGAAACCGGTCCGGATGCCGGCGGTTGATCCCGAAGGGTCATCTCGTTCCGAGCCAGCTAGAACGGCAGCCCGACCACGCGCGACGATCGCAGGAAGCGCGCACCGATCGGACGATATGGCGCGGTGACAGCGCGTTCCGGAGGCGACTGTGGGAGCATGTCGAATCCTGGGCATCCAGGCCATGAGCGAAGGGGTTCGATGACAGTTCTCAAGCAGCATCACGCGCCCGGTATGCCGGCTGACGTCTACGACCAAGTCGCCGCTGGTGCTATGCCTTCTCAGAGTAAAGCGGATGGCTTCGTTGCCCACTACGCCATCGTGGAAGACGGCGGCATCACGGTGATCGAGATCTGGGACTCGATCGATCAGCACGACGCCTGGTTCAATGAAGTCGTCAAGCCGCATCTACCCGCCGGTACGCCTGAACCCCGGTTCGCCGAACTGCACAACAGCAATACCAAATAGCGCATCGAATCACCTAACGGACGCGCACTTATAGGCAGCTATCCGCTGCTTGCCTGGCTCAGGCGCGCGAGTTCGAGGCCGCGAGAACGGCTTCGATCGCCTTGATCTTGTCGGCAACGAGCAGCGGGTTCGTGTCGCGGTAGTACGGGATGCCGAAGACTCCGGTGAGGACCCAGCCTTTGCCGCGTTCCCAAGTTGCATCGTCAATGCGAAGCGCGTCGCGGAACACATCGCGAGCCTCCGGTGGAAACAGACTCCACGCAACGATGGTCTCGATGGCCGGGTCGCCGACGCCGCAGGTTCCCCAGTCGATGACCCCGCACAGCTTGCCTTGTTGCGAGAGGAGATTGAGGTACGCGAGGTCCCCGTGGAACCAGCGCGGCGAGCCGTCGTAGTCGGGAGCCTGCATCACTCGGTTCCATGCGTCGAGGACGGCGTCGCCATTGACCTCGCCGCGGAGGCCGGCAACGCCCTCGCGCACAGCCGCGCCTTGCAGACGGACCGGACTGCCGCGAGGGTGCGCGGGCCCGTCGGTGGGATCGATGGCTTGCAGCGCCCGAACGAAGGCGGCGAGGTCACGTGCCGCGCGCATCGGATCATGCAGTCGTTCTGACGTCGCTAAATCGCCAGGGAGCCATCGCACGACAGACCACGGGTACGGGAAGACCTCCTCGGGGTCGCCCGTCGCCACTTGCAGCGGCACCGCGAGAGGGAGATGCGGCGCCAGTACGGGGAGCCACTTCCGCTCCTTCGCGACCATGTCGACCGCCCAGTGAATTCGAGGTAGACGAACCGCGACTTC
>JAODBI010000382.1 GCA_025463875.1 Actinomycetes bacterium
TCGCCGCGCTGGCGACCGTCGCCGTCGACTTCCAGCTCGGTTGCAAGAAGCCCGTTCCCTACCTTGCGTTTCACGGCACCGAAGACCCGGCGGTGCCGTACAAGGACGGCGCGATGGGCGCGTCACTCCCGGGCGTCAAAGTGCGCGGCACGTTGCTGAACCTGGGCGACTGGGCGCGACTCGATCGATGTGGAGCGACGCCGACGACGCGAACGATCGGGACGGAAGTGACGTTACGGAGGTGGCCGCACTGCACCGACACCACTGCGGTCGAGCTGTACACGATCGACAAGGGCAGCCACACCTGGCCGGGCGCCGACGCGGCCGCGAGCCCGCTCTACACAACGAAGCAGATCGACGCGACCGAGCTCATGCTGGCGTTCTTCGCCGAGCACCGCTCGGCCGGCTCCTGACATTTCGTCCGAGGTTTGGACCAACAAATTTCCGGTGATGGTCGACGCCAGGTATCCGGAAAGTCGTTCGGGGTACAGGGAGCCTGCCCGCCCGCCAAATGGGGACGGCGCGTATTTCGCGGAGGGAACACACGTGCGGAATCGTCTGCTGTCAATCGTCGCCGCGCTGAGCGCCACGCTTCGTTCGTAGCGCTCGGTATGGGCTCCCCGGTGGCGGGTGACGCGGCGGGCGCCGCGCCGACGTGGGCGCCGGCCGCGACCGCGAAGATCCACCCCGGAGTGCAGGTCTTCACGAACGGCGCGCAATGCACGGCCAACTTCGTGTTCACCGACGCGACGAACGTCTACATCGGTCAGGCCGCGCACTGCTCGGGGACCGGCGGCAACACGGCGACGAACGGCTGCACGTCCGGCTCGCTTCCGGTCGGTACGCCGGTGCAGGTGACCGGCGCCTCGAAGCCCGGCGTCATGGTCTACAACTCGTGGCTGACGATGCAGGCACTGCACGAGGCCGATCCGAACACGTGTCAGTACAACGACCTCGCACTCGTCCGCCTCGATCCGAACGACGTCGCGAACGTCAATCCGTCGATCCCGCATTGGGGTGGCCCGACCGGCATCAACGCGGCCGGCACGAGGGTCGGCGACTTCGTGTACTCCGACGGCAACTCGGAGTTGCGGGGCGGCGTCACACAGCTCAGCCCGAAGCAGGGCGTCAGCCTCGGTGACGCGGGTGCGGGCTGGTCCCACACCGTGTATACCGTCACGCCGGGGATCCCGGGCGACTCGGGGAGCGCGTTCCTCGACCCGACCGGCCAGGCCCTCGGCATCCTGAGCACGGTCGCGATCGCGCCGCTCGCGGGCTCGAACGGTGTCGGCGACGTGAGCCGCGAGGTCGCCTACCTGCACGCGCACTCGTCGTTCACCACCGTGCAGCTGGTTCCCGGCACGGTGCCCTTCAACAGCAACCAGGCTCCCGCCGGCTGAGCCGAGCCGGGGCGGTCAGGACTTCGGCGTACCGAAGGCACCCGCATCGCGCGCGGCGGAGATCTGCGCGTCGTCCCAACCCAACACCTCACGCAGCACCTGCTCGGTGTGTTGACCGACCGTTGGCGCCTTCGACGGCATCGGCAGGTGCTCGTCGACGAACTTGATCGGCGTCGGCAGCATGTCGGCGCCAACCGCGGCGGCCGGGAGCAGCTCGAATCGATCCTCGAACTGCGGGTCGCTGTACAGCGTCTTCGGCGAATTGGCGGGTGCGATCGGCGTGTTGTGCTCGAGGCCGAACGCGAGCCACTCCTGCGTCGACCGTGTGGCGAACACGTCGCGCAGGATCACGCGCAGCTCGGTGTTGTTGCGGGCGTGGTCGCCGTACTGCGAACCGGGCCAGCGTTCGAAGAGGTCATTGCGGTCGATGCCCGCGCAGAAGTTCTTCCAGAACTCGCGCTCCGACGCCATGAACAGGATGTGGCCGTCCTTCGTCGCGTAGAACTGGTAGCGCACACCGGCTTCCATACCACCGGTGCCGGGTGCGCGGCGCTCGAAGTTGTCGGCCTCGTTGCCCGTGACTTCCGATTCGGGACGTTCGTACGCGCGCCACGTCTCGCTGCGTAGCCAGTCGGTCGCCGCCGCGGCGTCGGACTGCGCGATCTCGATCTGACAGCCCTCGCCGGTCTCGCGGGCGCGCAACACGCCGGCCAGGAGACCCAGTGCGCCGAACACCGGACCCACGTTGATGCCGATCGAGACGTGCTCGGGCATGAACGCGAAGCCGTCGTCGTCGACCTCGGGCTGGACGATGCCTGCCCAGACGTCGTACGCAATTCCGTGGCTCGGCATGTCGCGGTACGGCCCGGTCGCGCCGTACCCGGAGATCGTGCAGAACACGATGCGCGGATTCACCTGGCGGAGTGCGTCGAAGCCGAGGCCGCGGCGTTCGAGGCCGCCGGGGCGCATCGCCTCGACCACCGCGTCGGCATCGCGTACCAACGCGAGGAACGCGTCGCGGCCCGCGTCGGTTCGGAGGTCGAGCACGATGCTCTTCTTGCCCCGGCTGATGTGCAGGAAGAGGAGCGAGACGCCCTCGACGATCGGCCAGGTCATGCGCCGGCCGTAGTCGCCCTGCGGTGGCTCGACCTTGATGACGTCGGCGCCGAGATCGGCGAGGTGGGTCGTGAGGTTGCCCGGCCCGAGCATCGACACCTCGACGATACGCAGGCCCGCGAGCGGAGCAGTTCGTTCGGTGGTCACGGGGCCGCAAGTTACCGGCCGCGTACCCCGCCCATTACTTCTCGCCGTTGAGGGCCCGGGGTCGACTACTTCTCGCCGTTGAGAAGACGCAGCTGATTGTCGGCGGTGTACTCCATGCCGCGTTCGATCGCGTCGGAGTGGCCGGTCAGGCGGGAGTCGGCGAGCGCGACCAACGCGGCACCCGCGAACTTGGCCGGCGGCGGGCCGCACGCGTCGATGTTCGCGGTGACGATCTGCAACCGGGTGACCGACTCGAGCGCGGAGTCGACGACGGCGCGCGCGTGCTCGCCGGAGTCGTCGCCCTCGGCCCGCACGAGCTGCTCGATCTCCTCGCGCAACCGGTCGATTTCGCGCCGGGCCTCGCGCTCACGCGGCGGAACACCGAGCTTGCGCTCGTCGACGTTCGCGGCCACGGGCCCGCTCCGGTCCCGGCCGATCTGGTTCTCGTCATGTGTGGGCTGTGTGGGCGCATCGGGAAGGGCCGGCGCGGGATAGGGCCACACCCAATGCGTGCTCTGCGTCGTCTGCATGGCGTACCCCCTCGTCGGCCTCTATCGGCGAAGAACCTAGGGTTCCTGAGGGCTCGCGCCCCGCGGGTAGTTGTCCGCGCAATGGCGGACCGCCCCTCGGGAGGGGGGAAGATCGGCTCAGGAGGTGTTCGATGAGCCCATCGTGGCGCCCAGGATCAGCAGCAGGAGCCAGATCCCGACGCCGATGAAGCCGAGGATGATCCCGGCCAGAGCCAGGCCGTCGCCGCCCTGGCGGCCTTGGGATTCCCGGATCTGGGTCCGGGCGATGAAGCCGAGGACGATGGCGACGAGGGAGCCGATTCCACAGGGAATCCAGCCCACGGCGCCCAGGACGAGCGCCGCGGTCGCCAGACCGTTTGTCGAAGCGGGGGCCAGACCGGGGGGTGGGTAGACCGGATACTGGCCGTACGCGGCCGGCGGCGGGTAACTCCCGGGCGCGCCGATGGGTGGGGGCGGCGCGAAGGGGTTCGGCGCATGCGGCGGCATCGATCCCGGACTCGGTCCGGTCGGGCCCGGGGGCGGAAACGGACCGCCGGTGCCACCCGAAGCGGTCGCGGGCGGGGGTGTCCCCCACGGGTTCGGGGGAGCGGGCGCGGGTTCACCGGGCGCGGCCGACGCCGGTGCACCCGACGCGGGCGACTCGCCCGGGGCCGGTGGGGTCACTCCGGGAACATCGAAGGACGGTGTCTCGGGCGACGGCGACGACGGCGGCGCCGCGATGTCGATACCGCACCGCACGCAGAACCGGTTGTTCGGCTGGTTGTTGTAGCCGCAGTTCGGGCACAGCATCGGCGTCAGCCTAGGTCCGCGCGGAATTGCGGGGCGGTCGGCTGGAATCGACCTTCACCGCGTACGCTCGGCGGCCGTGCTCCGGCGTCGAATGCTCCAGGGGATCGTGTGCGTCGCGGCCGTCGGCGCGCTCGCGGGATGCGCGACTCCCGGCTACAACCCACCGCGGTTGCAGTCGCAACTCGAGCACGCGGGCGCGACCGCCGCGCAGGCGCGGTGCGTCACAGACAACCTGAGCGCGACGTTCGACGAGAGTCAGTTGGGCTCGCACTCGGCACCGAGCTTGTTGAGACCGGTGCCGAAGCCGTCGGACCCGCCCGGGAAGAAGTACGAGAACGAGTACGAGCTGACCCGCGACATCTTGATGAAGTGCAAGGTCACGCTCCCGTTGAACCCGCTGCCGAGTTGAGCTCGCTCATCGTGTAGAGCGGGAACAGCTCGAGGTCGGCCGCCGCGAGCTTCTCGCGTCCGCCCGACTCACGGTCGATCACACAGATGACCGGACCGAGCACCGCTCCCCGGGCGCGCAGCTCGGCCGCGGCGTCGAGGATCGCGCCGCCCGAGGTCACGACGTCTTCCACGATGCAAAGCTGCCGGCGGGCGATCTCGGCGCCCTCCGCGAGTTGGCACGTGCCGTAGGTCTTGGCCTCCTTGCGGACGAACACAGCCGGGAGCCGGGTGACCTGGGAGATCATCGTCGCCAACGGGACGCCGCCCAGCTCGAGGCCGGCGAGCGCGTCGACGCCCGCCGGGACCAGCACCGCCGAGGCTTCGGCGATGTCGGCGAGGAGCTGCGGATCCGACTCGAAGCGGTACTTGTCGAAGTACTCGTGGCTCACCACCCCCGAGCGCAGGGTGAAGGTTCCCGTGAGGTGGGCCGCGTCGTAGATGCGGCGGGCGAGGTCGGTGCGGTCCACCGCTCGGTACATGGGCCCGAACGTACATCGAGCGATCCGGCCGAATCGTCCCGTTGACCGCTGCGCCGTTTCCGCCCTAAGTTTCTGCGTGCGGAAGGGGAAACACCGCGCCGGCCTGCCACCGATGTTCTGCATCGATGCGCCGGCTCGGAAGCAGAGGCACTGGGATGACGGGGCCGGGGGGAACCGTCATCCCGGAGCCTTGGCTGCCGCCCGGCTCGCCAGTTTCCTCAGCGCCCGGATCTCGTCCGGCGCCATGTTCGTGTCGAAGCACTTGAGCTCGGCCATCTCCGCGACGCGCCGGTGGAAGGCCGCCCCGAGGTAACGGCCCGCGAACGCGCGGCGCAGCACGGGTTGGCGGATCGCGTCCATCGCGATCGCGACCGGTCGGGGCAGTGGGATGTGGCCGCACGACATCAGCGCGAACGTCAGCGCGACATCGGCGAGCGGGTCGCCCCCGCGGGCGTTGGGCCAGTCGACGACCACCGGGCCCTTCGGCGACATGATCACGTTGAGCGGGTGCAGGTCGAGGTGCAGCAGGCGCCTGTCCGGCGTGAAGGTGCGGGGGGCGAAGGCGCCGTCGTCGGGAATGGCCGGCAGCCACTCGGGAGCTTCGATCTCGTGCAGCCGATCGTGCAGATCGGCCAGCAGCCGCAGGTACGCCGGCAGCTTCCACGGCGGCCGCACCATCGCGTCCATCATGATCGGGCCCTCGATGCGCTCCATGATGATCTCGGTGCCGTCGGCGCGCACCTCTTCGATGCGCGGCACCGGATAGCCGTGCTCGGCGACATAACGCATCGTGCGGGCTTCGTGCGCGATCGAACGGCCGTCCCGCGTCTTGCGCAACACGAGGCCGGGCGCGTACTCGAAGATGTCGCCGTCGCGCCCGCTCGCGAGGATCTTCATCGAACACCCGCTCTCGGAAGGCCGCGCTCACTCGCTCTCAAACGATGCGGCTCGTCTTGTCGCCCCAGTACCGGTCGCGCAGCAGTCGCTTGTACAGCTTGCCCGTCTGCTCGCGCGGAAGCTCGGGGTCGAAGTCGACGGCCTGCGGGCACTTGTACTTCGCGAGGTGCTCGCGGCAGTACGCGAGCAGTTCCTCTTCCAACGCAGGACCCGCGTCGTCCCAGTTGGTCGGTTGCACGACGGCGTGGACGCGCTCGCCCAGGTCGGGGTCGGGGATTCCGAAGACCGCGACGTCGTAGACCTTGGGGTGATCGATCAGCAGGTTCTCGGCTTCCTGCGGGTAGATGTTCACTCCGCCCGCCACGATCATGAACGTCCGGCGGTCGGTGAGGTAGAGATAGCCGTCGGGGTCGAGGTAACCCATGTCGCCGACGGTCGACCAACCTTTCGGGTTGAACGAGTCGCGGGTCTTGGCCGCGTCCTTGTGGTACTCGAAACCGGGGCGGTTCGGCGGCGGCTCGAACCACACGGTGCCGACCGCGCCCGCCGGTTGCGGGTTGCTGTCCTCGTCGAGGATGTGGATCGGTCCGAGCATCGAGCGGCCGACCGAGCCGGGGTGCGCGAGCCAGTCGGGCGAGCTGATGTAGGTCGCGCCGGTGCCCTCGGTGGCGGCGTAGTACTCGTCGATGATCGGCCCCCACCACTCGATCATCTTGCGTTTCGTCTCGACGGAGCACGGCGCCGCTGCGTGCAACACGACCTTCTGGGAAGAGGTGTCGTACCGGGTGCGGACGTCTTCGGGGAGCTTGAGCATCCGCACGAACATCGTCGGCACCCATTGCGAGTGCGTGACGTGGTACTTCTCGATCAGCGCGAGTGCCTGCTCCGGATCGAAGTGCTCCATCGTGATGACGGTGCCGCCGAGGCGCATCGTGCTCATCGAATAGAACAGCGGCGCGGAGTGATAAAGCGGCGCGGGGGAGAGATAGATGGCGTCGCCGTCCATCTTCCAGATCGTCGTCATCATGCCCATCTCGATGGGTTGGTCGCCGACGCGCTGGCGCGTGATCTTGTACTTCACGCCCTTCGGTCGACCCGTCGTGCCCGACGAATAGAGCATCCGCGTGCCCTCGAGCTCCTCGTCGAGCGCGACCGCGGGATACCGGTTCCGCGCTTCGAGGTACGGCTCGTACCCGTCGACGACCTGGGCGGGATCGCCGACCATGAGCCGGATCTTGACCCGGGGCATCTTGTCGACGAGCTCTTCGGCGACCTGGCGCAACGTGTCGGAGATCACGAGTACCTGCGCGTCGCAGTCGTCGAGGATGTACGCGACCTCGTCGGCGTTGAAGTGCGAGTTGATGCAGGTGAAGAACAGCCCCGAGCGTTGCGCCGCCCAACACGGCTCGAAGTACTCGGCGCGGTTCTCCATCAGCACCGCGATGTGGTCCCCGAACCGCAGGCCTGCGTCCCAGAACAGCTGCGCGAGCTGATTCGAGCGATCGTTCAGCTGCGCGTAGGTGACGACCTCACCAGTCGCCGCCATCACATAGGCAGGATGATCCGGCCGCTCGAGAGCGTGCTTCCCAGGCCACATGGTTCGAGACGGTCAGAACGCGGTGATCACCGAGCGAATCACTTCGCCCGCCTCCATCGCGCGGAACGCCTCGTTGACCTCGTCGAGCTTGATCGTGCGCGACACCATCGAACCGGTGTCGAGACGGCCCGTCTCGATGAGGTCGGCGAAGCGCTGGAAGTCGCGGCGCACCTGACCCGACCCGTACTTGCAACCCTTGAGCGTCTTCTCGTTGAAGAAGAGGTCGAAGGTCGAAAGGGTGACGGTGGCCTCGGCGCGGGTCATACCGACCATCACCGCGGTGCCGCCCTTGCGGATCATGTTGAACGCCTGCAGCGTCGTCTCGGGGAGTCCGATGACCTCGAAGGCGTAGTCGACGCCGCGACCGCTGGTGAGCTGTTGGACCTGCCCGACCGGGTCGCCCTCGTTGGGGTCGACGAAGTCGGTGGCGCCGGCGTCACCCGCCGTCTTGCGCTTCATCTCGACTGGGTCGACCGCGATGATCCGCGACGCCCCGGCGATCCGGGCGCCCTGGATGACCGCCTGGCCGACACCGCCGCAGCCGATGACGGCGACGGTCGCACCGGGATGCACCTGCGCGGTGTTGAGCGCGGCGCCGACACCGGTCGTGACGCCGCAGCCGATCAGCGCGAGCTGGTCGTCGGTGACGCTGGTGTTGATCTTGACGATCGACGACTGGTCGCAGGTCATCGCCTCGGAGAACGTGCCGAGGCCCGTCATCGTCGTGTACTCGGAGCCGTCGCTGCGCTTGCCGCGCGTGCGCATCATGACCTCGAACTCGGTGTCGCAGAGGTGCGACTGGTCGTGCAGGCAGAAGTAGCAGATGCCGCACGCGGGGATGAACGACGCGATCACGCGGTCGCCCTTGGCGAGGCCGGAGACGTCCTTGCCGACTTCGACGATCGTGCCCGCGCCTTCGTGGCCGAGCACCGTGCCGGGCATGATCCCGACGTAACCGTTCTTGAGCGACAGGTCGGAGTGGCAGACGCCGCTGGCACCGAGCTGGACGATGACGTCGCGCGGTCCGGGCGGTGCGGGCTCGATGTCCTCGATCGAGAGCGGCCCTCCGGTTTCGGTGAACACTGCAGCCCGCATGGGCTTCCTCCTTGACCTTCCGCGTGCGCGCGCTAGGCGTGCGATGACGCCGCCAACGTACCCCCTCGTGCACATTGAGTGCCCGTGCGGAATGGGGCGTCGTTTAGCATTCGACGGTGCAGGTTGCGTATTTCGGTCCCGCCGGGACGTTCACCGAGGAAGCGCTGTTGACCCAGCCCGACCTCGCGGCGGCCGACCGAACGCCGTTCACGCCGGTGCCCGAGGTGATCGCCGCGGTCGAGCGGGGGGATGCCGACGGCGGGGTCGTGCCGATCGAGAACATGATCGAGGGCTCGGTGTCGGTCACGCTCGACACGCTCGCCTTCGACAGCGAACTGCTGATCCAGCGCGAGATCGATCTGCCCGTATCACTCAACTTGTGCGCCCGGCCGGGGGTCGGGCTCGGCGACATCCGCACGGTCGTCTCCTTCCCGCATGCGATCGCGCAGTGTCGGGCCTGGATGGCGAACAAGCTGCCGGCGGCCGAGGCGCGGGCGTCGTACTCCACCTCCGACGCGGCGCGCGAGACGTCGAGGTCGAAGCGCACCGATATTGCCGCGATCTGCAACTCCCTGGCGGCCGAGATCTACGGCCTCGAGATACTGGCCCGCGAGATCGAGGACCATCCCGAGAACCAGACGCGCTTCGTGCTCGTCGGCCGGGGCATTCCGGCGCCGACCGGCCACGACAAGACGTCGATCGTCTGCTTCCAGCGCGCCGATACCCCCGGATCGTTGCTCTCGATCCTCCAGGAGTTCGCGGCACGCGCGATCAACCTCACCAAGCTCGAGTCGCGTCCGACCAAGCGCGGCCTCGGCGACTACTGCTTCTTCATCGACTGTGACGGGCACGTCTCCGACGAGGTCGTCGCCGACGCGCTCCGCAACCTCGCGGCGAAGCAGGCGAAGGTGAAGTTCCTGGGCTCCTATCCGGTGGGCGGTCCCGAGTCGGTCGGTGTCGCGCGGCGCAAGGCCGCGGGGAAGGCATGGAAGAGCGCCGCGGACTGGGTCGAGACATTGCGCACCCAGATCCGGGAGCCCGAGTGATCGACCTCAAGCGGCTGCGGGACGAGCCGGACTACCGACGCGGGATCGAACGCAAGCGCGTGGGCGAGGGGTTGATCGACGAGGTACTGGCCCTCGACGCCGAGCGCCGAGCGTTGGTGCAAGAGGTCGAAGCGTTACGCGCCCGCCAGAACGCGGCGAGCAAGGAGATCGGGAAGGCCGCGCCCGACGAACGGCCGGTGAAGATCGAGGCCGCGGCCGCATTGAAGGACGAGCTCAGCGCCCGGGAGAAGGAGCTACAGGTTCTTGACGCGCGGCTCCGGGAGCTCGCGTTGCAGGTTCCCAATCCCGCCGACGCGTCGGTGCCGGACGGCGGCGAGGACGACGGAGAGGTCCTGCGGGTGGTCGGCGACACCCCGCCGCCTCCACCGCTCGATCACGCCACCTACTCGGAGGCGATGGGATTCGTCGACACGAAGCACGCCGCGGAGGCGAGTGGCTCGCGCTTCGCGTACATCATGCGCGAGGGCGCGTTGCTCGAGCTCGCGCTCGTCAACTACGCGATGAGCACGATCGTGCGCCACGGATTCACCCCGGTCGTCACGCCCGCGTTGGTACGGGAACGGACGATGGAGGAAGCGGGGTTCTTCCCGACGGATCGCGCGCAGGTGTATGACGTCGACGGCGGCGAGCTCTTCCTCCTCGGCACGAGTGAGGTCGCGCTCTCGGCACTGCATCGCGCGGAGACGCTCGCGTCCGAAGAGCTCCCGGCGCGCTACGTCGGCCTGTCGACGTGCTTTCGCCGCGAAGCGGGCACGTACGGCAAGGACACGCGCGGCATCTTCCGCGTGCACCAGTTCGACAAGGTCGAGATGTTCTCGTTCACCGAACCGGAGCACAGCGTCGAAGAGCACGAGCGCATCCTCGCGATCGAGGAGGAGATGATCGGCGCGCTCGGCCTTCCGTATCGCGTCACGAACATCGCAGCGGGCGATCTGGGCGCGGCGGCCGCGAAGAAGTTCGACATCGAGGTGTGGTTGCCGTCGGAAGGCGCGTACCGCGAGATCACCTCCTGCTCGAACTACACCGACTACTCGGCGCGCCGGCTCGGCACTCGGGTGAAGGGCGCGCGCGGCAGCCGGCTGGTGCACACGCTGAACGGCACGGGTATCGCGGTGAGCCGCATGTTGGTGCTCCTCTTCGAGCACTACCAGCAGGCCGACGGGAGCTTCGAGGTTCCCGACGTGCTGCGGCCGTACACCGGCTTCACGACCGTCGCCGCGTCCTCGAACCGCCGGTAGCCTCGAACCCGGAGGGGTGCCAGAGCGGCCGAATGGGACGGTCTTGAAAACCGTTGTGCGCAAGCACCCTGGGTTCGAATCCCAGTCCCTCCGCGCCGTTCAGGATTGGTCGCGAACGCCACCGCCGGGAGTGCTGAGTGCGAGCGCAGGGCGCAATTCGGCGAGCTGCTCGCCCCTCATCGCGGTGAGCTCGTCGTCGAGCGTGTCTTCTTCCTCCGGCACCACCTGGTGCTGACCGCGCGCGAAGACGAAGACCGCACCGACGACGAGCAGCACGGCACCGATGTACATCGCGTAGCGACTGCCGACCATGAAGGCGTCTCGGGCTGCGACGACGAGCGCGTCCCCACTTGCGCCGGCTTTGTGCGCGACGGCGATCGCCGCGGCCGGCGCCTCGTGGGCCGCGGCGCGGGCGGCCGGCGGAAGCCCCTGGAGATTTCCGTCGATGTTGCTGCGGTAGCCGGAGTTGAACGCACTGCCGAGGATGGCGATGCCGAACGCGGAGCCGAGCTCGCGGGCCGTGTCGTTGACGGCGGAGGCCACACCCTGCTTCGCACGCGGAAGTGAGCCGACGATGGCGTTGGTCGCGGGCGTCATCGCGAGCGCGGTTCCGCCCCCGATGATCAGCAACGCGGCGAGGAGCTCCCAGTAGCCCGAGCCGGCGTTCATCGTCGCGATGACGACGAATCCGACGGCGCTGATCAGCAGACCCGCCGAGCCGATGAGGCGCTGCCCGTACTGCTCCGCGAGCGAAGCGGCGACGGTTGACAACGGCATCATCACGACCGCGATGGGCAGCAACGCAAGCGCGGACTTCAGGGTCCCGTATCCGAGCACCAGCTGGAGGTACTGCAGCGAGATGAAGAAGAACCCGAAGATTGCGAAGAACTGGAGGAACAGCGACGTCGAGCCGGTCGCGAAACCCCGGAGCTTGAAAAGCCGCGGATCGAGGAGCGGAGAAGGTGTGCGCAGCTCCCACCAGACGAACAGGAAGCCGGCCACGATGCCGCCGAGAATGCCGACGAGTGTGATCGGGTCGCTCCAGCCGCGGCTCGGGCCTTCGATGATGCCCAGCACGAGGCCGCCGATCGCGAGCACCGACAGCACGGCGCCCAGGGGGTCGACGCCGACGTGCTCGCTCTCGCGCGACTCGGGCACCGTGAGAATTGTCGCGACGAGCGCCACCGCCGCGAGCACCGAGCTCACGACGAAGATCGAGCCCCACCACCACTGTTCGAGCAGCGCGCCGCCCACGAGCATCCCGAGGATCCCGCCCGCACCCGCGAACCCGGCCCACACGCCTACCGCCTTGGCGCGCCCTTCCGCCGGGAAGACGCTCGTGATGGTCGACAAGGTCCCGGGCATGATCAGCGCGGCTCCGACACCGGTGAGGACGCGCCACACGATGAGCGCACTCGCAGAATCGGTCAGCGCCGAGGCCGCGCTCGCGAGGCCGAAGATTGCGATCCCGGCGACGAGCGCGCGCCGGCGGCCGAATCGGTCGCCGATGGCGCCGGCCGGCAGGAGGAGCGCGGCCAGCGCGACGGTGTAGCCGTCGACGATCCACTGCTGGTCGGTCGGCGACGCGCCGAGGGCGGCGGTCAGGGTCGACAGCGAGACGTTCATCATCGACACGCCGGCCACGACGAGCACGAGGGCGAGCAGCATCGTGACGAGCACCGCGGTGCGCCGGCGGGGCGAGATCGCTTCCGGCTCGAGCGCACTCGGAGCGCTGATCAAGGTCTGGGACATCGGAACCTCCGGGGGGAGTCAAGGCTCGGGGTGCAGCGGTAACGGCTGTTTCCGGAATTGATCGCTTCAGGATGACGAGCTAGAATACGGAAGTCAAGAGTTCCGGTAAGAAATCCTCTCGGAATATTCGGAAGGCATCTACGATGAGCGGCATGGCCAAAACCGACGTGGACGCGGCCTCCCTGCCCGAGACCACGCGGCCGCGAGGGCGCCCGCGCGCCGCCGACCGGGAGCCCCTCATCCTCGAGGCCGCGAACCAGCTGCTCGACGAAGTCGGCTACGACCACTTGCGCGTGCAGGACGTGGCCGACCGGGCCCGCGTCGGGCTGGCCACGATCTACCGGCGGTGGCCCACCAAACAGGCTCTCGTGATCGCCGCCATGCGTCGGGCGAAGGCCGAGGTCGTGCGGCCGGAGACCGACGACCCGCGGGCCGATCTCGAGGCCTACTTCCGCGAGATGGCGAACCAGATCCTCGGCCCGAAGTCGTGCTTCGTAGTGGGCTTCGTCACCGCGTTGCGAAACGATCCCGAGCTCGCCCGCGTGTTCCGAGAGTCGTTGCTCGCCGAGATGCGCGATCAGCTACGACGCCCGATCGCGCGCGTGGTCGGCGACGACGACCCCGACCTCGACCTGCGCGTCGATATCGCGCCCGCGTTTCTCATCTTCCGCACGCTCATCGACGATCGAGCGGTGGACCCCGACGAACTCGCACTCCGCCTGTGCGCGCTCGTCGTCGGTTCGGTCACGCACTAGCTCACTTTGGATCCGGTTCTTGCCGTGTCGTCACGGCCGCAGTTGAACCAGGCCGTTTGCTCGCGCGTACTCGACGAGATCGGCTCGCGTGTGGCGATCGAGCTTTTGCTGAAGTTGCGCGCGACGCGTTTCGGCGGTGCGGAGGCTGATGTTGCACAGGCGCGCAACGTCCACGTTCGTGTGGCCGAGCACGAGCAGCACCAGTACGTGATGCTCGTCCGGCGAGAGTCCGAGCGCCGTGGTCAGGGGTCGCTGCGACCGCGCGAGCTGCACACCCAATGAGGGCTGGAGGTACGTCTCGCCGGCAGCGACGGCGCGTATTGCCGCCAAGAGGTCGGTGGTCGCCGAGGTCTCGAGCAAGTAACCGTTCGCACCGGCGGTGAGCACCGATTGGACCTCCGCGGCGTCGCGAACGGCCGTGAACACCAGGATGGGACCTTGCCGGAAGACGCCGCGGAGCTCCGTGATCACGTCGCCGTATGTCGCGTCGGACAGTTTGATGTCGGTGACGATCACGTCGGGAGTGACGTCGAGGCTGCCCGCTTCGCTCACAGTGGCCGCCTCGGCGACGACGACGAGATCGGGCTGGCGCTCGATCGCCGCGCGCACGCCTTCTCGCATCACGGCCCGGCTGTCAACGAGCATCACGCTGACTTCATGACCTGACAGACGGTGCGACGTCTCGAATCCACGGGCGCGCGGCATTTCGCTACGCGCCCACGACAACCGCGGGAACGCGGACGAGGTCATGACGGTGCGGATCGGAGTCGGACATGGGGGCGGGTCCAGTGGCAAACGTTGGATTGAGAGTGTCACTTCTCCGAACCCTGTGTCAAGTGACACTTGCCTTCGACTGTGTCATATGACACAGTCGAAGGCATCGCTGAATGGAAGCGGCGACCGTAGGGTGGTGTGGTGGTGTCGTCTCGTATCGGGGAATCGCTGAGGTCGGCTCGAGTGCGCGCGGGGTGGAGCCGCGAGGCGCTCGCCTACCACTCCGGGGTGAGCTGGTCGGCCATCGCGCAGATCGAGTCGGGCCGACGCCAGGACGTCCGGCTGAGCAGCCTGTCGGCCCTCGCCGAAGCGTTGGGAGTCAGTGTCGACTATCTCATCGGGGGCAAGGCGACGCTCGCGCCCCATCTGTTCCAGCACCGACTCCTGACGTACGGGTCGGACGAGGACTACCTCGAAGCTGCGATTCCCTACGTGGCAGAAGGGCTCGAACGGTCGGAACCCGTCCTGGTGGTGACGACCCCCCCGCAGATCTCCCTCGTGCGCGACGCGCTCGAGGGTCAATCCGACGACGTGGAGTTCGCGGATTCGGCCGAGTGGTACGGCTCACTCCCGGGGGCCCTGAGCCGTTATCGCGCGTTCGTGAAACAGAAGTTCGAGGCCGGCGCGGCGTGGATTCGCGTGGTCGGTGACCCCGTTTGGGCGGCCCGGTCCGGCGCGGAGACCACTGCGTGGTTCCGTTACGAATCGCTCGTCAATCTTGCATTTGCGTCCGCGCCGGCAACCATCGTCTGTCCGTACGACACGAGATCCGTGCCCCCTGAAGTCGTCGCCGACGCGCGTCGAACCCATCCTGAGGTCGCGGACGCAAGCGTCGCCTCAGGGGGTTCCACGTATCAAGAGCCAGAGGACTTCCTCCTGCAACCGTAGGAACTCCGGAGGGTTCGAACGGCATCCCACCATGCGCTCCGTGGTTCCCGGTCGGGGTCGCGAGTGTCATGGGTATCCGGCTCGGACGAGACCGTGTTCGTACGCGAACACGACGGCTTGCACGCGGTCACGAAGGCCGAGCTTGGAGAGGACGCGTCCGACGTACGTCTTGACCGTCGCCTCCGAGAGGTAGAGGTGCTCGGCCGCTTCGGCGTTGGACGAACCCTTGGCCAACTCGATGAGGACTTCGTGCTCTCGCGGGGTCAGGGTCGCGAGCGCCCGATCGATCGGTTTGGGCGCCGGCGGCGCCGTGTCGATGAAGCGGGCGAGTAGGCGCCGCGTGACCGTGGGATCGACGACGGCGTCGCCCGAGGCGACGACACGGATCGCATCGATGAGCGCCGGGGGCCGTACGTCTTTGAGGAGAAAGCCGCTGGCACCGGCGCGGAGACCTTCGTAGACGTATTCGTCGAGGTCGAACGTCGTCAGGATCAGGACGCGCGGCCCGTCGGTGCCTTGACAGATCTGTCGCGTGGCTTCGACTCCGTCCATGCCGGGCATGCGCACGTCCATCAGGACGACGTCGGTCGGCGTGTGTGCGAGCAGGCTCAGGGCGTCGGCGCCGTTCTCGGCTTCGCCGACGACCTGGATGTCGGCGTGCGCGTCGAGCACCATCTTGAACCCGGCCCGCAGGAGCTCCTGGTCGTCGACGAGGAGTACGCGGATCGTCATGCGGTCGCGGCGTCGAGCGGGAAGTGCGCGGTGACGGCGAATCCGCCCTCCACGTCGCGACCGGCGCGGAACGTTCCGCCGTACATCGTGGCGCGTTCGCGCATCCCGGCGAGGCCCTGGCCGGCGGCATCGTCGCCCGGCGTGCGGATGCCGGCGCCGTCATCCTGCACATGAACGGTCAGCTGGTGGAGGTCGTAGTGCAAGGCCACGTTGGCCGTGGCGCCGGGCCCACTGTGCTTGAGCGTGTTGGTAAGCGCTTCCTGCACGATGCGGTACGCGGCCAGCTCCATGCCCGCCGGTAGCTCGGCGGTGGGTCCGTCGACCACCAGATTCACGGGCAAGCCTGCGCCTCGGACCTTGGCGACCAGCTCGGGAATTTCGTGCACGCCCGGCTGGGGCGTGAGGTCGCCGCCGGTGGCCGTGGGGCGCAGTACGCCGAGAAGCCGGCGCATCTCGGTCAATGCGTTGCGCCCGGTGTCGGCGACGGTCGCCATCGCGCGGCCGGCTCGGGCGGGGTCGGTGTCGAGCGCGTAGGTGGCGCCGTCGGCCTGGGCGACCATCACGCTGAGGCTGTGCGCGACGACATCGTGCAGCTCGCGCGCGATGCGCGCACGCTCGGCGGAAGCCGCCACCGCCGCGAGCGCATCGCGTTCGCGTTCGAGACGTTCGGCCCGTTCCTCGAGCCCGTCGAAGTACGCGCGCCGGGTGCGGCGATCGTCCCCGAGGGCGAGGGCGACGGCCGTTACCGCCGCGGGCAGGATCATGCTTCCCACCGCGTGCTCACCGTGCCAGCGCACCACGGCCAGGACGACACCTCCGACTGCAACGGACCCGGCGGCGACGGTCGCCCACCGGTCGCGGCCGTAGGCCGCGACCGTGTACAGCGCCACCAGGACCGCCAGGTCGACGGGCGCAAGGGGAATGTTCGCGAGCCACTGCACGAACGCCGCCGCCGCGACGACTGCGAAGACGCTCGTGGGATAGCGGCGCCGGAACACGAGTGACGCCGACATCACGGCCACGATCGGCGCCGCGATCGCGATCGACGCGTGGCCCTGGAAGAACCGTCCTCCGAGCAACAAGAAGAACGCGGCCAGCATGGCGTCGCTGATCTGCGGGTGCCTGCGTAGCCACCGGGGAAGACCGTTCACTCGACCAGCGTAAATGCGCCGGGTGTCGCCTCCGTCGCCCGCGAGTCAGATCTTCGGTCATCCGAACGGATGATTTCCGCCCACTCGGGCGCCCCCGGGGACGGTGCCGATTGTCGGCGCCCGGCGATTCCCGCCGACGGCTCGCGTCCGTACCGTCGATCTCACGGTTCTCCACATCAGTCCGCTCGACTCACCGAGCTCGCCGACCCGAAGAAGGACGTTCCCATGATCGAAGCTCGGCACCTCACGAAGCGGTACGGGCCGGTCGTCGCAGTCGACGATCTGACCTTCGACGTGCAGCCGGGCCTGGTGACGGGGTTCCTCGGGCCGAATGGCGCCGGCAAGTCCACGACGATGCGCATGATCCTCGGTCTCGACGCGCCCACCCGCGGCACCGTGACCGTGCAGGGCGACCCGTACCGAAGCTTCCACAATCCGCTGCATCGGGTCGGCGCACTCCTCGAAGCGCGCGGCATCCACCCCGGACGCTCGGCCCGGAACCATCTCCTCTGCCTGGCGCAATCCAATGCGATCCCGTCGCATCGCGTCGACGATGTACTCGAGATGGTCGGCCTCACCAGCGTGGCCGACAAGCGGACCGGCGGCTTCTCACTCGGCATGAACCAACGGCTCGGGATCGCCGGGGCGCTCCTGGGAGACCCCGAAGTGCTGCTTTTGGACGAGCCCGTCAACGGTCTTGACCCCGAGGGCATCATCTGGATCCGAACGCTGCTCCGCGCGTTGGCCGCCGAGGGCCGCACGATCCTGCTCTCGAGTCATCTGATGACCGAGATGTCGATGACGGCTGACCGGCTGATCGTCATCGGTCGCGGCGCGCTGATCGCGGACACGAGCGTCGAGGAGTTCATTCGCCGTAGCTCCGGCAACCGGATCCGAGTGCGTTCACCGCGACTCGACGACCTGCGCGCCGCGCTCGCCGATGCCGCGCGGGAGCTCGAGACCCGAGACGACGGTGCGTTGATCGTGACCGGCCTCGACTGCCCGCAGGTAGCAACCCTTGCCGCCGCGGCGGGCGTGCCGGTACACGAGCTCGTCGCGGAAACCGCGTCGCTGGAACAGGCATACCTGGAGCTCACCCAGGACAGCGTCGAATACCGACCCGACGACGAATCCCACCTCTCCTTCGTCCATCCTGCGGCCTGAAAGATTCTGATGACCACCACTCTCCAAGCCATCCTTGCGAACCCCGACGGGAAACACTCGGCCGTCCCGCGGCCACCCGATCGCCTCGGAATGAAAGGCGTGATCGCATCGGAGTGGACCAAGCTGCGGTCCGTCCGGTCGACGTGGTGGACCGTCGCGTCCACCTTCGCCATCATGATCGGGTTCGGGGCGCTGCTCAGCTGGGCCTACGTCAGCCGGTTCGACCGTCTCGACCTCAGCGAGCGCCTCAGCTTCGACCCCACCGCCCACGCACTCCGCGGTCTCTTCCTGGCCCAGCTCGCGATCGGCGTGCTCGGTGTGTTGGCCATCACCAACGAGTACGCCACCGGCATGATCCGCAACACGTTCGGGGCAGTGCCGCAACGATCCGCCGTCCTCGCCGCCAAGCTGACCGTGTTCGGCGCGGTCGCGTTGGTCGTAGGAGAGGTGGCCTCCTTCGTCACGTTTTTCGCCGGCCAGGCGATCCTCGCTCAGAAGAACATCGGTGCCGGGATCGGTGACCCGCACGTGCTCCGCGCGGTCTTCGGCACCGGTGTCTATCTCGCCGGTATCGGCATCATGGGGCTCGGTCTCGGTGCCCTGCTCCGGCGCACGGCCGGCGCGATCTCCGCGCTGTTCGCGCTCGTGCTCGTCCTGCCGATTCTCGCCGAGGCCCTCCCGTCGCCGTGGAACACCGACGTCATCAAGGTGCTCCCCGGCGGAGCCGGCCAGGCGATAACCGCGGTACGGCAAACGAGCGACTCGCTCAGCGCCGGACCCGGCCTCGCGCTGTTTCTGGGCTACATCGCGGTGATCCTCGTCGCCGCCTTCCTCACTCTCGAGCGACGAGACGCCTGAGCGCGCGGTTGCAGCGCGATCAGGGTTGCGGCATGCGCGACGACGGCGGCGCTCGACGATGGACGCACACCGACAATGATGAACGTGAGGTGGCGGGGGCGCGAACGACGGGCGTGCGACGTTTCCGACCGATCGGTCGCGAGAAGAAGCATGCCGATGTTGTCTCGTCGAGAGTTGCTCATCCGCGGATCCGCGCTCGTCGGCGGTTCCGCGCTGTTCGGTCTTCCCGAGTGGGCGCGCCGCGCGGTTGCACTCACGCCTCCGAATCTGCCTCCGCCCGCCGGCTCCGGAATCGATCACATTGTCGTCGTGATGATGGAGAACCGGTCGTTCGACCACTTCTTGGGCTGGCTGCCCGGAGCCGATGGACGTCAGGCGGGCATGACGTTCGAGGACGGGAAGGGGGTCGCGCGCAACACCTATCGATTGTCGGAGTTCCAAGGCTGTGGCCACCCGGATCCCGACCACTCGTGGGAAGGCGGCCGGGTCGAGTACGGCAACGGTCGCTGTGACGGGTGGCTGCGCGCGGGCCAGAACGACGAGTTCGCCATCGGCTACTACACCGGTGCTGACCTCCCCTTCTACGGCCGGGCGGCGCCCTACTGGACGGTGTGCGACCGCTACTTCTCGGCGATCATGGCGGAGACGTATCCGAATCGCATGTACCTGCATGCCGCGCAGACCGATCGGCTGCACAATGGCGAAGGCCCGACGGTCGCGACGCTTCCAACGATCTGGGACCGGCTTCGGAGCGCCGGCCGTAGCGGTCGCTACTACTACTCCGACGTGCCGTACACCGCGCTCTGGGGCCGGAAATACCTTCCGATCAGCCGCCCGGTCGGGAACTTCTTCACCGACTGCGCGGCCGGGACACTTCCCGACGTGTCGTACCTCGATCCGAGGTTCCTCGACGAGGGATCGGGCTCGTCGGGTGACGATCATCCGCATGCCGACATTCGCGTCGGTCAACACTTCCTCTCGTCGGTCCATCGCGCGGTCACCGCGGGACCGCAATGGTCGAAGACGTTGCTCGTCATCACGTACGACGAATGGGGCGGCTTCTTCGATCACGTACCCCCACCGCTCGCGCCGGACTCCAATCCGAAGGCGCGGCTGCGAGGCTTCCGCGTGCCGTGCATCGTGGTCTCACCGCGCGCGCGTCGCCGGCACGTCGCGCACGACGTCTACGACCACACGTCGATTCTCAAGCTGATCGAGTGGCGGTTCGGTCTGGCGCCACTCACGACGCGCGATGCGCACGCGCGCAACCTCGCCGAAGTTCTCGACTTCGGTCACCCACCGAACCTCACCGCGCCCGACTGGAACGTTCCGCCCGCGGCGCCGCTGCCCTGTGCGCAGGGCAATCCCGGCGACTACGAAGGATGGAAAGCCCTCGCCTCCCGGGCAGTGGCAAACGGATGGAGCCTCCCGTGAACATTCGAAGGACCGTAAGGATCGTCGCGACGGTCGTGCTCACGATCGGCGTCGGCGCCGCGGCTACCGCGGCCGGTGGCGTGACATCGCCGGCAACGTCGACCGCGTCGGTGGCGCCCGCGTGGCACGTCCCGCCCGTCCGGCACGTCTTCGTGGTGAATCTCGAGAACAAGAGCTATGACGTGACCTTCGGCGCGAATTCGCCCGCGAAGTATCTGAACAAGTCGCTTCTCCCGAAGGGTCAACTGCTCGACAACTACTACGGGGTCGCGCACAACAGCCTCCCCAACTACATCGCGCAGATCAGTGGGCAAGGTCCCGACCCGCAGACGCAGGGCGATTGCCAGGTCTTCTCCGACTTTCGCCAGGCCGCGACCGCGGCTCCCGGACAGGCGGTCGGCACCGGTTGCGTGTACCCGGCCGGAGTGCCGACCGTCGCGAATCAACTCGCCGGTCGCGGGTTCACGTGGAAGGGATACATGGAGGACATGGCGACGGCGACCACCCAGCCGACGTGTCGCCATCCCGCGATCGGTTCGGTCGACAACACGCAGACGGCGCGCGTCGGTGACCAGTACGCGGCGCGACACAATCCATTCGTCTACTTTCACTCGATCATCGACACCCCCGCGTGCGCGACGCGCGTCGTCGACCTCTCACGCCTTCCCGGCGATCTGCAGAAAGTCTCGACGACACCCAACCTTTCCTACATCACGCCGAACCTCTGCGATGACGGGCACGACGCACCGTGCGTCGACGGTCGCCCGGGAGGTCTCATCAGTTCCGACGCGTGGCTGAAGCTCTGGATCCCGAGGATTCTCGCGTCGCCGGCGTTTCGTCAGGACGGTCTGCTCATCGTCACGTTCGACGAGGCCGAGCTCACCGGTTCGAACGCCGACTCCTCGTCGTGCTGCGGCGAGGTTCCGGGACCGAATTCGCCGCTCCCCGGGATCACGGGTCTCGGAGGTGGACGCGTCGGCGCGATCGCGGTCTCCCGATGGACGCGCCCCGGTCGGATCAATGCAACCGCGTACAACCACTACGCCCTGTTGAGAAGCATCGAGGATCTCTTCGGCGCGGGTCACCTCGGCTACGCGAGCTCAGCCGGCGTTCGCAGCTTCGGTCACGACGTCTTCGACGCGACCTAGATGCGGATCGCGGCAACGCTGTTCACTCGAGCGCGCGGCGCGTGATGGCGGGTGGTTCTCGTCCCGACACGAGCCATCCCGCGCTCGGGGGTGAGATCTCGGGTCAGACCTCGACGGTCACCCGGAGAAAGGTCGCGGCGATCGACGTCGACTCGTCGTTCGCGCTCTGGTTCTGTTCGTCGAACAGAGCGACAAGCTCGCGGTGCAGGTCGTCCGCGCGACCGTTCGCTTCCGCGGCTTCGAACGCGTTCATCGTCGGGCCGTAGTAGGTGCGGAACAGTTCGAGGAACTCCGCCGGCGGCACGGGACTCTCGAAGGTGAACGTGTCGCGCTCGCACGCGATCTTGTCTTCGAGAACCCCCGCGGCGGCGAAACGCTCGACCACGTCGTCGGCAATCCCCCACGTCATCGGGCTGACGAATCCCTCGGGCGGCGGGGGCGAGTACGCGGAGCTGATCTTCAAGATCTGCGCGACCAACGTCGGGTCACCGGGAATCCAGTTGCCCATGACGATCCGACCTCCCGGACGCGTCACGCGCACCATCTCCTTCGCCACGTCGAACGGCTTCGGCGCGAACATCGCACCGAAGATGCTCACCACGAGATCGAACGACTCGTCGTCGAGCTCCCCCAAGTCGGATGCATCGCCCAATTGAAAGCTCAGATTCTCGAGGCCTGCTTCCTTCGCCCGACGATTGCCGGCGTCGACGAGATTGCTCGCGATGTCGACGCCCAGAACGTTCGCTCCGAGGCGGGCCGCGGGAATCGCCGTCGTTCCGTCGCCGCATCCGAGATCCAGGACCTTCAGACCCTTCGTGATCGCAAGCCGATCGACCAGACGTTCGCCGCTGCCTCTCATGCTTTCGGCCACGCGGGTGAAGTCACCCTTTTCCCACAGTGCTTTGTTGGCATTCACTGGGTCATCCTCCTGTCGAGTGAGTAGCGAGAAGCGGCAGTGCAGAGCGCCTGCCACCCTTCAGATGCGACGGCCCGTGAACGCGGCCAATTGCTCGATCGGCGTCGCGTCGGCAGGGGGTTCCGCTACAGCTGCGAACGTGTCGCCGTCGCGCATCGCCGGAGCAATGGCACGGCGGGCGAACGCGTCGGCCTCGGCGACGAGCGCATCGGACGGTGCATACGTCTGACCGATCGCAGTGGCGATGTCCCAGCCGTGTACGAGTCCGTCGAGCACGACGAAGCGGGCGAACGCGTCGCCGGGCATCTCGCCGAAGGGTGACGCGATGGTTCGGTCGAGCGCGCCCGGTGAGGCGACCGCGCCCACGAGGCCGGCCAGCGCGTCCTGCGCGCGGGCGACGACGTCGGCACCTTGCGAAACGTCCGAAGACACTGATGGCGGCGAAGCACCTCGGAACGCGGCGGCGAACTGGGTGGCGCCCCCGATCATGTGCCCGAGCACGCCGCGCACCGTGAAGTTTGCGCACGACGTCGGCGAGTCCAGATCTTCCGGCATGATCGCCGACGTGACGTGACCGAGCAGCGGCCCGAGCTCGGCGAGCTGTTCGAGTGGTCCCATCGTGGTGTCTCCTCGTGTCGGTGATGTCGCGGTCTCGGGGTCTCGGAGGTGCCGGGCGGCGAGTTCGGCCGCCTCGCGGTCGCGACCGTGCACCATGAGCTCCTGCACCTCGTCCGCCCATCCGGTGTTCGCAGCCTGACCTTCGTCCATGTCGTCATCGTCATCGGCGGGTGTCTCGGCCGCATCGGACAGACCACGCATTCGTCGGTGACACCGCATGGGTCATCCGACCCATCCGGTCGTCACGCCACCAGGGTCGCATGCGTGGTTCGGCCGATGCGGCCGCGAGCGCGTGCACCCGATGATGGCGAGATGCCGGGATCACCGGCCGAGCGCACGGGGGTATGCCATGCACGCAACCATCAACGAGGTTCCGCTCGAGATGCAGGTCGACGGGATCGTGACACGCGGACTGACCGCCGGCGACGTCACCATTCGTCACATCGAGCTCCCACCGGGCGTCGACTTCACGCCGCTCTTCAAGGGGCTGCCCGATGACCTCTGCCAGTCGCCGCACTGGGGGTACGTGACCGCGGGCTCGATCTCGGTCCGCTACGCGGACGGCACCGAGGAGACCACCCGCGCGGGCGAGGTCTTCCACTGGCCGGGCGCGCACACCGGCTGGACCGACGAAGGCGTCACCCTCATCGAGTTCAGTCCCGCGGCCGCGATCGGCCCGGTCCTCGAGCACCTCGGCCGCCAGCTGTCGCCGCACGTGTGAAACGACCCGGAGGCGGTGCGCGGTCGTCGACGCTACGGTCGATGCGTGTGCAGGGCGGGAGCGAGCCGGTCGTGAGCGAGCCGGACCGGCTCACGGCGGCGCGCCTCGCGCTTTCCTGCTGCGACTGGCAGGGCGCGTACGACGTGGTCGTCGGCGTGCAGTGGCCCGATGCCGATCCGGCGCGCGCGGCCGCCGGACTCGATGTGCTCGCGGACGCAGCGTGGTGGCTCGGGCGACTCGACGAGTGCATCGAAGCTCGCGAGGCCGCTTACGCGCGCTACGACGAGCTCGGAGACCGGCGGGGCGCCGGTCAGTGCGCGGTGTGGCTCTACGAGCACTACTGCTTCAAGGCGCGACCCGCGGCCGCCGGCGGATGGTTGCGGCGCGCTCGACACGCGCTCGAGGACGATCCCGAATCGGCGGAGTACGGAGCGCTGCGACTGCGCGAGGCGGAGACCGCGCACGGAGGCGGAAACCTCGAGGCGAGCGCCACCGCGGCGCGTGAGGTGGTGGAGCTCGGCCGGCGCCTGCGGTCGGCCGATCTCGAAGCCGAGGCCCTCCAGACGCTCGGACGCGTGCTCATCGACCAGGGCGATCCGATCGAAGGGCTCGCCACCCTCGACGAAGCAATGCTGTTCGCGGTCGAGGGCCGGCTTCGGCCGTACTCCACCGGCAAGGTGTACTGCAGCCTCATCAGCGCGTGCGAAGCGCTCGGCGACCTCCGGCGCGCGGCCGAGTGGAGCGAAGCGACCACGCGTTGGGCGCTCCGGCACCCGCTCGCCGTATTTCCGGGGTTGTGCCGGGTACATCTCGCGTCGTCGCTGCGGTCACGCGGGAGATGGAACGAGGCCGAAGAACAAGCCGTGCGGGCGTGCGCGGAGCTCGCGACGCTCAACGTGACGAACGCGGCGGCCGGTTTCGCCGAGATCGGTGAGATACGACGCCGGATCGGCGATCTCGAGGGCGCCGAAGATGCGTTCCGCCGCGCCGAGCAACTCTGCGGACAGCCTCAGTCGGGGCTCGCACTCCTGCGACTCGCGCAGGGCAAGCTCGACACGGCAACGGCGATCATCACCCGCGCGCTGGACGAGATCACCTGGGACCGGCTGGCGCGGGCGCGGCTCCTGCCGGCGCGGGCCCAGATCGCGATCGCGTCCGGGGACGTTCCGGCCGCGGTGTCCGCGCTCGAGGATCTCGAGTCCATCGCGTCCGACTTCGCCAGCCCGGCCGTGAACGCGGCGGCGCTGTCGACGCGGGGGCGGATCCAGCTGGCTTCGAACGACCGATCAGCGTGCGCGACGCTGCGCGAGGCGGCCGAGCGCTGGCAGGAGCTCGGCGTTCCGCACGAGGTGGCAACGGCGCGGATGCTGCAGGGCGCCGCGTGGCGTCACGCCGGTGACCGGGACGGTGCCGCGACGTCGTTCGAGGCCGCGCGCGCCATCTTCGAGCGGCTCGGTGCGGCCCTCGACCTGCGCGATCTGAGCGATATCACTGGCGCCAACCTCCAACTTCCGGCCGGGCTGAGCCAACGCGAAGGCGAAGTCCTGCGCCTGGTCGCAGCCGGGATGACCAACAAGCAGATCGCCGCCGAGCTGTTCCTCAGCGAGAAGACGATCGCCCGACACCTGTCGAACATCTTCACCAAGATCGAGGTCGCCTCCCGGTCGGCGGCCACTGCGTTCGCGTTCGAGCACCACATCGTGAGATAGGCGGCAAGCGCCGAGGGTGCGTCATCGAGACGGGCCTCGTCAACGGCCTCGTCGTGGGTCAGGATGGACGTGGTACCCGCGGCCCGGCACCGGGATACGCGGTGCGAAATGGAGGTCGGCCATGGCGAAGGCCCCTCGACGTCGGTTCGTGCGCGGGCTGTGCGGGGTGGTTGCGTCCGCGCTGGTCCTGTCGGGCTGCGATTGGACGATGTTCCGGTACGGGCCGGCGCGGGCCGGATTCGACCCGACGGAATCGACGATCGGCATCTCGAACGTCGCCAACCTGCAACAGAAGTGGGCCGGCGGCACGGAGGTCTTCTCCTCGGTCCTGACGGAGCCCGTGGTCGCGGGCGGAGTCGTATACGTCGTATCCAACGCCACGGTCTACGCGTTCCAGGCGGGCGCGGGGAGTAACGCAAACTGCTCCGGGCTTCCCCGGTTCTGCAACACGCTGTGGACCGCGCCGACGGGTGGTTTCATCGACTCGTCGCCGGCAGTCGTGAACGGAACCGCCTACGTGAACTCGACGGACGGCAAGCTGTACGCGTTCGACGCGACGGGGCACACCAACTGTTCGGGCAGCCCGAAGACCTGCGCGCCGCTCTGGACGGCCCCTACGGGCGGCTTCGGCTCGTCTCCTTTGATTGCCGACGGCGTCGTGTACGTCGGATCCGGCAACACGCTTTACGCGTTGGACGCCGCCGGCGTCGTGAACTGTTCGGGCAGCCCGAAGACCTGTACGCCGCTGTGGAGCGCGGGCACCGGCGGCCAGGTTCTCTCGTCGCCGGCAGTCGTCAACCGGGTCGCGTACGTCGGTTCGGGCGATGGCAAGCTCTATGCGTTCGACGCGAGCGGCAAGACGCACTGCTCCGGCAGTCCCAAGAAGTGCACGCCGGTCTGGACGGCCGCGACGGGCGGCATGATCTCCACCCAGGCCCCTGCGATCGCAGGTGGCGTCGTATACATCGCCTCCTTCGACAAGAGGCTCTACGCGTTCGACGCCGCGGGAAGTACGCATTGTTCGGGAACGCCGAAGACCTGCACACCACTTTGGACGGCCACGACCGCGGGTGTCGCTGCGTCGGCTGCAGTCGCGAAGGGAGTCGTCTACGTCTTTGTCGAGCTGTCCGGAGAAGTGCTCTCTGCGTTCGACGCGGCGGGAAGCGTGCACTGTTCAGGCGTCCCGAAGACCTGCACTCCACTTTGGACAGCCAGCCCCGGCGGCTCGGGGGGAGGCTTCCGGTCGCCGACGGTGGCCAACGGGGTTGTGTACGTCAGCGCGGCTCAACACCTGCTCGGATTCGACGCGGCGGGCACAGTCAACTGTTCGGGCAGTCCGAGAGTGTGCACGCCGCTCTGGACCGCACCCCGTGACGGCCTCGGCGTGGTCGTTGCGAACGGGATGGTGTATCTGGGATCGTCCGACGGGAATCTCTACGCGTTCGGATTGCCGTAGCCACGCACGCGATTTCCGTGCGCTCATGCGGTGGCGCTCTTACCGCTGCGCCAATTCACGGTCCCGCGAGCGCGTGCCGATTCAGGCCCAGCCCGACTTCGTCTCGTCGAAGCGCAGGCGTCGCCGCGCGACGAACGCGAAGACGATGCCCATACCGGCGAGGGCTGCGCAGGGAAGCCCGACGCCGCCGAGGCCCTGTCCGTCGAGCACGACGGAACGCATTCCCCGCATCGCCCAATAGGTGGGTGTCAGGGGCGCGATCGCACGCGCCCACGCCGGCAGGAGGTCGAACGGCACGAACGCCCCGCCGATCGCGCCGAAGAGCACCATCCCCAGATATGCGAACGCGCCCGCTTCTTGCGCGGTCCGGCACAGGGCGGTGACAGCCACACCCAAGAGCACCAGGCACACCGAGAATGTGACGATCAACGGCACGAGTGCGAAGCCGTTGCCGCGGATGTGCAAACCGAACAGGACCACACCGGCGATGAGCAGAACGCCGAGCTGCGCGATCCCGATCGCGATGCGCGGCAGCGACTTGCCCGCGATGATCTCGAACGAGGTCGCGCGACTCGCTCGGAGTCGGTCCCAGGTCGCCCAACCGTGCTCCGAGAAGAACGAGAACGTCACGAGCGACACGATGAAAAACGCCGACATCACCGCCTGACCCGGCACGACGTGTTCGGCGCCGTTCGCGTGCGTGAAGCCGCCCTCGACGAGCGCGGGGCGGAAGGCAGGCTTGAGGAATGCGATCGTGATGACGGGAAACACGAGCAGCACCATGATCGACACGGGATCATGGCGCGCGAGCCGAAGCTCGTGCGCAACGATCGTCCCGAGTCGCCGGGCCGAGCTCATGCTGCGGGTTCGACTTCCCGGGAGAGTCGCTGACCCGTGAGCGTCGTGAACACGGATTCGAGCGTCGGTCGCACGATCTCCATCGAGCACAGCGACGACGCGCCCGCGCCGAGCCCACCGAGGACGAGCGCGGCGGTGGCGGCGGGGTCGTCGGTCGCAATCCTGACCGTCGTGCCGGTCACGCGCGATCCCGCGACGTTCGCCGCGGGCGGGACCGCGCCGGTGAACGACAGCTCGAGTGCGCTCGAGCCGTACTGGCGGATCAACTCGTCGAGCGCGCCGCGGGCGACAATGCGTCCGTGGTCGATGAGCGCAACGCCGGCGCCGAGCTCTTCGATCTCTTGGAGGTAGTGCGTCGAGTAGACGACGGCCGACCCTTCGCGGCTCAGGTTCGTGACGAGCCGCAGTAGTTCGCGGCGAGTCTGCACGTCGGCCCCGGTCGTCGGCTCGTCGAGGAGCACGAGACGCGGGCGGTGCAGGACTGCGATCGCGGTGTGCAGCCGACGACGTTCGCCGCCGGAGAGATCGCGCGCGCGTCTGTCCATGAGCTCGTCGAGCATGAGCGCGGCGCCCACCTCCTCGATGCGGGTCGCACGCTCGCGACCGTGCAGGTCGGAGAGGCCCCCGAAGAACCGCAGGTTGTCGCGAACGGACAGCGGGAGATACACGCCGGTGTCCTGCGGAGCGAGCCCGATGAGCGCACGAGCGCGCCGAGGTTCATGGGCGATGTCGACTCCGTCGACGAGGACGCGTCCGGCGTCCGGTCGCAAGAGCCCGGCGACCACGGAGACGAGCGAGGTCTTCCCGGCGCCGTTGCGGCCGAGCAGGCCGACGATGGTGCCCGGTTCGACCACGAGGTCGACGCCGTCGAGGGCGACGGTGGCGCCGTACGACTTGCGGACGCCGCGGACGTCGAGCGCGGGAGGTGGGGTCGGCGTGGTCGTGGTCGCCGGTGGTTGCGACGGGACCCGAGCCTGGCGGCGGAGTTGGGCCATCCGGTCCTCCCATGCGATCTGAACGGCGAGCCAGTCGCCGGCGCGGCCCGAGGAGTCGGGGATTGCTACGCTCGAGACTGTGAAGTACTCGTTCGATTCTTGGATACCCGTGAGTATTCCACCGACTCGTCGGTCTGACAAGGGATTTCGCGGGTGACGTTCGAGCCGTTGACGCCGGAGCGCCGCCGGGAGCTGACCCGCCGGCACCTGCTCGAGGCCGCCGCGATCGTGTTCGCGCGTGACGGCTTCCACGGCGCGACCCTCGACGACGTCGCGTCGTACGCCGGCTTCACGAAGGGCGCCGTGTACTCGAACTTCAAGAGCAAGGACGATCTCTTCCTCGCGCTCCTCGACGACCGGGCCGAGAGTCAGTTCGCCATGGTGGCCGAGGTGCTCGAGAGCGGACCGCACGAACGCGTCGAGCAGTTCCCGCGCGTCCGAGATCTGCTCGAGGCGACCGTTTTCAGCGACGACTCGTTCTCCGCGCTGTATCTCGAGTTCGTCCTCTACGCGCGTCGCAATCCCGTGGCCCGAGCGAAGCTCATCGAGAGCCTGCGCCGCGAGAGGGCGGTCATCGAGTCGTTGATCGCGCGGGAACACGGTCTCGTCCGCGGCGCGCCGCCGCACGCGGTGCGCGCGCTCGCCGAGTTCTCCCGCTCGGTGTTCAGCGGCCTCGGGTTGACGCGCCTCGTCGATCCCGACGCGGTCACGACCGAGACCATCGAAGTCACCCTCGACATGCTCTACGCGTCGATGGGACCCGAGCGCGATTCCGCGGCCGACCCGAAGGCCGACTGAATCAACTCGTGAGTCCCCGCTCGGCGAGGAGTGCGGTCGGGGTGGTGCCGCTGAGCCGGCGCACCTCGTTCGACATGTAGCTCACGACCGAGCGCCACGCCAGCGGCGGCGCCCATTCTCGGTAGCTGATGTCCGATTCCTGCAAGACCGGCATGCGTGTTCGTGTCACGGTATGCGCCATGGACGCACGAGTCGACCTCATCACGTTGCGCGTCGAGGACCTCGAAGCCGCAACCCGCTACTTCGTCGACGGCCTCGGTTGGCGGCTGGTGCTCGCCGTCCCCGACGACGTCACCTTCGTCCAGCTCGGTCCCGGACAGGTGCTGGCACTGTTCATCGCGAGCGGGTTCGACGAGCAGTTCGGACCGACGGTCCACCCGCAGTTCAATCTCGCGCGCGTCGTCGAGAGCGAAGCGATGGTGCATGTGGAAGTGGAGCGCATGGTGGAGGCGGGCGGCCGGTTGCTGCGGGAACCGGAGCGCGCACCGTGGGGCGGATACACCGGAGTCGTCGTCGACGGAGCCGGGTGTTGCTGGGAGGTTGCTCACAACCCCGGCTGGTCGGTCGCGGACGACGGGACGGTGAGCATCGGATCGGTCGACTGATCTCCGGGTGGACGCGGTTGCGCCCGTGGTGGTCGCCACGGCGCCGTCGCAGCCAGCATGATTCCGGCATGGATGAAACATTGGATTCCTACGACGTCGTCGTCATCGGGGCGGGGTCGACCGGCGAGAACGTCGCAGGGCGTGTCGCGGGGCACGGGATGAGTGTCGCGATCGTCGAGTCGCACCTTGTCGGTGGCGACTGCTCCTACTACGCGTGCACCCCGAGCAAGGCGATGTTGCGACCCCCGCACGTGCTCGCCGAGGCCCGTGCAGTGGCGGGTGCGCGCGAGGCGGCGACAGGCACGCTGTCGGTCGATGCGGTGTTGGAGCGCCGCGACAAGTTCGCGTCGCACTGGAAGGACGACGGTCAGCTGCCGTGGCTGCGTGATCACGGCATCGATCTGGTGCGCGGCCGGGGCCGGCTCTCCGGTGTGCGCGAGGTCACGGTCGAGACGGACGCGGGCGTTCGAGTGCTCGACGCGCGCCGGGCGGTCGCGATCTGCACGGGCAGTGACCCGTTGGTACCGGACATCCCGGGACTACGCGCCGCGCAACCGTGGACCAACCGGGAAGCGATCTCGGCCCCGCGGGTTCCGGAGAGCCTGGCCGTGATCGGAGGCGGCGCGGTGGGCGTCGAGCTCGCCAGCGCATGGAAGAGTCTCGGAGCCGACGTCACGATGCTCGTCCGGGAGGAGCGGCCGCTCGCGAAGATGGAGACGTTCGCCGGCGACGCCGTGCTCGGGGCGCTGCGGGAGCTCGGCATCTGGGTGGTGACCGAGACGACGGTGGTGGAAGTCGACCGGAAGGCAGACGGAACCGTCGACGTCACGCTCGGCGACGGAGCCGTGGTGCACGCGCAGGAAGTGCTGGTAGCGACGGGGCGCGAGCCGCGGACGCGCGATCTCGGGCTGGAGGTGGTCGGGCTCGCCCCGGGCGAATGGATCGACGTCGACGACCACCTTCGGGTGCGGGCTGTCGCGGAGGGCTGGCTGTACGCGGCGGGCGACGTGACGCATCGGGCACTGCTCACGCACATGGGCAAGTACCAGGCGCGCATCTGTGGCGACGTGATCGCGGCCGGCGATGAAGGCGCCGCGAGCTGCCCGGCGGCGATCGCCGACTCGATCGCGGTCACCCGGGTGGTGTTCACCGATCCGGAAGTGGCGAGCGTCGGTCTGAGCGAGGCGGCGGCACGCGAACGGAAGGTCAACGTCAAGGTGGTCGACTTCGACATCGGCCAGATCGCGGGCGCGCGGCTGCATTCCGACGACTACCACGGCCAGGCGCGGCTCGTCGTCGACGACGATCGTCATGTCATCGTCGGAGCGACGTTCGTCGGCCGGGGAGTCAGCGAGCTGTTGCACTCGGCCACGATCGCGATCGTCGGCGAGGTCACGCTGGAACGCCTGCGGCACGCGGTTCCTGCGTTCCCGACGATCAGCGAGATCTGGCTACGTCTGTTGGAGACGCTCGGCTATTGATTTTCGGTCAGTCGCCGTAGGGCTCGGTGCCGCCCGCTCCGTTCGAACGAATCTTCCGACGAATCGCCGCAACGGGGCGCGCACCGACGTCGCGACGAATCTTCCAAAGAATCTTCGCAACGGAATCGACGAGGGGACACCGGCGCGGCCGGTAATTCGGACCGGCCGCCGGGCCGGGACGGCGATCAGTCGTCGATCGCCTGGTAGACGGACGTCGCGAA
>JAODBI010000390.1 GCA_025463875.1 Actinomycetes bacterium
CGCCGTCGGCCAGCTTGGTGTCGAGTCCGTCGAGATAGCGGATGTCGTCGTCGTCCTTGTAGACGTTCACGAACTTGTGGAGGCTGCCCGCGTCGTCGAGGAGATTGCCCCGCAGACCGGGATAACGCTCGAGCAGCGCATTGAAGACTTCGCCGACGGTTGCGCCGTCGACCGCAACGGTCGCCTGACCGTCGGCCTGGGCACGCAACACCGTGGGCAGCTTGATCTCGACGGCCATACCGGCAGGTTACAACTCGACTCCCCGGGTCGGGATTCCCGCTCCGACGGTCAACCCCGGTCGAGCTCGACCGGGATCTCGTCGATCTTGCCGGCGCGGATGCGGTACGCCCGGAGCATCGGGACCTGGTCGCGCATCGACACGATCACGTACACCCACGCCGGATCCACGGCCTGACGAACGTCGGTCGGTGACGGGTAGCCCTCGGTGTGCGTGTGCGAGTGCCACACGCCGACGATCTCGTCGCCGCGGGCTTCGGCGGCGCGCATCGCGGCGAGCATGTCGCGGGAGTCGACGGTGTACGTGATGGCCGACGCGTCGGCGTTGCGGCACGGTCGCGCTTCCGACACCAGGCCCGTCGGCTCGCCCTTCCCGCCGAGCGGGCCGAGCAGCAGACCGCATGCCTCGTTCGGCAGGCCGTCGTAGCAATTGCCGACGATCGTCGCGTATTGAGACTCGGTGAGCCGCAGTGTCGGTTGCGCGAACTCGCCACGCATCAGTGCAGGCTCATCCCTGCAGTGCCCGCCACACTCGCTCGGCGGTGCACGGCATGTCGATGTGACGGATACCGCGCGGGGAGAGCGCGTCGATGATCGCGTTGTGCACGGCGGGCGTGGAACCGAGCGTGGCCGACTCGCCGATGCCCTTCGCGCCGAGCGGGTTCAGCGGCGTCGGAGTGACCGTGTTGAACGTCTCATATGACGGCAGCTCCGCCGCGGACGGCATCGCGTAGTCCATGAGGTTCGCGGTGATCGGGTTGGCGTCGTCGTCGTACTGCACTTCTTCCCAGAGCACCTGCGCGACGCCCTGCGCGATCCCGCCGTGCTGCTGGCCCGCGACGATCATCGGGTTGATGATCGTGCCGCAGTCGTCGACCGCGATGTGACGGACGAGCTCGACCCGGCCCGTCTCCGAGTCGATCTCCACGACCGCGACGTGCGCGCCGAACGGGAACGACGAGCCGCCCGACTGGAAGTCGAGCTCGTGCTGCAGGCGCTCGGCGACACCTTCCGGCCGCTTCGCCGGATCCTTCGCCGCGGCCGCGAGATCCGACCACGCCAGCTTGCTGGCGGGCACGCCCGCGACCTCGAGCCCGTTGTCGCCGACGACGATGTCGTCGACGTTCGCCTCGAGCATGTGCGCGGCGAGCCGCTTCGCCTGGGTCAGCACTTCCTGGCTGGCGACGAGCAGCGCGCTGCCGCCGATCTGGCCGGAGCGCGAGCCGCCGGTTCCGCCTCCGCGCGGCACCTCGTCGGTGTCGGAGTGGAGCACGCGCACGTTCTCGAACGGAACCCCGAGCGTGTCGGCGACGATTTGCGAGAACGCGGTCTCGTGACCCTGGCCGTGTGCGCTGGTTCCCACGCGCGCGGTGACGGTGCCGTCGTCTTCGATCTCGACCGCGCCGAATTCCTTGGTGAGCACCATCGGCGCGCTGATCTCGAGATACGACGACACACCGATGCCCATGAGTACGCGGTCGTGGCGGTCGCGGCGCGCCTGTTGCTCGACACGCAGCCCGTCGTAGTCGGCGTGCTCGAGGACGGCATCGAGCGCTTTTTCGTACTCACCGGTGTCGTAGGTCGCACCCAACCCCGTGTTCGGCATGTATGGGAACGCGTCGGGCTGGATGAAGTTCTTGCGCCGGATCTCGACCGGATCGATGCCGAGCTCGTCGGCCGCGATGTCGAGGATGCGCTCCATCATGTGGATCGCTTCCGGGCGGCCCGCGCCGCGGTAGGCCGCGACGGGCGTGGTGTTCGTGATGACGGCCTGCCAGTTGTATTCGACCTTCGGCACGACGTAGACGTTCGCCGCCATCATCTGCGTGAAGAACGGCAGGAACGCACCGATCGCGGCGTAGGCGCCCGCCTCCGCGTTGGTGAACACCTTGAGCCCGGTGATCGTGCCGTCGCGCGTCAGACCCAGCTCGACGTCGTGCACCATCCCGCGGCCGTGCCACATCGCGACCATGTTCTCGGAACGGGTCTCGGTCCATTTCACCGGTCGCCCCAGCGTGAGGGCCGCCTTCGCGACCAGCAGGTGCTCCACCGTCATTCCCTGCTTCGCGCCGAAGCCGCCGCCGACCGCCGCGTTGCGGGCGGTGATGAGCGCGGGATCGAGGCCGAGCAGCATCGCGATCTCGTCGCGCACACCGTGCGGACCCTGCGTGGAGGCCCAGATGCTCATGCCGCCGGCCGGCGTGCCGGGGACCGCGACGATGCCGCCCGGCTCCATCGGAACCGGCGCGACGCGCTGGTTGACGATGAGCTCCCGGACGACCAGGTCCGCGTCGTCGAGGACGCCCTCGACCGGTCCGGTGCCCATCGCGTTGGCGACGTTGGAGCCCTGGTCGGCGTGGATGACGGGCGCGTCGTCGGCGAGCGCGTCGGCGATCGTCGCGACCGCGGGCAGCTCGTCGTAGTCGACGATCACCGTCTCCGCCGCATCCATGGCCTGGGCCTTGGTCTCGGCGATCACCATCGCGACGATGTCGCCGACGAAGCGAACCTTCTCGCTCGCGAGCGGCGGCCGGTTCATCGTCGGTGGCAACATGACGAAGCCATGCACCGTGGGCAGGTCGAAGTCGGCCGCGGTGTAGACCGCGACGACACCGGGCATCCCGGTCGCATCGCTCGTGTCGATCGCCTCGATGTTGGCGTGCGCGACGGTCGAGCGGACGAACGCGGTGTGCAGCAGCCCGGCGACGGCGAGGTCGTCGTAATACTGCGTCGTACCCTCGAGGATTCCGGGGTCTTCCTTGCGAAGCACGGGGTTGCCCAGAATCGAGCCCGACGTCGGCATTGCGTTCCTCCTGCGCTGCGTGAACCGGCCGCAGACTAGCGGTGCGAGAATGCGGCCTGTGAGGGCCGTCCGGAACACCGAAGCCGGGATCCGAGTGCTCGACGTACCCGCGCCCGGGCACGCCGGTACCCGGGTGCGCGTGCGCGGCGCGGGAATCTGCGGGTCCGATCTGGAGATGGTGCGGACCGGCCTCGCGGCCGGCACGTTGGGACACGAGATCGCGGGCGTGCTCGACGACGGAACCGAAGTGGCGGTACATCCGTTCGTCCCGTGCGGTCGGTGCGCGCAGTGTTCTGCCGGCCGGTTTCAGCTGTGTCGCGAGACGACCGCGTCGATGCTCGGCGTCTTCGTCGACGGCGGCATGGCCGACGAGGTCGTGGTGCCGTCGTCGTGCGTGGTGCCGTTACCTCGCGGAATCGAGGCCCCCGACGCGTCGATCGTGGAACCACTGGCCGTGTCGTTGCACGCGTGCAACCGGGCCGGAGTGGAAGCGGGGATGCGCGTCGGCGTGATCGGCGCGGGGACGATCGGACTGCTCAGCGCGACTGTGGCCCGCCACCTCGGTGCCGACGTGACGATCGTCGCCCGCCACGACGCGCAACGGAGCGCCGCAGAGGCGTTGGGTCTCGGACTCGGCGCCGCTCGCGACTGCGACATCGTGTTCGAGGCGGCGGGGACGGCGTCGGGTTTCGACGACGCGGTGCGCGCCTGTCGACGGGCGGGAACGCTCGGGCTCGTGTCGACCACGTGGGAGCCGATCTCCATCTCGTTCCTGAACGCGCAGATGCGCGAGGTCACGATCGTGCCGGCTTTCGTCTACGGCGAGGCGCACGGCCACCGCGAATTCGAGACGGCGGCCGAGGTGTTGGGCGAACATCCCGAGATCATCCCCGCGCTCATCACCCATCGCTTTGGTCTCGACGAAGCGCCGCGCGCGTTCGAGGTCGCGGGCGACCGTGCGCACGGTGCGATCAAGGTCGTGCTGCATCCCTGAGTCCGTCTGCGCGAGGAGGACACGTGGACTTCGAAATCCCGGCCGAGATCACGGCCACACTCACCGAGATCGACGCGTTCATCGACCGCGAGATCCGGCCCCTCGAGCAACAAGACGACAACGTCCGATTCTTCGACCATCGTCGGGAGTGGGCGCGCACGGACTTCGAGGGGGGCGGCATTCCGCGG
>JAODBI010000350.1 GCA_025463875.1 Actinomycetes bacterium
CAGCCGTGGGGGGTCGTCGGTGGCGGTCCGAAGAACGATCAGTCGATCTCCGACCTCGTCTCGTACATCGAGTCGATCCAGATCAGCCCGGCGGATTCGCAGAAGGCCGAGGCCGACGCGATCAAGGTGGCGCGTTCCGACAATCCGAAGGACACCTGCCCCGAGTACCTGACGTGTCCGGGCATCGAGCTCGCCCAGGCGAAGATCGCGCTCGCCGGGGCGCAGAAAGACCTCGCCACCAAACGCACGGCCGCGGCGAAGGCGCTCTCCGTCCCCAGTGCTTCCGACGCCGAGCTCACGACACAGTGCACCGATCTCACGAAGAAGGCCGACGACGCGGCCACGCCGCTTTCCGGCAAGCCGTTGCAGCAGGCCGTCGCGTGCGGCGACTATCTCACCGCCAAGGACGTGGTGACGGCGGCTCAGGCCGCGGTCAACTGGTCGACGGAGTGGAAGAGACGTCGCGCGAATGTGAGTGACCCTCAGCTGCTCTTCGAGCTGAACTGCGCGCGCTGTCACACCGAAGGCTGGTCGGTGTTCGACCCGACGGTGCCGCCGGGCAAAGACCCTGTGACCGGTCTGGAGAGTGTCAACAGCGTCAACATTCTCGGTCTCTCCGGTGGCGGCGGTGGCAACGGCGGCGGTATCGGTTTCAACCTGCTGGCCGGTGACGTGATGCGCAGATTCGGTACCGACGCCGACGGCGGATTCGCGGCGCAGCTCGACTTCGTCTCGAACGGTTCCGCGCCGTTCAAGCCCTACGGCAACGCCGGCATCGGCTCTGGGAAGATGCCCGGCTTCGTGCAGGTGAAGACCACCGCGGCGCCGCACCTCGGCGCGATGCTCACCGAGGATCAGATCAAGCAGATCATCTACTACGAGCGCTACTGCATGGAGTCGACGACGTACACGGGGGTGACGCCGGTGTGCGACCTGGGACCGAGCGGCGGCAAGGCCTCCAAGGCGCCGCCGACGACCACTACCACAGCTGCGAAGAAGGGGTGACGGTGGCTGTTCTGCATGCGATTCTGGCCGAGGGCGCGCCCGCCAACCTCTGGAACCCGACCGCGATCGGTGTGCTCACCGTGCTCTGCGCCGTGGGCCTGTTCTGCGGATCGACCTACCTGCTCCTCGGCACCAACCTCGGTGCGCGGCTCGGGTTCCTGGTCGCGGCGGCCGGGCTCTCCGGTTTCCTGGTCCTGCTCACCACGCTCTGGCTCACCACGCCCGGCAGCGCGACCGGCAACAGCGACCTCGACCCGCCCCACGGAAACTCCGCGTCCTGGAAGGTCGTCGAAGTCGTCGACACTCCCGACGCCTCGAAGATCGCGCCGGTGCGCGAACTCCCGGCCAAGGGGATCGCTGGTACGCCCGATCTCGTCACGCAGGTGAAGCCGGCCATCGACGCCGCGATCGTGACCGCGCCCGTCGTCGCCGGCCAGACCGCGAAGCCGCAGCCGTTCGCCACGCTGAACATCAGCTCGTCGACCGACTACCTGCTCGCGTTCCCGGGCTCGAAGTCGTTCCAGTACATCGACAAGACGCAGAACTTCTTCTGGCACCGCCACCGGTACGCCACGATGGAGATCTGCCTGGCGCGCAAGGACGCGACCGGCACGATCGTGAACGGCGCGAACGGTCCGGTGTGCGACCCACTCAAGCCGACGCACTTCATCGTGCTCAGCTACGACTACGGATCGGTCCGTAAGCCGGTCGTCTTCTACTGGCTGTTCTCTCTGCTGTTCTTCGGGCTCTCGCTCCTCGGACTGCACTGGTGGGAACAGGACGAACGGGCCCGCAAGCGCGCCGCGCTCACGCCGGTGCCGGCCCCGAGCGAGTAGGGAGAAGCGACGATGGTCATCGCTCAGCAACTGATCGACGCGAGCAAGGACGGCGGCGCGGCGTTCATCGCGTTCTCGATCATGGTGTTCTTGTTCGCGGGCTCGCTCTTCTACATGGACCGCGTGCGTCAGCGCCGCGAAGACCGCGAGAAGAAGTAGCGCCGTCCGCGAGTGCTGTTGCGAGTCCTCAGGCCGTCGCCGCGATCTCGGTCGCGGCGGCCGCCACGGCGTCGAGCGTCACGTCGATGTCCGCGTCGCGGTGCGCAAGGCTCGGGAAGAGCGTCTCGTAGCCGCTCGGCGCGAAGAACACGCCTCGGTCGAGCAGGGAGTGGAATAGCCGCGCGTACGCGGCGTGATCGGCGCGTCGGGCCGCTGCGTAGTCGGTGACGGGCGCGTCGGCGAAGAAGATCCCGAGCAGGGTGAACGTACGCGTGACCTGCGCCGCGACTCCCGCGCCCGCGAACGCCTTGCGCAACCCGTCCGCGAAGCGCCGGGCGATGTGTTCGAGCTCGTCGTAGGAACCCGCGTCGAGCTGCTCGAGCACCGCGAGGCCGGCCGCGGTCGCGAGCGGGTTCCCGGACAGGGTCCCGGCCTGGTACACGGGTCCGAGCGGCGCGAGCGCATCCATCACGTCGGCTCGTCCGCCGACCGCGGCGAGCGGCAGCCCGCCGCCGATGACCTTCCCGAAGATCGACAGGTCGGGCGTGATGCCGTAGCGCCCCTGTGCACCGCCGAGCCCGACGCGAAATCCCGTGATCACCTCGTCGAAGACGAGGAGTGCTCCGTACTCGGTCGCTCGCTCGCGCAGCGCGGCGAGGAAGCCGTCGGCCGGTGCGACGAGCCCCATGTTCGCCGCGATCGGCTCGACCAGGATGGCCGCGGTCTGTGCGCCGTGCTCGGCCAGGGCCGCGTCGAGCGCGGCGACATCGTTGTAGGGGACGACGATGGTGTCGGCCACGGTTCCCGGCGTGACTCCGGCGGAGCCCGGGAGTCCGAGGGTCGCCACGCCGCTGCCGGCCTGCACGAGCAGGGCGTCCAGATGACCGTGATAACAGCCGGCGAACTTCACGATCTTGTCGCGACCGGTCGCACCGCGCGCCAGCCGGACCGCCGTCATCGCCGCTTCGGTGCCCGACGACACGAGCCGGGCCTTCTCGACCGACGGCACGCGTGCACAGATCGCCTCGACGAGCTCGACCTCGCGCGGCGTCGGCGCGCCGTACGAGGTCCCGTCGGCGGCCGCCTTCTGTACCGCCTCGACGACCTTCGGGTGCGCGTGCCCCAGGATCGACGCACCCCACGACTGCACGTAGTCGAGGTACTCGCGACCGTCGGTGTCGACGATCCGGCTGCCGTGGGCGCGGGCGACGAAGAACGGCTCGCCACCGACCGAACCGAAGGCGCGCACCGGGGAGTTGACGCCGCCGGGGATGACCGCCTGCG
>JAODBI010000070.1 GCA_025463875.1 Actinomycetes bacterium
ACCGCCGTCGTCGCCGGCGTCCCCGTAGCCAACGTCAGCTGCGGCGCCCCAGTCACGGTCACATTCTCGGAGAACGTCACCGTCACAGGAACATCCTGCCCCGCCTTGTAGCTCCCGTCCGCCAAAGTCGAAGAAACATTCGTCACCGTCGGTGCGGTGTTGTCGAGAGTGAAGGTCACTTGACTACCGGTGAGGAAGTTGCCTGCGTTGTCTGTCGCGGTCGCCTGAATCGTGTAGACGCCATCCACCTGTGGGATCCAGGGAGGCGTAGCGGAAGTCGTCCAGGTGGCCGCGGTGCCACTGGTCGTCGCGACGTGTGCGGTCGCCAGGTTGAAAGCGGTGACCTGCCAGGTGCTCGTCGTGCTGTTCCAGTAGTTGTTGTCGGTGGACCGCTGGATTGTGAAGGTGGTGCTGTTGGTGCTGAGGCCCGAACCGCCCGCGTTGTCTGCGGCGCTACCGGTTACGGCCGGCACGGATGCACCCTTGAACTGGCTTCCCCCAGACGGAGCGGTGACGGATGCTGTCAGAGGGTTGGTCTTGTCGAGCGTGAAGGTGACCGCGGTGCCAGGGAAGGGGTTGCCGGCCTTGTCGGTCGCCGTCGCCTTGATTGTGTAGGCGCCGTCCGGAGTCGCGGCACCGGACCAAATCGGCATGGTGACATTGCTCGTCCAAGGAGAAGCCGTGTTCCCCGTTGTCGCCGAGTTGCTCGTCGCCAGGTTGAACACGCCCGCTTGCCACGTCGTGCCCGTCCAGTAGGAGCTGTCGGGTCGCTGCAGGGTGAACGTGGTGCTGTCCGTGTTCAACCCGCTACCGCCGGAGTTGTCGTTGGCGGTACCGGTGAAGGTTGCTGGCACCGTGGCCGCGCGGAACACGGCACCGCCTACCGGTGAGTTGACAAGTGCCGCGGTCGGGCTCGTCGTGTCGATGAAGAGTGTGCCGCTCGTCGCCTGGGATCCGCTCGCGCCGACGGCGACGATGGTGTGACTGCCTTGCACCGTGCCTATGGGGACCGTCACCGTGAACGGCGTCGGTGATCCGGCCTGACCCGTACCGTCAACGCTCGAGATGCTGGCGGTCAGGCTTGTGCCACCGGGGGTGTCGAGGTGGAAGATGACCGTGTCGTTGTTGGCGAAGTGCGTGATCGTTCCGCCCGCGATCGTGGCGGGCAAGGTCTTGAAGAACTGGTTCGCGGTGATGGAGAACGTGGCGGCACTCACGGTGACCGATGTACGCGTGCCCTCGGCGCCGAGCCAGTTGTCGAAACGCGGAGCAACGCCGTAGAACCAAGTACCCGGCGTGACGTTCGACTCGGTGCAACTGAGTGCGCTGACGACACCGGTGCAACCGCCGACTGCGCTACCCCCGGTTGCTGCGTTGTAACGGCTGATCGTGTACCCGGTCGCGGGCTGGCCCGTGGCTGCGAGCGTGCTTTGCGCCCAACTCGCGATGACGCCCTGGCCGCTCGCGATGAGCGACGGCGTGGTACCCGCGTTCAGCTTGTCCGCTTGCGCCGCGGCGGAACCGTTGGAGGAGCCTGTCCAGAACGCGAGAGCGGTGCCCGCGGTACCGAGGACGACAAGTGCGACGATCAAGGCCAGGATCGACTTGCGGCGACGCTGCCTCAACCGACGCTGGACACGCGTGAGGTCGATGGCGGTCATGGTGCCTTCACCGTCAACGTGATCGGGATCGTGCTGAACGTCGCGTCCTGGCAGTCGCTACTCGAGGCGATGCCCATCGACAAACCGTTCGGGATGGTCACGGTGTGCGTACCCGGGGCGACGGTCACCGGGCTGGCCAGTGTCTGCGTTGGCACGGTGACCGCGGGCGTCGTGCAGCCCGAAGACACCGTTATCGATCCGCCTTGCGCAATACCCGCGACCTCGATCGAGTAGCTGTTGGTGTTGTTGAGCGTCACGGAGAGGTCAGCATTCCCGCCGGGGAACAGTCTCTGCGCGGCCGTCGCCGTCACACCCGACGGTGCCACGAGCGTTCCGGCCGTGCCGCTACCAGTACCTGCACCGTTTGACGTGAAGTAAGCGGACGCGGCGTGGATGCCGAACAACCCGCCGCCGACGAGCACGAGCAACGCGATGGTGTTCCGAACGCGGTGGTGGAAGCGTTGCTCGGACTGCGCGAGTCGATCGGCCCGCATCGGCGAAGGGGTCTCGGCATCGGTCGACTTGGTGCGGCGGATCGGATGCAGGTTCATGATCCCGACCCGGTACTCGTGTAATGCAACGTGAGGGTGATGTGCTTGCAGGCGTCTTGGTTGACCGACGTGTTGTTCATCTTCAGGACCGGCAACTTGTTGGCCGCGACGCCGAGCGACGTGAGCGATACCGAGGTGGTGGTGTTCGCGGGCACGTTGACCGCAATACCGACACTCGTGAAGGTGAAGTTCGGTGCTATGCCGCCGAACGCCGGGCACAAGGTGTTGCCGGTGTCGATCGTGAGCCCGATGCCACCGATCGGAATTGTCATGGCGGACGGGTTCGGGTTGGTCACCAACAGGTTCAGCGTCTGGCTCAGACCCGGAGAGAACGGTGTCGCCGGGTTACCGGAAACGGCGAAGCTCGCGCTGTTGAAAAGCGAGAAGCTCGCCGCGGTCGCAGCCCCGGTCACGGTCGCGGTGACCGTGTAGCTCCCGGAGGTGCCGTTCGCCTTGAACGTCGGCGCGGTCGCGATGCCATTCGCGTTCGTTGTGACGACGCACGTCCGGCCGGAGCACGGTGACGCGAAAGTACCGGACGCTCCCGACGCGGGTGCCGTGAACGTCACCGACGCGTTCGGCACCGGGTTGTTCATCGAGGCCGTGACCTTCGCGACGAGGGGTGAGCTGAAGTTCGTGTTAGGCGTCGCACCCTGCGGCGTGCCCGAGGTCGCGGTGATCGTCTTCGCAGTGTTAGTGGCGGTTATCGTCCAGCAGTACGTGGTGGTCGGGCCGACGTTGAAGGCAAGATCGGTCGCGAACACAGCGAAGCAGTGCGAACCTTGCGCCAGTCCGCTGTACTGCGCTTTGCCCTGTGCAGGGTCACTCTGAGCCGTGCATGCGGTTGCGGCACCACCGTCCAGGCGGCAGGTAAACGTCGTCGGACTCGTGTCGGTGAAGTCGAACGCGGCCGTCGCGTTCGTAGTCGGGTTCGTGGGCTTCTGTCCGAGCACCGGCGCCGCGGGAGCCACCGTGTCGATCGTGAACGTCCGCTTCGTCAGATCAGCATTCGAGGTGGTGTTGCCCAACGTGTCGGTGGCACGCACTGACACCGTGTACCGACCGTCGACCGGCCGAGCCAACGCGTAGATCCACGCCGTCGTCTCGCTTGCCGTGTTGAACACTTGGGCAGCTGACGAGAACGCCGAACCGTTCCAGTATCTGCCGGTCGACAGCTGTTGGATGGCAACGGCCACACCCGAGACGGCGGTCCCGTCGGTCGCCGTACCGCAGATGCCGGCCGTGGAGCATCCGGCGGTCCAGCCCGGCGCGTTGTACGACCGACCCTCGATCGGGAACGTCACCGTGATCGTCGGCGCGGCCCGGTCGACCGTCCAAAAGAACCGGGACACCGGGCTCGGCGGATTCGAGCCGATCTGCGCTTCGACCTGAAACACATGCGCGCCCGCGGCCAGGTTCGAGTACGTGACCCCACTGGTGCCACACGAGGAGAAGGCGGCAGAGTCAAGTGAGCACTTGAACCCCACACCGGACTGCGCGTCGGTGTAGGTGAACGTCGCCGTCGTCGCGCCGGTCGGGTCGGTCGGATGTGCACCGATCACCGGCTTGGGCGGAACGATCGCCCACGAGAAGGAGGTCGGGTTGCTCGCCGTCGCCCCCGAGAACGCCACGACCTGGAACGTGTGGAACCCCTGCGCCAACGCGGAGTAGGTCTTCGGGCTCGCACACGCCGCCAGCGCGGCACTGTCCAACCCGCACTTGAACGTCAGACCGGCCGAGTCCGTGAACGTGAAGGTCGCCGGAGCGGTCGTCGTAGTGGCCGTCGGGTTCGTGGGCGTCCCGGTGAGCGTCGGGGCCGCAGGCTTCGCAGCCGCCAACGCGTCCCCCACGAAATACCCGGTGAGCGCGACAACGAGCGCGAACACGGACGCGGCAAGGAAACCTCGCCGTCCCATCGCTCTCACTCGCCGAACCAACGTCACGTCACTGTTCCTCTCGACTCGCACCGTCGTGGTGAGAGCACCGATCGACCCCAGAAGCACCAGCCTCTGGCCTCTATCGCTGACCACACCTCATCGACCAACCATGAACACGGTGCTCAGCCGAGCCGTAGATCCGAAGATTCACGGCCCGGCCGAACCGACCGCACTCACCTACCGGAAAGGCAATCCGTCGCCTACACCGGAAGCCCGCCCGACTAGCTCGCCGAGTAGGTCAGCGGAACGCTGATGTTCTTGCAGTTGTCCTGGTTCAAAGCGCTGTCGTTCATCTTGAGAACGATGCCGCTCCACGAGCCGGTGTGCCCACCTACCGCGGTGTGCGCCACGTCGGCACCCACCGGGACAGACGCCGTCGTCAACGTGAAGTCGGCGTCGGTGCAAGCAGGCTTGGTGGCGTCAGCCGCGAGACTGAACGTGTCGATCGAAGCTGACACCGTCGTGATGTACACCGGGCCGGGGTTCGTGCTGTTGGTGAAGTCACCTGACAGCGTCGTAGAACCATCGGGAACCAACGCAGTCGAGCTTGTCGTCTGGTTGACCGCGATGGCGTTCGTGCTTGAGGTTGCAGCAGTCCCGGTACCGGAACCACCAGTGGTCCAGAACGCGAACGCCCCACCGGCAACACCGAGGACGAGGGCTCCTGCCGCCGCCCCGGCGATCATCTTCTTCTTGAGTGTGAACTTCTTCATGACGTGATGCTCCTTGGAATGAGTGAAATGAAACTTCGACTCGGCGTCGGTTTCGCCACTCGCTCCTCGCAGGCCAGGCGACCAAAACACGGCCTGCGGATCATCACGTCGCCCATTGCTTCTTGCTTTGCGTTCAGGAACTTGCCGAGATCAGCCCGCCCCTTTGTCTCGGTACAGGCGGGACGGAAAAAGCCCGCCTGCCGTGTCCGTTACATCTGTGTCGTTCGAACGAACCGCGACCAAGCTCCCCGGGACCAGTGCGCCCCACGTGCCGTGGTCCCGAGTCGCCGATCGCAGTGCGGTCGATCGCGTGAAAAGAGAGAGCATCGGGGCGGAAGGCACCGCAAGCCGCCGGCGCGATCCGATCCCGGCCGAACGCCGGCGTCGCCGCCGCGCGTCCGTACCATCTGCGCTCACTGTGTGCGCGACGTAGCACCCACCCCGCATCCATGCCCGAGCCCCGATTACCTTCCGCCCCGGATCGGCGGCTCCGCCACCGACCTGTGTTTCGGTCGCCATCCCATGCGACCGACATCGCCCCGGACTGCCGACCACGCCGCGTGTTGCTACGTCGTCGTCGTCACCCCGCCCGGTACACAATGACTCACGCTCAGCGCGAACGCAAGGCACAAACCCACGTAGCGAGCCATATGTCTCACCGTAAGCGTCAAACGGGCGCATATCACCGGCTTCGACCGCTACGGATCGTGACCTCGCTGGCACTGGCACGTGACCGCCGCCACACCGGTAACGGCGTGTAAGTGCATGCCGAGTGAGCTCTCGGGGCGGGCGCCTACCGTTCGGCGAGCTCGATCTCACGAACCACGTGTGCGGAGCGTCTACACAACGTGAAGAGCAAGCAGCCCTTCGTGCGCCGGCCCTTCGAACAGGTGGTCGCGATCCACGGCCCGACGGTGCTGCGCGTCTGTCGCGCGGTGCTCGGACCGGTCGACGCCGACGACGCGTGGTCGGAGACATTCCTCTCCGCGCTGAAGGCCTACGCGGATCTTCCGCCCGACGCGAACGTCGAGGCGTGGCTCGTCACGATCGCGCATCGCAAAGCCATCGACGTGACGCGCACCGCGGCGCGGCGCGCCCGGCCGACCGCCGAGCTCACCGACGCGTCGTCGGTTCCCGCCGCCGACAGTCACATCGACCGCACGCCGGTCGACGTCACGACCGCGCTCGCGCAACTACCTCCCAAACAGCGCCAGGCGATCGCGTACCACTATCTCGCCGGCTTGCCGTACGCCGACGTCGCGCGGATTCTCGGCGGCACCACCGACGCGGCCCGGCGCGCGGCCGCCGACGGCATCGCGAACCTGCGCACCCATCCCGACGTCGGCCTACCGAAGTTCGCCGAGAAACGAGAATGCCGATGAACACGCACGATGATCCGGCTCGCGTCTTGCTGCGGGCGTTTCCCGACACACCGGCGCACCTGCACGACCTGCACGACCGGCTGACCGCGCGGGCCCAGACCGACGGCGTCCTCGACATCGCCTACCGCATTGTCGACAGCCCGATCGGCGGCCTGCTGCTCGCGGCGACCGACGTCGGGCTCGTGCGCGTTGCGTTCTCCCATGAGGACTACGACGCCGTGCTGCAGTCGCTGTCCGACCGCATCAGCCCCCGGATCCTCGATGCTCCCGTCCGCCTCGACGCGGCCGCCCGCGAGCTCGACGAATACTTCGCCGGGCGCCGCCGCACGTTCGACCTGCCCCTCGACCGCCGCCTCGCCCGAGGGTTCCGGCGCACGGTGCTGCTGCACCTTTCCGAGATCGACTACGGAGACACCGCCACCTACGCCTCGGTCGCTCGCCTCTCGGGCAACCCCAAGGCCGTCCGCGCGGTCGGCACCGCCTGCGCGACGAATCCGTTGCCGGTCGTCGTTCCGTGCCACCGCGTCGTGCGCTCCGACGGCACGATGGGCGGTTATCTCGGGGGCGTGGAAGCCAAACGCATGTTGTTGGCGTTGGAAACGGCGTGACCACCGACCCGCCGACGACCCGCCGCCGAGGCGCCCGGAGCCGCCGTGGGGGCGAGCCCGTCTCACCCCCGACCGAGCTCACGACCTCGCAGCCCGCGCACCAGACGTCATTGACCTTCGCCGCCGACGCGCGCCCGCCTACGCCGCAGCACGTCCTCCCGGGAGTCGTGCACGTCCCCAACTGGCTCGACCGGGGCGCCCAACGGCGACTCGCTGACGATTTCCGCGCGTGGGCGCGCCCACCCGCCGGACTGCGGCGACCTCGAGTGCCGACGGGTCATCTGATGAGCGTGCAGTCGGTGTGCCTCGGCTGGCACTGGTACCCGTACGTGTATTCGAAGACCGCGGACGACACCGACGGCGCACCCGTGAAGCCGCTGCCGGAGGCCCTCGTCGAGCTGGGGCGCGGAGCAGTTGCGGCCGCGTACGGCGCGGATAGCGCGGAAGCCGCCGCGTACTCGCCCGACGCCGCGATCGTGAACCTCTATCCCGACACTGCGCGCCTCGGCCTGCATCAGGACGGCGAGGAGCCCTCCGACGCACCGGTGGTCACACTCAGCCTCGGCGATACATGCACGTTCCGGCTTGCGGACGTCGACCGGCGCGTCGGTCCATTCACCGACCTCGCGATGGCAAGCGGAGATCTGCTGGTCTTCGGGCGCGAGAACCGGCGCATCTTTCACGGCGTTCCGAAGGTGTTCCCGGGCACCGCACCGTTCGATCTCGGGTTCCCCGGGAGACTCAGCATCACGGTGCGCGAAACGGGTCTGTCGTGAGCGCGTCATCCCGCGCCAGCGACGATTCCATGCTCGACCGCCCCATCCCCGACCGTGTCGACGCGTGCGACTGGCCGGCGACGATCGCAGGTCTCGACGACACCGGCGTCGCCCTCGCCGGGCCGGTACTGAACGACGCGGATTGCGCCGCCGTCGTCGCTTTGTACGACGACGACACGCGCTTCCGATCGACGATCGACATGGCCCGCCACCGGTTCGGCGAAGGCCAGTACCGTTACTTCTCCACTCCGCTGCCGAACGTCGTGCGCACGTTGCGCGCCGCGTTCTGGCCGCACCTCCTGCCGATCGCGCGGGAATGGGCGGCGCGGCGCGGGCAACCCGCGCCGTGGCCGGACGATCTCGACGAGTGGCTCGAGCAATGTCACACCGCGGGTCAGACGCGATCGACGCCGTTGATCCTGCGCTACGAGACCGGCGACTGGAACGCGCTGCACCGCGACCTCTACGGCGATCTCGTATTTCCGTTGCAGGTCGTCGTCGGCCTCGAGCGGCCGGGCATCGACTTCGCCGGTGGCGAGTTCGTGGCCGTCGAGCAACGACCCCGCGCCCAGTCACGCGCGACGGCGACCGACATCCCTCAAGGCCACGCACTCGTGTTCACGACCCGCGATCGGCCGATCCGAACGAAGCGCGGCTGGTCGTCGGCGCCGATGCGCCATGGTCTCAGCACCGTCCGCTCCGGTCGCCGCCACGCGCTCGGTCTCGTCTTCCACGACGCCACGTAGAGCGTCCCCGCCGGACCGGGTCGGCGGGAAAACTCCGGACTCCAGATACATACAGGCTTGACTGTATGTAAATAGGCGTCCACACTGGCCGGGATGATCGCCCCGTCCGGAACCGCCGCCACCCGTCGTACGCAGGCAGAACGCAGCGCCGCGACCCGGGCCCGCCTCCTCGACGCCACGATCGCGTCCCTCGTCGAGCGGGGCTGGGCCGCCACCAGTACGACCGAGGTCGTCCGCCGGGCCGGAGTCTCGCGGGGCGCCCAGGTCCACCACTTCCCCACCAAGGAAGACCTCGTGCTCGCCGCGCTCGAACACCTGCTGGAGCGCCGGATCGAGGAGTTCGAGACGACGTTCGCGAACTTCCCGCCCGAGCAGCGCACTCCGGCGGCCGCCATGCGGCTCCTGCACGAGAACTGTTTCAGCGACAGCTTCGAGGCGTGGCTGGAGCTCGTCGTCGCAGCCCGCGCCGATCCGGCCCTGCACGCGCGCTTCGTCGACCTCGAGGCGCGCTTCTTCGAGAACGCGCTCGCGACGTTCCGCAAGCTCTTTCCCGACGCGCTGCTCGACGCGGAGTTCGCCCGCGTCGGCTTGCGCCTGTCGTTCAGCCTCCTCGAAGGGCTGTCGCTCGGGCGCTTGAACGGTTTGCAAGCGGGCGAGCTCGACGCCGTCCTCACCGCGTTCAACGCGATCACCGCCCCGTACTTCCCGCACACCCCCGGAGGAAGATCGTGACCGACAGCATCGTTCTCGACGAAGAACAACGCGCCGACCGCTTCGGCGAGCTCGTCGCCCGTCTCTCCCACCAGTCGGTGGTGAAGCACTTCGACGCGTACGCCGACATCGCATGGGACGAGCCCGAGTTCCAGATCGATCCGACCGATCCGCGCTGGGAGCTCTCCGACGACAGCGCGCTCGGTGCAACCGCGTGGTACCGCAGCCAGCCGCCCGACGTGCGCGCGCGCATCGGGTTGCACAGCATCGCGACGAACATGAAGGCGGGTCTGCAGTTCGAGAGCATCCTCAAGCGCGGACTGCTCGAGTTCGCGTTCGGGCTTCCCGACAACAGCCCCGAGTTCCGCTACACGTATCACGAGGTGATCGAGGAAGCGCAGCACTCGTTGATGTTCCAGGAGTTCGTCAACCGCTGCGGGCTCCCCGTTCCCGGCCTGCGGTGGGATCTCAAGTTCGGAGCCCGGCGCGTCATCTGGATGGCCCGCCGGTTCCCCTCGATGTTCTTCGTCTTCGTACTCGCGGGTGAGGATCCGATCGACCACGTGCAACGAACCGCGTTGCGCTCCGGTCGCGAGCTGCACCCGCTGCTCGAGCGGATCATGCGCATTCACGTGACCGAGGAAGCGCGCCATCTCTCGTTCGCGCGGCAGTACCTGCGCACCAACACACCCACGCTCAGCTGGTGGCAGCGCCAACGCATCGCGACGATGGCTCCCGTCATCCTCACGACGATGGCCGGCGTGATGATGCGCCCGCCCGCGGCATTGGTGCGCACCTACGACATCCCGAAGCCGGTCATCGCCGAGGCGTACGGGCCCGGGTCGCTCGCACGCGAACAGACACAGGCGTCGCTGCGCAAGGTGCGCGAGCTGCTCGTGGAGCTCGGCCTCGTGACCTCGTTCAGCCGGCGCCTCTGGAAGGCGTTCGGCATCTGGGAGGAGTCGGTGCCGGTCGCGACGGCAAGCTGATCAGTCGTCGTCAGCCGGTCGGCCCGCCCGCGGTCAGGGATCGACACGCGGATCCGGAGGCCGTGACACCGCACGACGCGCGTACGCAACACGCGACTCCGTAACCCGCGCCGTCGCGGCGCGCGCCCGTCTGCAATCCGCTCTGTCATCGGTCGCCCCGGGCTCATTGCGGTCTGTCCGCCACGGCGCTACGGCCGAACCGAACCGTAGCGACGCGCAGCGACTCGCGAAAGCCCGATCGACGGGCCCGCGTCGATCAAGCTTGCTGGTGTTGACACGGGTCGGACGGCAGCCACCGCGTCCGGCGATCCGTGCATCGAGCAATTGACGTTCCCGTTCTGATAATCCGTTGCTGTGCACTCGCCCCCGGGGGACGAACGATGAAGTTCTGCACGGTGATCGCGCGCAACTATCTGGCCCACGCGCGGGTGCTCGCGACGTCGTTGCGGCGCAGCGATCCGGAGGCTTCTCTCGCGGTGCTCGTGCTCGACGACGAGCGCGGGGACGTCGACGACGAGCTCGAGCCTTTCGACGTAATTCGCCCGGGCGATCTGGATATCACGCCCCGTGAGTTCCACTTCATGGCGACGATCTACACCGTCCTCGAGCTCGCGACCGCGGTGAAGCCCTGGCTCCTGCAGTACCTACTCGAGGAGCACGAGGTCGCGTGCTACCTCGATCCCGACATCGAGGTCTTCGCGTCGCTCTCGGACATGGACGATCTCGCACGCCGGCACTCGATCGTGCTCACGCCGCACACCACGAGCCCGATTCCCCGCGACGGCCTGCTCCCGGGGGAGCGCGAGATCCGGCTCGCGGGCGTCTTCAACCTGGGCTTCATCGCCGTCTCGAGCGACGCCGACGCGTTCTTGTCGTGGTGGGGCGAACGCCTGCGCCGCGAGTGTCGCATCGCGGTGCACGACGGCCTCTTCGTCGACCAACGCTGGATCGACTTCGTGCCCGGCTACTTCGAACCCGGGATCGTTCGCGACCCCGGGTACAACGTCGCGTACTGGAACCTCTACGACCGCGTCGTGAAGCGGGGATCCGACGCCTACGAAGTGAACGGCCAGCCGCTGCGCTTCATGCACTACAGCGGGTTCGAACCGCTCCGCCCCCACCTGCTGAGCAAACACCAGGGTGACCGGCCGCGGGTGCGGCTCGACGACCGACCGGCCCTCGCCCATCTCTGTCAGCGTTACGCGAGTCAATTGATGAGGGCGGGCTATCTGGACGCGATCGACGGCGCCTACCGCTACGACTTCACGACCGACGGCATACGCATCGACGACCGCATGCGCCGCCTTTACTCCGACGCCCTGGTCGCCGCGGAGATGTCGGGGGCGTCGCCCGCGCTTCCCGATCCCTTCGACACTCGCGACGGCCCGGCATTCATGCGCTGGTTCGCGGCGCCCGCGGGAACGGGGGTCGCGCGCATCCCCCGCTACATCCGCTCGATCTACGAGGAACGCTCCGACCTCGCCGGTCACTTCGGCGATCTCGCCGGCGACGACGGTGATCGCCTGGTCGACTGGATGAGAACGCACGGCAGTGCGCGGGCCGGACTCCCTCTGACCTGCGCTCCCCCACCGACCCGAATCGGTTCGCCCGACGCGAGCCGACCCGAAGGCGTCAACCTCGTCGGCTACATACGCGCCGAAGACGGTCTGGGCGCGGTAGCGCGTGGGCTCTTCGACGTGCTGCACGAGAACGGTTCTCCCGTCGCCCTCCGAACGTGCAACGCGACGCCGAGCCGCCAACAGTCTTCGTTTGCGGTCGACGACTCTGCGACCACGTACGACGTCACCATCGCGTGCGTGAACGCAGATCAGTTCCCGCTGCTCCACGACCACCTGGGCGACCGCCACCCGGTCGGCACGCCGACCGTGGGCGTGTGGGCGTGGGAGGTCGAGGCCTTCCCCGAGTGGATGGCGCGCAGCGCGCGGCTCGTCGACGAAGTCTGGGTGTACAGCAGCCACGCGGCCAATGCGCTCGCATCGATGATCGACGCGCCGATCCACGTCTTCGCGCCGCCCATCGCCGTCGCGGATCTCGAAGCTGCGGCTCTCGAACCGAGTGTCGACCGCACGGCCCTCGGTCTGACCGACGACTTCGTCTTCCTGTTCTGTTTCGACTTCCTCAGCGGGTTCGAACGCAAGAATCCACTCGCCGTCATCGAAGCGTTCCGACGCGCGTTCGACCCGGGTGAAGGGCCTCGGTTGCTCGTGAAGGGCGTGAACGGCGAACGCTCACCTGTGGCGATGGCGCGCCTCGCCGGCGCGGCGGGCGACCGCCACGACATCGAAGTCCGCAACGGGCACGAGAGCGATACACGCCAACGCGCCCTGGTGCGCGCGTGTGACTGTTACGTGTCGCTCCACCGGGCGGAGGGGTACGGGCTCACGCTCGCCGAGGCGATGGCCGCCGGCCGCCCCGTGATCGCGACCGCATACTCCGGAAACCTCGAGTTCATGACCGCAGACACGGGATACCTCGTTCCGTACGCGCTGACCGAAATTCCGTACGGGTGCGCTCCCTACCCGCCGGGGACGCCGTGGGCGGAACCCGACGTCGATGCTGCCGCGAACGCGATGCGTGAGGTCGTCGCCGACCGCGCCCGGTCGCGTTCAATCGGTGTGCGAGCATACGAACACATACGCAATCATCACGGAGTCGGATCCCGCACTGCATTCGTGCAAGGTCGGCTCGACGCGATCCGAGGTAGAGGATGAGCACGCAGGAGCGTGACCAAGACGCGGCGGATCGGGTCCGGCACCTGATCGCGAACGGGCCGGACGTGAACATGGGCGGCCGCTTCGGCACGATGACCCGCGTCGCGCGCCGAATGATCGGTCGCGCCGTGCTCTACGAGCGTCACTACCACCATCAGATCGACCTCGCGTTGCTGGAGACCATCGAGGGCGTTGCGCGCAACGCCGACGTCGACCGCCGCAACGCCGCGCAGGAGGTCGCGGCGTTGCAGGCGCGGCTGGCTTCACTCGAGGGGCGTGTCACCGAGGTGGCGGGTCGTATCACCGATGAGAGCGCGCGCCTGGGCGAGATGGCCGGTCGCATCGCCGACGTCGACATGCGTTCCGCCGTCACCGCCGGCGTCGCCGAGAACGCGACCGAGTCGGCCGACCGCGTCGGCGAAGACCTGTCGGCGATGCGACCGGCGATCACCTCCCTGCAGGACCGCTTCACGGCGATCGCCCGCGAGGCAAAGGCGCTCGTCGCGGCTGTCGATGCCGCGCGCGCCGACGGCGAGAAGGCGCGCTTTCTCTTCGACGATCTCACCGCCACGCCGTACATGGCCGACGAGCACCTGTTCCGCGGCACCGACGAACGAGGGCGCCGCACCCTCGCGTTCACCAACGGACCCGGATCGACCGCCGTGTATCCCGGCTTCGAAGACATCTTCCGCGGCCCGCCACCCTTCGTGCGCGAACGTCAGGCCGTGTACGTCGGGCTGCTCCGCGAGCATGCGCCCGTGCTCGACCTCGGCTCCGGGCGGGGCGAGATGTTGGAGCTCCTCGCCGAAGCCGGCATCCCGGCCCGCGGCGTCGATCTCGACCTGGCGATGGTCGAACGGGCGCGCGCGACCGGCGCCCAGGTGGAGCACGGAGACGCGCTGGCCTACCTCGCGAAGGAAGCCGACCAATCGCTCGGAGCGGTCTTCAGCGCACAGTTCATCGAGCACATCCCGCAGGATCGGCTGCCCGAACTCATCGAACTGTCGCTCGCGAAGCTCGAGCCCGGTGGCGTGTTCATCGCCGAGACGGTGAACCCGCATTCGCCCCGAGCGCTGAAGTCGTTCTGGGTCGACCCGACGCACCAACATCCGCTGTTTCCCGAGACGATGCTCGTCTTGTGCCAGTTGAGCGGATTCGACGCGGCCGAAATCGTCTTCCCCGCCGGATCGAACGACCTCGAAACCGACCTGCGTACGTGCGGCGAATACGCAGTCGTCGCCACGCGCCGCAAATCAGAATGATCGACGAGGCACCGGTCCGTACGGGCCACCGACTCGCGTACACGAGCAGCCTCGAACGGGCCGAGTTCGAGGCGGAGTGCGCGACCGTGCCGTGGTGGTATCACAGCTACTACTTCGACAACGGCGTCGAGGTCCGGGGTGACTACGACATCGGCGCCGACATTCACGACTACGGCTTTCCCCTCGACCTGACCGGCGCGACCGTGCTCGACCTCGGTACCGGCGGCGGGTGGTTCGCGCACTACTTCGAACAACGAGGTGCCGCGGTCACCACGTACGACGCGCGCGGATACTGCGACTTCGACGTCTACGGGCGTTGGGACGCTCCGCCCATCGAGGAAGACGCGCCGCCCGACTCACCGACGGGCGTGTACAACCGCACCGACGCGCCCGCGGGCGGCCGCGAGCCCGACCGCTACGACGAGCGGGGCCGGCCTGTCTACTACAGCCCGGTGAGCTCGGCCTTCTGGAAGATGCGTGACCTCCTCGGGTCGAGCATCGAATCGCGCAGCGGAAGCATCTACGACGTCACCCCCGACACGTTCGAAGGTCGGAAATTCGACTTGGTGTTCCTCGGAGCGTTGCTGTGCCATCTGCGCGATCCCATCGGCGCGCTGATGGCCGCGCGCCGCGTCTGTGACGGCCGGATCTTCGCATCGACCCCGATCGTCCTCGGCGAGCCCGAAGGCGAGGTCGCACCGCGGCAGTATCTCCCGTACACCGACGTCGACCGGATCTCCTGGTGGCTGCCGAACGAGGCGTGCTTTCGCCACTGGTTCCTCGCCGCCGGTTTTCGCGACGTCAACATCGCCCGCTCGATCACCTTGCGCGGCGACGTCGAGCATCGCGACGAAACCGGGCGCGTGCACAACGACGACCAGATCCATCGCGTCGGCCGCGCGTCCATCTGATCGCAAAGCGACCTCGGCAGGTGCCATCTCCGGTCACCGCGGCCGGCCGGTCAGCTCGCAGCCACGGCGTGCTCGTGGTCTTCGCGGTGCACCGGGTGCAGACCCGACAGGTCGTGCTTCTGTTGATCAACTACACCGATGACGGAAGCGAGGTAGCGAACACGCCGCAATACGTCGTACGAAAGCTCGGTAACTGATCGAGCAGCCCGACGGCACCTACGCCGAGGCAGTCCGTCAGCGCGAACACATGGCGTTCCGCACCGGCGCGGACACCGGAATCGGCTCGCCGGTGTGGAACCTCCCGGACCGCGCCTCGAGTTGCTCGAGGAGCCGCACACTGAGCTGGGGACCGAGTGCTCCCAGCGGCAACGCGTCTTGTTTCGGTGGCCGTCCGTCCGGGCATCCGCGCTTGAGTTGCTCGGACGACTGCAACACGAGCGCGTGCGATTGGGTCTGCCAACCCTCGACGAGGTTGCGGTACCGGTCGAGCGGCGCGAGATTCCCCAAGAACGCGAGGCCCAACAGCGCCGCAGTCGCAACGCTGATCGCACGCGACCGGCGGGGCAGCAGGTCGCCCACGACCGAAACGGCCGGCACGAGGAGCGCGAAGAGCAAGAAGAACGCGATGAGCGCCGTGTAGCGGTTGAAATCCAGATAGTCGCCCTTGATGATCCCGGCCCGGGTCGTCGCGATGAGGCCGTCGATCTCGAGCGCGGCCACGGTTCCCGCGACGAGACAGTGCGCAGCGTCGCGAGACATTCGCCCCGACGCCATCGCGAACGCGAACAGCGCCCCGGCCGCGACCAGGACCACCGCACCCGTGACCTCGCCCCCGCCGGCCAGACCCCCGGCCGCGAGCAGGAACAGGTGGATTCCCACCGAGATCTCCGAGCCCAGCGGCGCGGGCCAGGTCGGCGACGTTCCGTGCGCGTGGAGGTACGCAAGGAGGGCGAGCGCGGCGGGGGCGACCGCGACGAAGGTCCAGCGACCTCGCCAACGCCACGCGAGCAACGCGGCGACGAAGAGCACACCTCCGGTCGCGGATCCGCTGTCGAACGCGGCCGCGACGACGAGCACGGCCGCGATCGTCAGGGCGGGCGCGAGTGCCGGGCGACTGCGTAAGACGATGAACGCGGCGAGGAACGACAGCGCGATGGCGCCGATCATTCCGAACTGGAACTCCAAGGTCATGAGCTGGGCACCGGGCCCGAAATAGGTGATCGCCGCCCCGGCCACTACTGCGGCGAGAGGCGGCACGCGCGCGGCCCAGAGCGCGAGGGCGACCGACACGTTGCACGCGAGGAGCGTGATGCAGAACACGGTCCAAACGAGCGCGTGCCCGTGGAGACCGAGCTCGAGCTGCGCGCGATACGTGAGGAAGGGAACGAGGTACAAGTGCCCGTTGAACGGTTCGAACGCGCCGTGGACCAAGTGCGCGGAGACGATGCGATCGAGCATCGACCACTCGTCGTAGAAGTACGAGCTGTGCCGGTAGCGCGGCACGACCAGCGCGAGCGCGCCGAGAGGTACGAGCGCGACCATGAGTCGAGACGACCATACGCACCGGCGGGAGACGGGATCGCGAGCTCGATCGTGCCCCGGACCGGTACTCGACACGTCGCCGGGCTGATCCGACGCGGGCATCGTCGATTGCTCGCCGCGCCGGGTGCGGGAGATCCCGCTCGTCGTCATGCGGGCCCGAGCGTACGACATCGGGAACCCTGTCGATCGGTCCGCGGGCGCGGCGCGCCGGCGTGTCGGCTCACCGAAGGACGTGGCCTCGCGCCCGAGAGCTACGCACCCACCGACTTGCACGCCATGAGGTATGCGTGCCGGGTCGACTCGCTGCCGTCCGATTCGCGAACAAGACGGGCGTTCACGAGGAGCCCGGCGTCGCGCAGCAGCCCCGACACCACTTCGGGCGAGAGCCGCTACGCATCGAGCGACACCGTGTGCCCGTACGCGCGCTCGAGGTGCACGGCGGCATCGCCGACCTGGAACGCGAGAAGAAGATGCCCGCCCGGACCGACGACCCGGTGGAACTCGGCGAACGCGCCCAGCAACGCGCGATCGAGCGGCTTGTCGGCAAGTTCGGTCGCCAAGAGCGCGGCGTAATCGACGGCCACGGTGTCGTAAGCCTCGCGAGTAGCGCGCACGTCGACGGTTTCGGACACGGCGCGGACGCTACCGACCGGGTCGGACACCACTCCCACGTGGTCGCCGGGCAGGCCCGAACCGCGACTCCGGCGAAAGAACGGACCGGTACGTCTGTCGTTTGGTGGCTATGCGCGTGATTCTTACGGAGGAGGTGCGGTGCTACACCGATCATGTGAGCGGAAGAACTCACGAGTACGCGATCGTGTGCAACTGCGGGAACCGGTGGCGACTCCAAGCAACCAGAGAACCGGAGCTGCTCGAGTGTGCCGCCTGCGGTGCACGCCCCTCCGAGATCGTCGACCTGGGCCAAGTTCGCCCGAGCGATGCCGATGTGTGGCGGGCGCGCACCGACACGAATTGGGCGGCGCTGGTCGAGAGTCCGAACGACGGCTATCTCGGCGACCGCGTGCACCAGGCATCGGGCATGGTCTCTGCGCAGCTGGGATGCGGCGTGGCCGAGGCGCTCGCCCAGATGATGATCCTCGCCGCGCAGACGAATGAGCCGTTGGAAGAGCTCGCGGAAGCCGTCCTGCACCACCGGATCCGCTTCGACTCGTTGAGCGCGGAACAATGATCGTGATCCAGTGTCCGCATTGCGGCGCACCAGTGCTTGTCGAGAAGCCCGGGTCGGTTCGTTTCGGCCACAGCGCGTCGAGTGGCCGGCCGCGCGAGTGGGTGCTGCACGACGGCAGCGACGAAGTCCACCGTTGTCCCGAAGAGAACCAATCAGTGCGCACCGAACCGCTCCGGTAGCGCACGTCACCACGAAACAATTTGCGGTCTACGCCGCGGCAACGTGTTCGGCACAGGTGTTCGTCATAGGCGCTCGTCCAAGCAGACGGTCACCCGGTCGCCCGCGTCCTTTCCGATCGCCTTGCGGACCTGCGCCTTGATCGGCAGCTTGTGCGTGCCGTCGCCCAGCGCCATGAACGAGCTCTGGAAGGGATGGCCATCGACCGTGCCGCTGACCTTCACGAGGCCGCGGGTGCCGAAGTACTCGGCCGAGCCCGGCATGACCACGAAGGTCCACCCGCCTTTGTTCGGGCTCTTCTGCAGCGTTGCCGTGAACTGCTTGCCCAACATGCTCATGGGGGTTCCTCCTCATCGACCGCTCTTATCGAGACGAAGGATCGAGTCGGGACTCATCGCACTCGATCACTCAGGAGCG
>JAODBI010000129.1 GCA_025463875.1 Actinomycetes bacterium
GCGAAGTCTCGCTATGCTGCGTCGCTGCTGATTCGGGAAGCCCCACTCGTCCCGGATCTCCCGTTCGCATCACGCAGTCGCGCCGGAGGAACAACATGGCGAACCCGCCCACGCTCACACCGGAGCAACGTCAACTCGCGCTGGAGAAGGCCGCGGTCGCGCGGCGTCAACGAGCCGAGGTGAAGGACAAGCTGAAGATCGGTTCGCTCACATTGCGCGAGCTGTTCGATGCCGCCGAACGCGGTGACGAGTCGGGTGACATGCTTGCGAAGCTGAAGGTCGTGAGCGTGCTCGAGTCGCTTCCGGGCGTCGGCAAGGTGCGGGCCCGGCACATCATGTCGGAGCTCGAGATCTCCGAGAGCCGGCGTCTGCGCGGGCTGGGTACGAACCAGCGGCGGGCGCTGCTCGAGAAGTTTGCCGGCTGACGAAAGCGAGTCCGGCAAAGAGGATTCCGGCGCGCCCGGCGACGGTCCGGGCCGCGGTCCCGACGATGGTCCCGACGATGGTCCCGACGATGGTCATGGCGTCCTGCTCGTCCTGGCCGGCACGTCTGGAGCGGGGAAGGGCACGATCGGCGCCCAGCTGCGGGAGTCCGATCCCGCGCTCAACTGGTCGGTGTCGTGGACGACGCGGGCCCGGCGGCCCAACGAAAGCGAAGGCGTCGACTACTACTTCGTGACCCGCGAGGAGTTCGAGCGCCTCCGGGACGCGAACGGCTTCCTCGAATGGTTCGAGGTCTACGGCGACCTCAAAGGGACGCCGCTCCAGTACGTCGTGGACGAGTTGACCCGGGGTCACGACGTGATGCTCGAGGTCGACGTCCAGGGCGCTCTCGCGGTCAAGCGGGCCCTCCCCGAGGCGCTCCTGGTGTTCGTCCAGGCCCCGAGTCGCGCCGAGCAGCGCCGGCGGCTCGAGAGCCGGGGGAGCGAGACCGAGGAGTCGATCGCGCGGCGCCTCGAACGGGCCGAATCCGAGGAACGGATCGGGGCGGAGGAGTTCGACGCCGTGGTCGTCAACGACGACGTCGGTCAGGCCACGGCCCAGGTCGCTGCTATCCTTGCCATCCGCCGCGCCCGCGGCCGCTCTCCGCACGGAGACCCTCCTCACGGAGACTGAAGGAGCCTGATGGCTGAACGCCGCCCGTCGCTCATGGAGCCTCGCATCGAGACGCTCATGAACAAGGTCGATTCGAAGTTCACGCTGGTCACGCTCGCCGCGATGCGCGCCCGCGAGATCAACGACTACTACAACCAGCTCGGCGAGGGACTCGGGCGGATCGTCCCGCCCCAGGTCACCTCCGTCTCGCGCAAGCCGCTCTCGATCGCGCTCGAGGAGATCGCGGTCAACAAGATCGTCTACGAGCGTGTCGAGGAGCCCGAAGCCGGTTCCGACGACGGCGCATCCGTCGAGATCGTCGACACGCCGCCCGACGCGTCGGCCTGATCGGGCCCGGCCGGAGCCTGCGCCCCCTCGAGTCGGCGGATCCCGTCCGATGCCTCGGGTCGTCCTCGGAGTCTGCGGTGGGATCGCCGCGTACAAGGCGGTCGAGGTGTGCCGCCGGCTCGTCGACGCCGGGATCCACGTCGCCCCCGTCCTGACCGACGGCGCCCAACAGTTCGTCGGCGCACTCACGTTCTCCGCGCTCGCGTCCGAACCGGCCCGTACGTCGCTGTTCGGCGGACCCGAGCCGATCCCGCACACGTACCTGGGCCAGAGCGCCGACCTCATCGTGGTCGCGCCTGCCACCGCGAAGCTCCTCGGGAAGTACGCGGCCGGCATCTCCGACGACCTGCTGACCGCGACCCTCCTCGCCACCCGGGCCCCGGTCCTGGTGTGCCCGGCGATGCACACCGAGATGTGGGAGCACCCGGCGGTCCAGGAGAACCTCACCACCCTGCGCCGGCGCGGGGTGCACGTGCTCGATCCCGAAGCCGGTCGCCTCGCGGGCGGCGACGTCGGCGCCGGTCGTCTCGCCAACCCCGCCCGGATCGCGGACGAGGTCGTCAGGCTGCTCGCGGGCGATCACCCTCTCACCGGCCGCACGGTCGTGGTGACCGCGGGCGGCACGCGCGAAGCCGTCGACCCCGTCCGCTACGTCGGGAACCGGTCGTCCGGGAAGATGGGTCACGCCCTGGCCAACGTCGCGCTCCGGCTCGGCGCCCGGGTCGTGCTGATCACGACCGCGAACCAACCGGTCGCGGCCGGAGTCGAGGTCGTGGCGGTCGAGAGCGCGCAGGAGATGCACGACGCGGTCATGGCCCGCGCCGCGTCCGCCGACGCCGTGATCATGGCGGCCGCGGTCGCCGACTTCCGGCCCAAGGCCCCCGCGGAGCAGAAGCTCAAGAAGGCCGATGGTGTCCCCGAGATCGTGCTCGAGCCCACGACCGACATCCTGGCCGCCCTCGGCCGGGCGAAACGGCCCCGACAGATGGTCGTCGGCTTCGCGGCCGAGACGGAGCGGCTTCGCGAGCACGCGGCCGCCAAGCTCGCGGCCAAACGCGTCGACCTGATGGTCGCCAACGACGTGAGCGCCGCCGATGCCGGCTTCGAGGTCGACACCAATCGGGCCGTGTTGCTCGCGGCCGACGGCAGCTCGGCCGAGACGCAGCTCCTGACCAAGGAAGAACTGGCCGCGGTCGTGCTGGCCCACGTCGTGACGTACCTGGGTGGGCCCCTCGGCGGCCCGTCCACCTAACATGCCACGCCACCTAGCATGGCTGTTTCGAACAGTGGCGGAGGAGTAGAAGTCCGTGAATAGGCACACGTTCACGTCCGAGTCGGTGACCGAAGGTCACCCCGACAAGATGTCGGACCAGATCAGTGACACCGTCCTCGACGCCGTCCTGACCGAAGACCCCTACGGGCGCGTTGCGTGCGAGACGTTGGTGACCACCGGTCTGTGTGTGGTCGCGGGCGAGATCAGCACCAAGGCCCACATCGACTTCTCCCGCCTCGCGCGCGACACGATCTGCGAGATCGGCTACACCGATGCCTCGTACGGCATCGACGGCAAGACCTGCGGCGTGATCATCTCGATCGACGAGCAGTCGCCCGACATCGCGATGGGCGTCGACAAGGCCGTCGAGCAGCGCGCCGGTGGCAGCGACGTCTACGACGAGGTCGGTGCCGGAGACCAAGGAATGATGTTCGGCTACGCCAGCGACGACACCGACGACCTCATGCCGATGCCGATCTGGCTCGCGCACAAGCTCGCCCGGCGCCTCACTCAGGTCCGCAAGGAACGCGTCCTCGACTACCTGCGCCCCGACGGCAAGACGCAGGTCTCGGTCGAGTATGACGAGAACGGCACGCCCGTCCGGCTCGAGACGGTGCTGATCTCGACCCAGCACGCGCCCAACGTCGACATCGAGGGTCGGATGAAGCCCGACCTGATCGAGCACGTCATCCGCCCGTCGCTCCCCGCGCAGTTCGCCGACGACGACTTCGAGGTGTTCGTGAACCCCACGGGCAACTTCGAACTCGGCGGCCCGCACGCCGACTGCGGCCTGACCGGGCGCAAGATCATCGTCGACACCTACGGTGGCATGGCCCGCCACGGCGGCGGCGCCTTCTCGGGCAAGGACCCGACCAAGGTCGACCGCTCGGCCGCGTACGCGGTGCGCCAGATCGCGAAGACGGTCGTCGCCGCGGGGCTCGCCCAGCGTTGCGAGGCGCAGGTCGCGTACGCGATCGGCGTCGCCCATCCGGTCTCGATCATGGTCGACACGTTCGGAACCGGACAGGTCGCCGACGAGAAGCTCGAAGCCGCCGTGCGCGAGGTGTTCGACATGCGTCCCGCCGCGATCATCGACCGCCTCGACCTGAGGCGCCCGATCTTCAGGCGCACCGCCGCCTACGGGCACTTCGGTCGGGTCGAAGGCGACGGGTTCACCTGGGAGAACACCTCGCCGTACGCCGACGAGCTGCGCCGGGCAGTCGGCTAGCACGAACGGGTCTCGGTCTTCGGCTCGGGCCTGTCGCGTCCTCCCGGACGTCACGGCGGTCGACCGCGCCTTCGACTACTCGGTCCCCGACGCGCTCGCGGAGCGAGTGCGCGTGGGTGCGATCGTGCGCGTGCCGCTGCACGGGCGGCGGGTGCGCGGCTGGGTCATCGAGGACGACGTCGAGCCGGTGTCGGGAGCGTCGGGCCTGCTCGATCTGCTGGCCGTGGTCTCGGCGGGCCCGCCACCCGACGTGGTCGCGCTGACCGACTGGGTCGCGTGGCGGTGGTCGGGACCGCGCGTCGCGGTGTTGCGGTCGGCCTCGGCTCCGAACCACGTGCCGCCAACGGCGACGGGCGCGCCCGGAGTGAGCGACCCGGCGCCCGACCGGTCGGTTCCGATCCGCGTCGTCCGCCAGCCTCCGTTGCTCGATCGGCGGGCGCAGGTCGAGGCGTTGTGCGCCGAGACGGGCTCGACGATCGTCTGCGTCGCCGACGCCGGGCGTTCCCGCGCTCTCGCCGCGTACCTGACGCGTGAGGGGCGGTCGGTCGCGCTGCTGCACTCGTTCGAGTCGGACGCGGCCCGCACCGAGGGGTGGCGGCGCGCGGCGGCGGGCGACTGCATCGTCGTCGGAGGCCGCATCGCCGCGCTTGCGCCCGTCCCCGATCTTCGAACGGCGATCGTGGTCGACGACGCCGACGAAGCGTTGCAGGAGGAACGCTCGCCCACTTGGCACGCGCGCGACGTGCTCCTCGAACGAGCTACGCGCGGCGGCGTGCCGTTCGTCGTGTGCTCAGCGGTACCGACCGTGGAGGCGATCGTCGCCGCCGGGGGACCCGGGGCGGTCGACGCACCGCCCCCCGACGTCGAGGCCGGCGGTTGGCCGCGGGTGCGGGTGGTCGACCGGCGCGAGGAGCCGCCCGGGTCCGGCCTGCTCTCCGAGGCGCTGGCCACCGCACTGCACAACGCGGGGGGTCTCGCGGTCTGCGTACTCAACCGGCGGGGCCGCTTCCGGCTTCTCGCGTGCGCTTCGTGTCAGCACCTGCTGCGCTGGGACAAGGTCGGCGAGCGACCGCTCGTCTGCCCCGAGTGCGGGGCAACGAAGCTGCGGGTGTTGCGCTCGGGCGTGACGCGCGTCCGCGAAGAGCTCGAAGCGTTGGTCCCGACGGCGCGCGTGGTCGACGTCGACACCGCGACCGCCGAAGTGCCGGAGGCCGACATCCTCATCGGCACCGAGGCGGTCCTGCACCGCGCCGCGGTGCGCCGGCGCCGGCCGGCGCTGGTGGCGTACCTCGATCTCGACCAGGAGCTGCTCGCGCCCCGGTATCGCGCCGCGGCCCAGGCCCATTGGCTGCTGACGCGCGGCGCGCAGCTGCTCTCGGCGCGGCCGCGCCGCGAGACGCTGCTGCTCCTGCAGACCCGCATCCCCGATCACGTCGTCGTGCAGTCGCTCGTCCGCGGCGATCCCGCGCTGGTCGCCGACGCCGAGATCGAGTACCGGCGCACACTCGGGTACCCGCCGTTCGGCGCGCTGGCGGAGTTGGCCGGCGCGGACGACGCGGTCGCGGCGACCGTCGACGCGCTGCGCGCCCCCGACCAGCTGACGTCCGGCGAGGTGCAGGTCTTCGGTCCGACCGACGGTCGCGCCCTGGTCAACGCACCCGACTGGGAGGTGTTGGCCGACGCGCTCACCCGGAGCCTTCCCGTGGGCCGGGCGGTCGGGCGCGTACGCGCCGTCGTCGATCCGCCCCGGGTCTGACCCACCATCGGGGCTGAGGCGCGAAACCGCGCCGCTACCATGCCCGCCGTGGCGACTCACACCATCCGGGTCTTCGGAGACCCAGTGCTCAAGCGGCCGACCGCCGAGGTCACCGACATCGACGGCGGACTGGTGAAGCTCGTCGACGCGATGTACGAGACCATGCACGAGGCGCCGGGCGTCGGTCTCGCGGCCCCGCAGGTCGGCGTGCAGAAGCGCTTCTTCGTCTACGAGATCCCCGACGAGTCCGGCCCGCACGTGCTGCTCAACCCTCAGGTCGTCGAGGCGACAGGGGAGTGGGAGTACGAGGAGGGCTGCCTGTCGCTGCCGGGTCTCGCGTTCGACATCGTGCGCCCGAAGCTGGTGACCGTGAAGGGGCTCGACCTCGACGGCAACGAGGTCATGCTCCAGGGCGACGAGTTGCTCGGTCGGATCTTCCTGCACGAGATCGACCACCTCGACGGCGTGCTCATGCTCGACCGCCTCGACGGCGACCAGCGGAAGCTCGCGATGCGTGAGCTGCGTGAGCAGGGCATGGGAGTGCGGACGCCCGGCGGCCGCTCTCACGCGCTCTAGCGCGTCGCGTCCTAACGTCCACGCGTGCGCATCGTCTATCTCGGGACACCCACCGACTCGGTCGCGCCGCTGCGCGCCCTGGTCGCGGCCGGGCACGACGTCGCGCTCGTGATCACCCAACCCGACCGCCGGCGGTCGCGCGGCGCCGGCCGCGATCCGTCGCCCGTGAAACAGGCCGCGCTCGAGCTCGGCTTGCGTGTGCTCACTCCCGAGAAGGCGCGCGAGGTCGTCGACGAGGTCCGGGCGAGCGGCGCCGAGCTCGGTGTCGTCGTGGCGTTCGGGCAGTTGTTGCCGGTCTCGTTGCTCGACGCGCTGCCGAGCGGCTTCGTGAATCTCCATTTCTCCCTGCTGCCGCGTTGGCGCGGAGCGGCGCCCGTCGAGCGCGCGATCCTCGCCGGTGACGCCGAGACCGGCGTCGACCTCATGCGCATCGAGGCGGGTCTCGACACCGGCCCCGTGTTCGCCCGGGTCCGCGTGCCGATCGAGCCGACGGAGACGGCCGGCGAGCTCCACGCCCGGCTCGTCGACGCGGGCACCGAGCTCCTCGTCGCTCACCTCCCCGCGGTTCCCGACACCGAGCCCGAGCCGCAGGTCGGCGAGCCCACGTATGCCGACAAGCTCACGGTCGACGAGTTCCGCCTTGATGCGAGCCGGCCCGCGGCGGATTTGGCGCGCGTCGTGCGCGCCGGCAACCCGCGTCCGGGCGCATGGTTCCGCGCCGGCGGCCGGCGCGTGAAGGTGTGGCGCGGGCACATCGCCGACGATCTCGGCGCGCGCGAGGTGGGTCCGACCGGAACGGTCGACCGCGAAGCCGCGTTGCGCACGACCGACGGCGCCCTCGTGCTCGACGAGGTCCAGCCCGAAGGCAAGCGCGTCATGACCGGCGACGCGTGGCGCACCGGACTCCGCGGCGAGGTACATGTCGATCCCGTCGACCCGACGGGTCCGAGCGAGCGGGCATGAGTGGCCGCCGGGCACCGACGCCCAATCCGGTTCCCTCGTCACGTCGGCTCCCCTCCTCGCGCAAGGTCGCGCTCGACGCGCTCCTGCGCGTCGAGGACGGCGCTTTTGCCCACATCCTCCTCCCGCAGGCACTGCGGAGCTCGGGGCTCGAGCCGCGCGACCGCGCCCTCGTCACCGATCTCGTCTACGGCACCGTTCGGATGCAACGCACCCTCGATGTGCTCCTCGCGACCGTCTCCAATCGGAAGATCTCGGCGCTCGACCCGCCGGTGCGCGCGGCGCTCCGACTCGGTGCGTATCAACTGCTCGTCGGTGTGCCCGCGCACGCGGCGGTCGGCGAAACGGTGGGAGTCGTCGACACCCGCGCCCGCGGTTTCGTCAACGGCGTGCTCCGGAACCTGGCGCGTTCGGGACCTCCCTTCCCATTGCCCGGCGGGGACGATGTCGCGTCGGTTGCGGTGCGGACATCGCACCCCGACTGGATCGTCCGCACCTTCTTCGAGACGTTCGGCGTGCCCGACGCGATCGCCACACTCGAGCTCGACAACGAGGCGCCTCCCGTCACGCTGCGCGTGAACCCGATGCGGTCCTCGACCGAGGACATGACGATCGAACTGCGAGCGGCCGGTGCCGAGGTGGGGCCGGGCACGCTCGCGCCGGGTGCGTTGCTCGTGCGCCACACCGGCGATCTCGCGGCGCTCCCCGCGATCGCCGAGGGTCGCGCGACACCGCAGGACCAGGCGAGCCAGGCGATCGTCGCGGTGCTCGATCCGCAACCGGGTGAGCGCATCCTCGACCTCGCCTCGGCGCCGGGCGGCAAGGCCACGGCCGCGGCGGAGCGCATGGGCGGCGAAGGTCTCGTGGTCGCCGCCGACCTGCATCCCGGTCGGGTCCGCACAGTGATGCGCGCCGCGGAACGCCTCGGCGTTCGCGATGCCGTCGCCACGATCGTCGCCGACGGCCGCCACCCGGCGGTGCGCGCGGGGGCCTTCGACCGGGTGCTCCTCGACGCGCCGTGCAGCGGGCTCGGCGTCCTTCGTCGGCGACCCGACGCGCGTTGGCGCGTCGAACCCACTGATGTGCGCGACCTCGCCGCGTTGCAGCGCGTGCTGCTCGCGGCCGCCGCGGACGCGGTGCGGCCGGGTGGTCGGGTCGTGTACGCGGTGTGCACGCTGTCGAAGGAAGAGACACTCGGTATCGACGAGTGGGCACGTACCGAGTTGCCCGACTTCGTCGCCGAGCCTCCGCCCGGCGCTCCGTGGCGCCGGTTCGGCCGCGGGGCGCTGCTCCTGCCGTCCGACGCGCAGACCGACGGCATGTTCGTGTTGAGCCTCAACCGTCGGCCTGACCCGTTGGCGGGTGACGTAGCCTCCGCCCGATGAAGGTCGCGCCCTCGATTCTCGCCGCGGATTTCGCGCAGCTCGCCGCCGACGTGGCGCGCGTCGCCGAGGTCGCCGACTTGCTGCACGTCGACTGCATGGACGGCCACTACGTGCCGAACCTGACGATCGGGCCGCCGGTCGTGAAGTCGCTGCGCCCGCACACCGATCTCTTCCTCGATTGCCACCTCATGGTCGACAATCCCGGCACGCTGCTGGCCGGATTCGCCGACGCGGGCGCCGACGGCTGCACCGTGCACATCGAGCTCGGGGACCCGCGCGTCCTGTTCGACGAGATCCGGGCGCTCGGGATGCGCGTCGGCCTCTCGCTCGAACCGCAGACGCCCTTCGACGCGGTCGCGCCCTATCTCGCCGATATCGACCTCCTGCTCGTCATGAGCGTGCACACGGGATTCGGTGGGCAGCCGTTCATCCCCGAGGTGCTCGACAAGGTCCGAGCCGCCCGCGCCGTGATCGACGAACGCGCGCTGCCGGTCGAGATCGAGATCGACGGCGGTATCAAGGTCGGCAACGCGCATCTCGCGGTCGAGGCCGGAGTCGACATCCTCGTATCGGGCACCGGCATCTTCGGTGCCGACGATCCCGCGGAGGCCGCGCGCGAGATCCGGGCCGCGGGAACGCAGTGACCCTCGCGGCCAAGGTGCTCACCGTCTCCGACGGTGTCGCGACCGGTTCGCGCGACGACGCCAGCGGCCGCGCCCTCGCCGAACACCTCCGCGTCGCCGGCTACGAGGTGGTCGCGCACCGCGTGATCGAAGACGGCACGGAGGCGGTGGCCGGCGCGCTCGTCGAGCTCGCCGCGGGATTCGCGGGCCTGATCGTCACGACCGGCGGTACCGGTTTCGGCCCGCGCGATCTCACACCCGAAGGCACCCGCGCGGTGCTCGAGCGGGAGGCGCCGGGCATCGTCGAGGCCATCCGGCGGGCGAGCGACGAGGGCGACCGCGGATTCGGGATGCTCTCGCGTGCCGTCGCCGGCACACGCGGACAGGCGCTGATCTGCAACCTGCCCGGTTCGGCGGGCGGCGCGGTCGAGGGCCTCGAGATCGTCCTGCGGGTGGCCCCGCACGCGCTCGATCTGCTGGCCGGCGGCCATCCTCACTGACGGCGCACCGACCGGCCCGCCGACCGGCCCACAGACCGGCCCACGGACCGACGGGGGCGTGTCCGGCCAAAAATAGAACACGTTGCATTTCCATTCGACGGGCAGTACGCTGGCCCGGAACTGACAACTGAAGCCCTCGGGGTTGGGTGCAATTCCCGACCGGCGGTCAAAGCCCGCGAACGCCTCGCAGCCAGCGGGGCGCCGACCAGGTGAAATCCCTGGGCCGACGGTGAGAGTCCGGATGGGAGAGGGTCGGCACCACGGCGTACGCGCGACCGCGCGCTCGCCGTACGTCGCCGTCCGCAAGCCCGTCCGAGCCTCTCGGTTCCCAAGCCCATCCGCCCGTACCAATTCCGAGGGCCGGCTGGGAAGGCAACGGTGCGCGAGCGTGACGAAGAGCTGATGCTCAGGGCGATTGCACTCGCTCGCACCGCGCGTCGGCGCACGGCTCCTTGGCCCGCGGTCGGATGCGTCCTCGTGCGCGACGGCGAGGTCGTCGGAGAGGGCGCGACGGGACCGTACCCGGAGGGACCGCACGCGGAGGTGGCGGCGCTGCGGGCGGCCGGGAACCGCGCCGCGGGCGCCACCGCGTATTGCACGCTCGAGCCGTGCGACCACCACGGCAACACGCCGCCCTGTACCGAAGCGTTGATCGCGGCCAAGGTCTCGCGGGTGGTCGTCGCGGTCGGTGATCCCGACGACCGGGTCGCCGGCCGGGGCTATGCCCGGCTGCTCGGCGCGAACATCAGCGTCCAGATCGGTGTCGAGAACGCGTTGGCCGAGCGCGACCTCGCGCCCTACCTGCACCACCGGCGGACGGGCAACCCGTTCGTCGTGGCCAAGGCCGGGCTGAGCCTCGACGGCCGGGTGGCCGCGGCCGACGGCACCTCGCAATGGATCACCTCCGACGAGGCGCGCGCCGACGCGCACGAGCTGCGCGCCGACTCGCAGGCGATCATCGTGGGTTCCGGCACGGCCCGCGCCGACCGGCCCTCGCTGAACGTGCGCGATGTCTACGTCGAGCCCCTGCGTCCGCCGTTGCGCGTGCTGCTCGACGCGCGCGGCCGCGTGGCGCCCGAAGGCCCGCTGTTCGACCCCGCACTCGGACCGACGCTCGTGATCAGCACCCACGACTCACGCCCCGGTTCCGTCGACGCGTGGGCCGCGGCCGGGGCCAAGGTCGAGCTCGTCGCGCCGGGCCCGAACGGTCAAGGCGTCGACCTCGACGACGCCTTCGGCGTGCTCGGGCGCGAGGGCGTTCTCCAGGCCCTCGTCGAAGGTGGTGGCCGGCTGCTCGGCGCGGTCGTGGACGGCGGCTACGCGCAGCGCGTCGTCGCCTACGTCGCGCCCGTCCTGCTCGGGACCGACGGCGCACCCGGTTTCGACTTCCCGGGATCGCGCACGATCGGCGAAGCGTCCCGTTACCGGCTCGTCGACGTCGCCCGCGTCGGTACCGATGTGCGCCTCCAGCTCGAACCGTCCAAGGAAGCGATCTGATGTTCACCGGCATCGTCGAGGAGTTGGGCCGCGTGCGCGCCGTCGTCCCGAACGAGGGCGGCGCGCGGATCGAGATCGACGCCGTGACGGTGCTCGACGACGCGACCATCGGCGCGTCGATCGCGGTGAACGGATGCTGCCTGACCGTCGTCGAGCTGGGTGACGGTCACTGGGCGGCCGACGCGGTCGTCGAGACGCTCGCCCGCACGAACCTCGGCGCGCTCGCGCCCGGTGATCCCGTCAATCTCGAGCGGCCCGTGCGGTTGGCCGACCGGTTGGGCGGCCACCTCGTGCAGGGTCACGTCGACGGCACGGGCGCGGTCCGCTCGCGCGCGCCGCAGTCCGACGGCTCGGAGCTCTTCGGCTTCGACGCCCCCCCCGACGTGTTGCGCTACGTCGTGCACAAGGGATCGATCACGGTCGACGGCATCAGTCTCACCGTCGCCGGAGTCGACGACGGGCCGAATGACCGGGGTTTCCGGATCGCGGTAATCCCGCACACGCTCGTGGTCACGACGCTCGGTGCCCGCACCCCGGGCGCGCTCGTCAACCTCGAAGTGGATCTCATCGCCAAATACGTGGAACGGCTGCTCGTTTCCGATCGGAGTGCATCATGACGTTCACGGCTGTGGAACGTGCCATCGACGCGGTCAAGCGCGGAGAGTTCGTCGTCGTCGTCGACGACGAGGACCGCGAGAACGAAGGTGACCTGATCATCGCGGCCGAGAAGATGACGCCCGACAAGATGGCGTTCATGATCCGCTACACGAGCGGCGTGATCTGTCTTCCGCTGGAAGGCGACCGGCTCGACGAGCTGCAACTGCCCCTGATGGTCGCCGGGAACGAGAACACGGAGGGTCAGCGCACCGCGTTCACGGTGTCGGTCGACGCCCGCGCCGGCACGACCACCGGGATCTCGGCCGCCGATCGATGCGCGACGGTGCTGGCGCTGATCGACGGCGCGACCACCTCGACCGATCTGGCCCGGCCCGGTCACATCTTCCCGCTGCGCTACCGCGAAGGTGGAGTGTTGAAGCGCGCGGGTCACACCGAAGCCGCGGTCGACCTCGCCCGGCTCGCCGGTGGCTATCCCGCGGGCGTGCTCGCGGAGATCGTCAACGACGACGGGACGATGCAACGTCGTCCGCAGCTCGAGGCGTTCGCGGCCGAGCACGGACTCGTGCTCGTGACGATCGCCGATCTGATCCGGTTCCGCCGTCACCACGAGAAGCTCGTCCGACGCGTCTCCGAAGCGCGGATCCCCACTCAGTACGGCGACTTCACGGCCCATGTGTTCGCATCGCTGCTCGACAACACCGAGCACCTCGCGTTCGTGCGAGGCGAGGTCGCGGGCCGACAGAACGTCCTCGTGCGCGTCCACAGTGAATGCCTGACCGGCGACGTGTTCGGGTCGTTGCGCTGCGACTGCGGCGTGCAGCTCGACCGCGCGCTCGAGAAGGTCGCGGCCGAGGGCCAAGGTGTGGTCGTGTACCTCCGCGGGCACGAAGGTCGCGGCATCGGGCTCGGGCACAAGCTGCGCGCGTACTCGCTGCAGGATCAGGGGCGCGACACGGTCGAGGCGAACCTCGAGCTCGGTTTTCCCGTCGACTCGCGCGAGTACGGCATCGGCGCGCAGATTCTCGTCGACCTCGGCGTCACGACCATGCGGCTGATGACCAACAACCCGAAGAAGTACGGCGGCATCGACGGCTACGGCCTCGAGATCGTCGAGCGGGTGCCCGTGCACACCGTGCCGACCGACGAGAACATCGCGTACCTGCGCGCCAAGCAGAACAAGCTCGGCCACATGCTCGGTCTCGATCCCGACCGCGCCGACCCCGCCGATTTCGATCCGGAGCAGGTCGATCCCGAACCGCATGTCGACGAGAACCTCGGAGGATCTTGATCCATGGGTGAGTACGCCGCGTCCGAAGGACAGCTCGACGCGACGGGGATGCGCGTCGCGATCGTGGTCGCGCGCTTCAACCACGACATCACCGCCGAACTGCTCGACGGCGCCGAGCGCATCCTCCGCAAACAGGGAGCGGCCGACGTGCGGGTGCTGTGGGTGCCGGGCGCATTCGAAGCGCCGTTGGTCGCCAAGCGCCTCGCCGCTTCCGGGTCGGTCGACGCGGTCATCTGTCTCGGAGCGGTGATCCGGGGCGAGACGGCACATTTCGAATACGTCGCGGGGGAGACCGCCGCGGGGATCACACGCGCCGCGCTCGACACGGGTGTCCCCGTGATCTTCGGCGTCCTCACGGTCGACGACCGCGAACAGGCTCGCGACCGACTCGGGGGCAAGGAAGGGCACAAGGGCGAGGAGGCCGCGTTCACGGCGATCGAGATGGTGTCGCTGCTGCGCGACCTGCCGTGACGCGTTACGACTCAATCGGGCGCACGTACGCGTCAACTCGCCGCGCCGACCCGCGCATCGCCGCCCAGATCACCGCCGCGCTGGGAGACGCGCGTCGGGTCGTGAACGTCGGCGCCGGAACCGGCAGTTACGAACCGCCGGACCGCACCGTCGTCGGTGGCGATCCGTCACTGACGATGCTGCGGCAGCGAGCCGCGACCCGAGGGGCCGCGGTCCAGCTCGCGGCCGAGGCGTTGCCGTTTCGCGACGGTGCGTTCGACGTCGCGCTCGCGACGCTGACGCTGCATCACTGGACCGACATCGAGCGCGGGCTGCAGGAGATGACGCGCGTCGCGCCCCGGCAGGTCATCTTCTTCTTCGAGCCCGCGTCGAGCGCCGACCTCTGGCTGGTCGCCGAGTACTTCCCCGAGATCCTCGCGCTCGGCTCCGAGCGGGCGGCGCCGGATGGTGCCCGCATCGGAGCGGCGCTCGCGGTGCAACGGACGGAGGTCGTGCCGGTGCCCGCCGACTGCCAGGACGGCTTCGCGGGCTGCTATTGGAACCGGCCCGAGGCGTATCTCGATCCCATGGTGCAAGAAGGCATGTCGTCGTTCGCGCAGCTCGACCCGCAGATCCGCCGGCGCGGCACCGAACACCTGCGCCGCGATCTGGAAACCGGCGCATGGGACGCACGCCATGGTGAGCTGCGGACCATGACCGAGATCGATATTGGCTACCGGCTGCTGCTCGCCGGCCACCTATCCTGATCCGCGTGCTCCGTCTGGTGCTGCCGAAGGGCTCGCTCGAGAAGGCGACCCTCCAACTCTTCGAAGACGCCGATCTCGCGCTGCGGCGCGCGTCCGATGTCGACTACAAGGCGACCATCGACGACCCGCGCGTCATCGACGTCACGATCCTGCGCCCGCAGGAGATCCCGCGCTACGTCGCCGACGGCCTGTTCGACGTCGGCGTCACCGGCCGCGACTGGATCGAGGAGACGAGCGTCGACGTCGTCACGCTCGCCGAGCTCCACTATTCCAAGGCCACCGCGCGTCCGATCCGCATGGTCCTGGCCGTCGGCGGCGACTCGCCCTGGCGTTCGGTCTCCGACCTGCCTCCCGACGTACGGGTGCACACCGAGTACCCGGAGCTCACGCGCCGCTTCCTCGAGAAGCACGGCGTCGACGCGCGCATCACGCTCTCGTACGGCGCGACCGAGGCCAAGATCCCCGAGATCGCCGACGCGGTCGTCGAGATCACCGAGACGGGCCGGGCGTTGCGCGCCGCGGGTCTGCGCGTGCTCGACACCATCCTCGTCTCGTACACCGAGCTCATCGCGAATCCGATCGCCCATGCCGACGACGACAAGCGACGCGCGATGGAGCAGTTGCAGACGCTGCTGCTCGGGGCGCTCGAAGCACGCGGTCGCGTGCTCGTGAAGCTCAATGTCGAAGAAGCGAATCTCGCGGGGGTGATCGCGTTGTTGCCGGCGCTGAAGTCACCCACCGTGTCGAAGCTGTACGGCGAGGACGGCTACGCGGTCGAGACCGTCGTCGCGAAGAGCGACATCAACATCTTGATCCCGGCATTGAAGGACCACGGCGCGACCGGCATCCTCGAGCTGCCGATCGGCAAGATCGTGCAGTGACCGTGTACGGCGGAGTCGGACAGAAGTCGCGTGGCCGGGTCACCCGCTTCGACGCCGCGACCGGTCTGGGGGAGATCATGGCCGCCGACGGCGTGACCTACCCGTTCCACTCGACGGTCATCGCCGACGGCACCCGCACGATCGCGGTCGGTGCCGAGGTCGAGTTCGAGGTCGTGCCCGGCCACCTCGGCCGCTGGGAGGCCGCCGCGGTCTCGTCGACCTGACCCAGGTTGATACCAAGACTCTGATGGGTCGTCGCCCCGAGGCCCGGGCGGCGCAGGCGCACTACCCGTCGGCGGCGTCCGCGATCTCCACGAAGAGCATCTGCACCTGTTGCAGGGCGTCGCGCAGCATCTCCTCGCCCTCGCCGAGGCGATCCGTGAGATTGTCGACCAGCGCCGCCAGCGCGTCGATCGCGAGTCCGGCGGAGGCGAGGTCGGGCGCCGGACGCCGGCCCTGCTCGTCGGGGGGCGTGACGACGCCGAGATGGACGAGGGCCAGCTGCCAGATCCCGATCGCGTGGTTCACGATCACGTCGGCGACGGGCGTGGAGGCGAGACGGTCGTGGAGCTCGCGCACGGCGGCGAGCTCCTCGGGTGACGGCGGCGGTCCGTCGGGCGCGTCGCCGAGTACCCCGGCCGGGCCGTCGCCCGGCGACCCGGAACCCGGTGACCCGGAACCAGGCGGTCTCGAACCCGGAGGGCCGGAGAGAGGTTCGCGGGGCTCCCCGTTCTCGGGGTCGGGGCTCCCAGGTGTCCAAAGTCCGCTCACGCTCGACTATCCTCCCGCGTCGACAATCGAGGGAAGTGGGAACCTACCCAAAAGGCAGGGTCCCCGCCCGGCTGGCCCGACTTTTATCGTCGTCTCCACGTCGGGTCCGTTGTGAGCAGCTGAACGCACGTTCGGCGCGACGGTGGACGCTTCCTACAGCTCCGCCGTCGCTTTCGCGAGGGCGGCCGAACAAGTAAGAGGTGATGCCGCACTGGCCACAGACGACGCCCGCATCAACGATCGCATTCGCGCTCGCCAGGTCCGCCTCATCGGCGCCGACGGCGCGCAGCTGGGAGTGAGAACACTTCCGGACGCGCTC
>JAODBI010000195.1 GCA_025463875.1 Actinomycetes bacterium
GGAATTGGGCACGCCCCGTTCCGGAGGGTGATCGATCTTCCTGCAGCAACAGGTTGATCGTCACGGTCTCCTTCCCGGGACGTGCGTGCCACCCCTTGACCGTTTGAGAGCGAAGGGATGGCGATGACCATCGTAGAGAGCACGCGCCCGGTGACGGGTGGAGTGGACACGCATGCCGATGTGCATGTCGCGGCCGCGGTGGACGCGAACGGCGGCGTGTTGGGGGTGGAGTCGTTTGCGACGACACCGGCCGGGTTCGCCGAACTGCACGGTTGGCTCACCGATTTCGGCGGGGTTGCCCGGGTGGGCGTGGAAGGGACCGGCGCGTATGGGGCGGGCCTGGCCCGGTTCTTGCGGGCGCGGGACCTTGAGGTGATCGAGGTCGATCGTCCCAATCGGCAGCTGCGTCGCCGGGCGGGGAAGTCGGACACGATCGACGCGATCGAAGCGGCCCGGGCCGCGCTGTCGGGGCGGGCATCGGGAATCGCGAAGTCTGCCGATGGTGATGTTGAAGCGATTCGGGTGTTGTTGGTCGCGCGCCGTTCGTCGCGTGATGTGCGGATCAAGTATCTGAATCAGATCCGCCATCTCGGGTTCACCGCTCCCGACGAACTGCGAGAACGCTTGCGAGGCGTGCCCCCTGAACATCTCGCGCGAGTGGCCGCGTCGTTACGACCCGCGCCGAGAGGCGCGTCGGTCATGCGGGCAATGAAACTCGCGATCCGAACGTTGGGTCGACGGGTGTTGGATCTCGAAGCCGACAGTCGACGCCTCGATGAGTCGATCGAAGAGCTCGTCAAGCGAACGGCACCAAGCCTCCTCGGCGTCTACGGCGTCGGGACACACACCGCCGCGATCTTGTTGGTCGCCGCGGGCGACAATCCCGACCGGCTGAAAAGCGAAGCCGCGTTCGCTCACCTGTGCGGTGTCGCACCGTTACCGGCGTCGTCAGGGAAAGTCGTGCGGCACCGCCTGAACCCCGGCGGCAACCGCCAAGCGAACCATGCGCTGTGGCGGATCGTGTTCACCCGCATGAGCAGCGACGAACGCACCCGCAAATATGTCGCTCGCCGGCTCAGCGAAGGGCTCACGACCCGCGAGGTCATGCGCGTCTTAAAACGCTACGTCGCCCGCGAGATCTACCCGCACCTCGCGCGCACGTAAGAGATCTGGAGTGACGGGCCTGGCCCACGAATGCCCCGACACCGACCGGTTGTCCTTCCAACGAACCGCCGGCCCGTCACTCCCGACCACCATCGGCACGCATGGCTTCATACGAGCTCGCCCTCACCCGAGTGGCCCATCACTGGTCTGCCAGCACCCGCCGAAAACAACCCTTGACAACACATAGGAGCTTCGATCTGTTCGCTCGTTGTAGCGAGCACCCGATCCGCACTTATGCACTCGTCACACTGGGGAGCTGTCTGCCGTATTCAATCTCCGGGCAGTCGGCACTCGCGCTTCCCCAGTCGGTCACGCGGTCGTTCCGCGCTCGGCCGGTGAGTGCGAAACCGACCTTCTCGTAAAAGTGGCGCGCTTGGTCCGCTTCGCGGGGCGTCCAAAGGACGACTTCGTGGTAGCCGGACGCTGCGAGCGCTTCGCACGTCTGTCGCATGAGCAAGATCGCGAGTCCGGTACCCCACACATCTGGATGCGCGAAGAACCCAAGTATCTGAGCGTGATGCGACCCATCGCCTACCGGCACGGCGTGAGCGAAGGCGCGTACTGCTCCATCGGCTTCGCCGACGAGCAGGATGCCGGGGGCAGCCACGATGCGAGCAATCGAGTGCTGCCAGCCGACTCGACGGCCCTGCGCGGCAGCGGCCAGAAATGATGAGTCGAAGATGTGTGTATAAGCCGCCTCCCACGCGGCTGCGTGCGCGTTACCGATCTCCGCGTAATCCGCGACGACACCGGGGCGGATTTGGTGACCCGGCACGCAAACAGAATGCCCGATGCCGCGCCTTTCGGGCGAACGCGGATCGCAGACATGGCGCGGGTAACGGCGCGATCATGGTGAGGTGTGGCGACTTTGGCGACGATCTCGGTGGCCTCGTTCCGGCAAGAACGCGGTCGGCTTGTGGCACGCTGCGAACGGTGCGGACGAAGACGGCACTCCGAGCCGTGAACTACCAAAGGGTCGCGGTGGTAGCGGCGGCGTTGGGGTGCGCGAGCCGCGACGACCCGCGCCGTCGACCGGTGGCGAAGGCATCGAGTAGCGCGCTCAGACCGCAGTAGTTATGGCGCGACGCTGCCGGTGATTCTCAGGGGTGGTATGAGCCCCAGACCTGCCACCCGTTGGCAAAGTGCGCGACGACTACGTCGGCTGGGTTCCCCGTGTTGAAGACGGTCGGGTCGCCCAACTCGACAGCCCAAGTCGCAGCCACAACCGCGGCGCCGCAGTATTGCACTACCCCCGCGAACACAGCACCGTATTGACCTGTGGTGGTATCGCCGACCTTGTAGACGGCCGTGAGGCGACCTGCGCCGGGTGTCCAGTTCCGCACCTGAGTTGCCCACGCGAGCGCGGCTCGTGTGGCAGCCGCCGGGGCGTCTTCGCCTGAAGGCGGTGGCGTGATGCGCGCGGTTGGGCAGTCGCACGGCACCGACACGGGCACCACGGCTTGTCCTTCAGCGGGAAGCGTATTGCGTGGTCCACGACACGGGGCAAGCGTCGAGGATGTCGTTGCCGCAACTGCGCTCGGGGTCGAGGATGTCGTGGCCGCAACTGCGCTCGCCCGAGACGCCGGGCTACTGCTGCACGCAGCTGCCAACAACACGAACACAACGCAGGCACGAAACCTCACGGGCACAGGACGCTGTGGCAGATCAGAACGTTCCGTTCGCGTGAGGACGCCACGAACTCACAATGCCCGGTACGGCGTCATCGTGCGAGCGCAGAGCGGCCGCTATGGACCCTCGCTTACGACGAGCACGACGGTTGTCTCACGCTTCACGACAGCAAATGGGTCGGGACTCTGAGCCAGCACGACGCCTTTGGGCTCGTCCAGGGATCGTTGAAACGTGACCGTCGGTAGGAGATCGTTACGTCGGAGGTCGCCCGGCGCGTCGTTCGCCGACCGCCCGACGAACTTCGGTACCGTCACGGGACACTGCATCGGGTTGCTCGTGGAGCACGATGCATGCGGGTGTCTCGTCACGGCGATCCCGAGAGCCGCCACGGAGAGGACGAGAGCGGCGGAGGCGAGCATCACCGGCAGGGTTCGTCCAAGCCGACGCGTCTCCACGACTGAAGTCATGGCCGCACATGATGCCCGATCTCGCGGCGGCGCGGCGAGTGCCGATCGATGCAGTTAATCGTCGCAGCTTGAAGCATCTGGGCGACGAGCCGCCAACTCGGCATCAACCGGGTCAGCGCGCTCGGTGAAGCGCGAGGTGGGTTGCCCGCGACGGGATACAAAGATGCGGCCGACGGCCCGACTTTGGATGTGTGTCCCGTTTCGATCCCACCCCGCGGCGCGTTTCGAAGAGAAGACATGCGCAACACGGTCCACAGAACCGAACTTCTGGTGACCCGTCTGACTCTGACGCAGGCTCCCTTTTAGACAGAGACGGCCACGGGTAAATGCGTCGAGAGGAGCGCGAATTCAGGGACGGTCGCAATGGAAGTGCCGCGGGGCAGACGTAGTGCCATCGCCAGGTGGATGCTGACGGGAATGGCTGGACTCGTGATCATGTCGGTGGGAGTCGTTACCCATCCGGCCCCGGCGGGAGCCGCCGATATCTTCCAGATCGAGATCCGCCATTGCAGCCGGTTGCACGTCGGCTACAAGAACTTCCCGCCCGCGACGGTCGTGCGGTGGCGTATCACCGAACCGGGACGAGCCGATCTCTCCGGGCAGTTCGTGACCCCGGCCACCAAGGGATTCCATTTCCTGACCACGCAGATGCCCCTTGCTCTCGACCCCGCTGCGAAAGCGGGAATTAGTTTCTACGCGGTGGTGCACGGCCACGAGTACCAGCTGAGCATCGTCCGCCGCGGCGCCGACCGCCGCAACCCCCTATGCGCCAAGGTTCCGGGTGTGCAAGCGAGAACCGTTGCGTTCGGTCGGCCGCCTGGCACGACGAAAACATCATCGTCGCCCGATAGCCGCGGGCGGAATTCGTTGCCGAAGGCAAGTGCGCTCGCATTCACCGGTAACGGCCCGAGTGCGCTTTTCGGAGCCGCCGCGCTCGTTCTGGGTGCAACGCTGCTGCTCCTCGCCCGACGAATGCCGCCTCATGTGAACCACCGACGTCGCGTCGGGCCCGCGCCATGGCTTTGGATCACACCCAACGCAACACCGCTCACCACTCACGGCCAAACAATGCGTGATGCGAGCGTCGAGGTTTCAGCAACCGTACTCGGACGCAAGTCGAGGTAGAAACTGGCGCGGTCGGAGTCGGCAGTACGCGGCGCGAAGTACTGCTGCGAGACGCGGGTCCGGAAAGCGTCACGGCGACGCGATCCACTGGGCCGTGACGCGAGCGCAAATACCCGATCTCGCGCCGGCTCGGCGATTCCGATCGGCTGTATGAGCGGTGCGGGCGAATCACCGTGAGCGGCGGAAGCCGCCCTCGGAGTTGATCACCTGTCCCTGTATCCATTCGCCCTCGTCGCTGACGAGGAACTCGACGAGGTCGGCGACGTTGCCGGGCGTTCCCCAGGTACCGCCGGGAACTTCTCGGCGACGTCGGCATGTGCTGTACCGCGGGCGTAGCCGGTGTCGACGGGTCCAGGATTGATGCAGTTCGCCACAATCCCGGTGTCGATGAGCGCGTCCGCGACGGAGGCCGTCATTTGATGGAGCGCTCCCTTCGTGACCGCGTACGGCAGCTCGTCGGCCATGGGTCCGATGTGTTGGCCGCTCGTGA
>JAODBI010000214.1 GCA_025463875.1 Actinomycetes bacterium
TGACACCGACCGAGACGATGATGCCCGTCACCCCCGCGAGTGTGAGGGTCAGTCCCTGATGTGACGAGAGCCACGAGACGAGCGCGAAGAACGTCAACGCGGTGAGCCCGATTCCCGTCCACACGACGAGGCCGAGCAGTCGGTAGACGAAGATCATGTAGAGCGCGACGAGGATCAGCCCGATCAGTCCCGACACGATGCCGGCCTTGAGCTGGTCCTTGCCCAGCGTCGGCGAGACCGACTGCGCGGTCTGCGGGACGAGCTGCACGGGCAGCGAGCCGTAGCGCAGGACGAGCGCGAGCTGGTGCGCTTCCTTGCTCGAGAAGTTGCCGCTGATGGTCACGTCCTGGCCCGTGATGCCCTGATTGATGTTCGGCGCGGACTGCACGACCCCGTCGAGCTCGATCGCGACCTGCTTGTTCACGTACGGCTGCGCGACCTTCTTCACGAAGTCGTCGTTCTTGAAGTGGACTTGGACCTCCCACGCCGCCGTCGTCGGGTTGACGGTTGCCGTGGCCGTCCCCACATTGCGACCGGTCAGGATCGTCGGCCCGAGCAGGTAGCAGGCGGTCTTCTTGGAGTCGGGCAGGATGACCTGCTTGTCGGCGACGTCGGGCGTCACGGCCTTGCCGTTCTGACACGTCCCGTCGTTGGCCGCCGCGCCGGGCTTGGTGGTCGTGGTCGTCGCGCCCTTCACCGTCGTCGTCGTCGCACCCTTCACCGTGGTCGTCGTCGCACCCTTGACGGTCGTGGTCGTGGCGGCCTCGGGCCGCGATGCCGCGATCGGCACCGTGTCGATCGTGCCGACCCGACCACTCGCCTTGCCCTTGGTCGTCGTGGTCTTGGCGGCGGTCGTCGGAGTGGTCGTGGTCGCGCCCTTCACCGTCGTGGTGGTCGCGCCTTTCACGGTCGTGGTCGTCGCGCCCTTGACCGTGGTGGTCGTCGGCACCTGGGACGCGGAATACGGGATGGATCCCTGCACCACCCGGAACCGCAGCTCCGCGGTCTTACCGACGAGCGCGTCGGCCTCGGCCGCGTTCTTCACGCCCGGGAGGTCGATCACGATGTTGTTGCCCTGCCGGCTGACGTTGGGCTCGGCGATCCCGAGGCCGTCGACGCGGGCGCGGATGATCGCGACCGCGGTGTCGAGGGTCGACAGGTCGGAGCCTTTCACCGGGGCGAGCACGATCGACGTGCCGCCCTGGAGATCGAGTCCGAGCACCGGACGGCTCGAGCCGAAGATGGTCGCGAAAAAGCACCCGAGGATGACGAAGACCGTGACCACGAGCAGGATGACCTTGCGCCGCACGGTTCAGTCCGTTCCAGTCTCTCCGTCGTGGGGTTCGCCGGCGCTGGAAGTGGGTTCGATGCGCTGGCCGATCGCGCCCCGGGCGATGTGGATCACCGTGCCCGGTGCGATCTCCAGATCGGCGTCGGACTCGCCGAGATTCGTGATCCGACCATAGATCCCGCTCGTGGTCAGCACTTCGTCGCCCTCGTGGATCTGGGACTGCAACCGGCGCACCGCGGAGATCCGCTTCTGTTGCGGGCGCCATAGGAGGAGGTAGATGGCGCCCACCATGAGAACGGGGAAGATCGCCACCTGCACCAGAGAACCCTTACGCCGGAGAAACGAGGACCGACGCTACCACCGACGTCCGATCGGGCCGCGTCACGATCCGGGCACGTCGAAGGCTCGGCCGCGGTCGGTGGCAATCGCCTCGGAAAGCCTTCCCAACCGCGCTCCGCGGCACATCCGCACCTGACCCCGGTACGCGTCGCGCGGGAGGTCGGCCCACCGTCGCGCCTCGGCGAGCGCCGCATCGGCGAGGGCCTCGGGGGGCGCGACCGAGTCGAGGAACCCGGCATCGACGGCGCCGTCGGGATCGTAGATGCGGGCGCCGACGGTGGCGTCCTGCACGTGACGCTTCGACAGCCGCTCCTGGGCGAGCTCGACCGCCCAGCGCGGGAGGACCATCCCCAGCTGCGTCTCGATCAGCCCGATCCGGAACTCGCCGCGCGCACCGACGCGGGCGTCGGCGCCGAGGAGGAGCAGCGCGCCCGCGGCAATCGCGTGACCCGTGCAAGCGACCACGATCGGCATCGCCGATCCGTACATGCGGGCGAAGAGCTCGCCGCCGTCGGTCACGAGCTTGCCGGCCGCCTCCGGAGCACTGCGCATCACCTTGAGGTCGAAGCCGCCGGAGAACATGCCCGGCGCACCCGTGATGAGCAGGGCGCCGACCTCGGCCTCGCCCGCGTCCTCGGCGCTCGACAGAGCGTCACCGAGTCCGGCGAGGACATCGAACGAGAGGGCATTGGCCTTGCCGTTGGCGATGGTGACGTGCGCGATCCGGTCGCGAACCTCGTATTGCACGAGCTCCATGTAGGCCCCCTAGAACAGCTCGGGAGCCTCGCCCGGCTTCGTGGGCGCGTGCAAACCCGCGCCGGTGGTGCCCGGCACGGGCAGCCCGATGTGCGCGAACCCCGCCGGGGTCGCGATCCGGCCCCGGGGCGTGCGTTCGATCAGCCCGCAGAGCAACAGGAACGGCTCGTACACGTCTTCAACGGTCTCCGGCGCCTCACTCACCGCGATCGCCAGGGTGCTCAGACCCACTGCCCGACCGACGAACGTGCGACACAGTGCGTCGAGGATCGCGCGGTCGACCTTGTCGAGACCGAGCTCGTCGACCTCGAAAAGGGCGAGGGCGTCGCGGGCGATGTCGACGGAGACGCGCCCGTCGGCGCGTACCTCGGCGTAGTCACGCACGCGCTTCAGCAAGCGGTTGGCGATACGCGGTGTTCCGCGGGAGCGGCTCGCGATCTCGTCGGCGCCTTCGGGGTCGAGGTCGACGCCGAGGATGGTGGCGACCCGGCGCAGGATGGTGGCGAGCTCCTCGTGCGCGTAGTAGTCGAGCCGGGCCACGAAACCGAACCGGTCGCGCAACGGTCCGCTGATGAGACCGGTGCGCGTGGTGGCCGCGACGAGCGTGAAGCGCGGCAGGTCGAGGCGGATCGTGCGCGCGCTCGGGCCCTTGCCGATGACGACGTCGAACCGGAAGTCCTCCATCGCGGGATAGAGGCTCTCTTCGACGATGCGGGGCAGACGATGCACCTCGTCGATGAACAACACATCGCCGTCGTCGAGGTTCGTGAGAATGGCGGCGAGGTCGCCCGCCCGTTCGAGCGCGGGTCCGCTCGTGGGATTCAGGCGCGCACCCATCTCGTTGGCGATGATCCCCGCGAGGCTCGTCTTGCCGAGACCGGGCGGACCGGCGAGAAGCACATGGTCGACGGCCTGGCCGCGCTGCTTGGCGGCGGTGAGCATGATCTCGAGGTGCTCGCGGAGGCGGGGCTGGCCGACGAACTCGCCGAGATTGCGCGGCCGGAGTGTGGTCTCCTCCGCGACCTCGGTCTCGTCGGCCTCCGGGCTCAACAGCTCTTCTCTCACGCGCGACCGGCCAAGAGTCGGAGGGCCTCGCGCAGCAACTCCTCGACGGTGCCGTCTTCACCGAGCTGGCCGAACACCTCGCGTACCTCGTCGTTGCCGTAGCCGAGGCCGACGAGCGCGTCGCGTACCTCGCCGCGCACGCTCGGCGAGGTCGAACCGGGGACGGCCGTGAGATCGAGGTCGGGCACCGAGAGCCGGGCCTTCAGGTCGACGAGCAGGCGTTGCGCCGTTCGCTTGCCGACACCGGGCACCGAGACGAGGGAGTCGAGGTCGTCCTCCGTCAGGCAGCGGCGCAGGCTCGAGGGCGAGTGCACGGAAAGGATCGCGAGCGCGAGCTTGGGGCCGACCCCACTCGCGGTGATGAGTGCCTCGAACGTGTCGCGTTCGTCGCGGGTCGGGAACCCGAACAGGATCAGCGCGTCGTCGCGGACGTGCTGGTGCGTGAACAGGAACACGTGCGCGCCGGGCTCGAGGGCGGGTACGGCGCTGACGGGCACGAGGACGCGATACCCGATCCCCGCGACCTCGACGAGCACCTCACCCGCGAGGCTGCGCTCGAGCACGTCGCCCCGCACCGAACCGATCACGACCCGCCGATCATGAGGGGATCCGGGCGAGCATGCGCGTACGACCGTGATGGCAGCACGCGAGCGCCAGCGCGTCGGCGGCGTCGGCGGGCTTGGGGATGTCGCGCAGGGAGAGCAGCCGCGTGACCATCGTCTGGACGGCGAGCTTGTCGGCGCGGCCGTCGCCGGTCACCGCGAGCTTCACCTCGTTGGGGCTGTACTGCGCGACGGGAACAGCGGCGCGCGCCGCGACGACCAGCGCGAGCCCGCTCGCCTGACCGACCGACATCGCGGTGCGCACGTTGTTCTGGAACAGGACCCGCTCGACCGACAACGCCGACGGGCGGAGCTGGCGCACGAGCGCGGCGAGCTCGTCGTGGAGCGCGAGCAGCCGCTCGGGCAACGGGTCGGACGGAGAGGTACGGATCACCCCGCACGCCGTTGCCCGCAGCCGGCCCTGATCGCGGACGACCGCGCCGTAGCCACAGCGCGAGACACCGGGGTCGATGCCGAGGACGGGCCCGGCGGGGTCGAACACAGGTTCGATCCTACGGTCTCGCACCGGACACCGGGAGGATGGAGCGGCCGCGAACCTGCCAACAGTGGGCAGGGTTTCATGCGCGTGGCGCCCGTTTTCCTGCCAACTGTGGGCAGGGTTTCCGGCGCACTTGTAGCGGTGAGGTGTCGCATCGCAGCGACCAGCCGGACGGGCGACGCCGCGCGAGCGACCACGGGTAACTAGCGGTTGCGCAGGACGCGCCAGAGGATGAAGAGCACGAGGGCGCCGATGCCGATCGGGACGAGACGCTTGGTGACGGGCGCGCCCGCGACGCCGAACAGGTCGACGGGCTCGACCTCGGGCGAATCGATGCGGCGCGGTCCGCTCGCCGCGGCGGCGCCGCCCGTCTCGCTGCCGTTGGCCGATCCCGCGTCACTACTCGATGCGGACCCGCTGCTCGTCACCGACGACGGTGTCGCCGCGGTGCTTCCATGAGACGAGGCGATGACCGACGGCGCGCTCTCGAGCGCCTGCTCGTACGCGCCACCGGCGTGCGTGGTGTCGCCTCCGCCCGCGCTACCGAGAACATCGCGCTCGACGTTCTCGACGAACTGTCCCATCAGCTTCGACGACACGTCGGCGAGCACTCCCCGACCGAACTGCGCGACCTTGCCGGTGATCGACAGATCGGTGGACACGTCGACCTTGGTTCCGCCCCCCTCGGCGGTCATGGTGACCACGATCGACGCTTTGGCGTTGCCCTGCCCGCGTGTGTCGCGCCCCGATGCGTCGATCACGATCCGGCGATTCGCCTCGTCGACCTCCGCGAGCCGGGCGGTGCCCTTGTACTGCGCGGTGATCGGCCCGACCTTCACCTTGACGATCCCGCGGTACTCGTCGCCCTCGACCTCTTGGAGCTGGGCGCCGGGCAGGCACGGTGCGATGCCCTCGATGTCGAGCATCACCTTCCACGTGGCGTCGATCGGGGTGCTCACTCGGAAGCTGTCGTTGATCTCCATCGTGACTCCAAATCGGCAAGGTCCTGGGGCGTGTCGACGTCGGTGGCCGCGCCCGCGTCGTCGCACGGTACCGCGACGGCGGGGTGGCGACGGAAGAGCACCCGCGCGCCCTCGTCGCCCGTGAGCGTCATCGCCTCCGCCCAGTACTCGCGGGCGATGAGTACCGGATTCGCGCGCCGGCCGTCGTACGTCGCGAACGCGAGCCGCGCACCGTCGCCGTAGCTCGCGCCAACTCGGCGATACGCCTCCGCGCCGATCAGGGGCTGGTCGGCCAGGCCCACGACGACCGCGGGCAGGTCGGGAACAGCTTCGAGATGGCGGAGCGCGCACTGGAGGCTCGACGCGATCCCGCGCTCGGGCGCGTCGTTGCGCACGACCTCGACCGTGTCACCGACCGCATCGGCGACCCGCTCGTCGGAGACGACGAGCAGGACCGGGGAACATCCGCTCGCCGAGGCGGCGTGGAGCGCGTACGCGACCAGTGGACGACCGCGCAGCAGCGTGAGCGCCTTGGGACCGTCGCCGCCGAAGCGGATACCGCGACCCGCCGCGAGAACAACAGCGGGAAGAACGGTGCTCAGATCGCCTCGAGCGCGCGGCGCACGAGCACCTGCGCGAGATGGGCGCGGAACTCGGGGGATGCGTTGAGGTCGGCGGGCGGCTCCGTGCCGGCCGCCGCCTCGCGGGCCGCGTCGGCCGCGGACGCACCCTGGGCCAGTGCGGTCTCGACCGCCGTCGCCCGTAGCGGAGTAGATCCCATGTTGACGAGCGCGACGTGGGTTCCGCCGTTCACCCGCGCCGCGACCGCGCCGACGATCGCCCAGTCCTGCGCGCGCCGGTTGAACTTCTCGTACGCGAATGCCGCCGCGCCTCGTTTGTGGACCTGGATCTCGGTGAGCAGCTCGTCGGGGGTCATCGCGGTCTCGAGGAAGCCGCGGAAGAACTCCGACGCGGGCACCGAGCGTGTTCCGCTCGGCCCCTGCAAGACGAAGGCCGCGTCGAGCGCGAGCAACGCGGCGGGGAGATCGCTCGCCGGATCGCCGTGCGCAACCGAACCGCCGATCGTTCCGCGGTGCCGCACCTGGTTGTCGCCGACCTGGGCGGCGACCGCACGCAACAGCCCGCATTCCCGGCCGAGCAGAGCGCTCGTCTCGAGGTCGCGGTGCCGGGTCAGTGCACCGATGGCGATGTGGTTGCCCTCGTCGCGTACGTAGGAGAGATCGCGCACGCGTCCGACGTCGATCAGGACCGAGGGCGTCGCGAGCCGAAGCTTCATGAGCGGCAGCAACGACATGCCACCGGCGAGGAACTTGGCGTCTTCGCCGTGCTCGCCGATGAGCGAGATCGCTTCGGCCGCCGAACCCGCGCGCACGTAGTCGAACGCGGCCGGGATCACTTGGCTCCCTGCATCGTCTCCGCGGCGGCGAGCACCGACTTGACGATGTTGTGGTAGCCGGTGCAACGGCAGAGGTTGCCTTCGAGGCCGAGTCGAACCTCGCGTTCCGTCGGGTTCGGGATCTCGTCGAGCAACGACACCGTGGCGAGCACCATGCCGGCGGTGCAGTAGCCGCACTGCAGTCCGTGGTTCTCGTGGAACGCGGTCTGTACGGGGTGCCACTCGTCGCCGTTCGCGAGACCCTCGATCGTCGTGATCGCGGCCCCGTCGGCCTGCGCCGCGAGCATCGTGCACGACTTCACCGATTCACCGTCGACGAGCACGGTGCAGGCACCGCAACTCGACGTGTCACAGCCGATCTTCGTGCCAGTGAGAGCGCACGCCTCGCGCAGATACTGCACGAGCAGAGTGCGGTCCTCGACGTCGTGATCCTGCGCCGATCCGTTGACGCTCATCCCGATTCTCATCGGCCCGGAGACTAGTAGGAACGGGATCGGTACTACTTCTGCCTACAGCTTCTCGAGGATCGGGACGAGCTTGTCGATCGGGACGAAGGTGGCGCCGATCAGCTTGCGGTCGGTGAACGCCACCTTTCCGGCGGGGTCGACCACGAAGACCGAACGGCGGACGCCGAGGATCGGAGCTCCCACGCCGTAGGCCTCGATCACTTTTTTGTCGGTGTCAGCGAGCAGGGGAAACGAGAAGCCCTTCTTCTCGGCCCACGCCTCGTGGCTCGCGACGTCCTGGGGCGAGATGCCGAGGAGCACCGTGCCGGTGGCCTCGAGATCGCTCAGGTTGTCGCGATACGAGCACATCTGACGGGTGCATCCGGGCGTGTTGTCGCCCGGGTAGAACGCGATGACGACCTTGCGGCCGCGGTACTCCGACAACGTGTAGTCGCGCTTGGCGCCGTTCTCGACGCCCGGCAACGTGAAGTCCGGCGCGTCCTGTCCGACCTCGATCATGCGATCGCCTTCCGACAAACGGGATACGGGCCGGCGGCCCGTCTCGAATACGGGCGCTCGGTCCATTCCGTTCGATGACCCTAGATCAGCGCCCGGCGCCGCCCCGCGAACGAGATCGGAGATCAGGAACTGACGGCCTCGAGCACCGCGTCGGGAATGTCGAAGTTGGCGTACACCGCCTCGGTGTCGTCGTGGTCTTCGAGCACGTCCATGAGCCGCAACACCGTCTTGGCCTGACTCTCCTGACTCAGCTCGACCACCGTCGTCGGAATCATCGTGAGGTCGCCCGACTTCACGGTGAAGCCGGCTTCCTCGATCGCGGTGCGGACCGCGTGCAGATCGGTGGGCGGCGTCGTGACGTGCCAGGTCTCCCCCGCGTCCTGTACGTCCTCGGCGCCCGCGTCGGCCGCGACGAGCATGAGCTCGTCCTCGTCGGCCGACTTGTCGACCTCGACGACGCCCTTGCGCTCGAACTGCCACGAGACGGCCCCCGGCTCCGCGAAGGAACCGCCGTTGCGGCTGAAGAGGTTCTTGATCTCGGCCGACGTGCGGTTGCGGTTGTCAGTGAGCGCCTGCACGATGACGGCGACCCCGCCGGGCGCGTAGCCCTCGTAGGTCACCGATTCGTAGGTCACACCTTCTTCCTCACCGGTGCCCCGCCGGATCGCGCGTTGGATCGTGTCGACCGGAAGCGACGAGTCGCGCGCCTTCTGCACCATCGTGCGCAGCGTGGCATTGGTCGCGGGGTCACCGCCTCCGGTTCGCGCCGCGACTTCGATCTGGCGGATCAGTACCGCGAAGAGCTTCCCCCGCGCCGCGTCGGCCGCGCCCTTCTTGTGCTTGATCGAATGCCATTTCGAGTGACCGGACATCAGCACACCCTTTTCATCGAGTGACGGGTTTCATCGAGTGACGGGTTCATCGAGTGACGGGACTCAGGAATAATGGTTCACGAAGAGTTGATGGAGGCGAAGATCGCCCGAAAGCTCGGGATGAAAGCTGGCGAACCAGATGTCGTCGGCGCGGCCGAGCACGGCCACACCGTCGTGCTCGGCGAGCACTTCGACGTGGGCTCCGACCCGGTCGACGACGGGCGCCCGGATGAACACGCCCGGGAAGTCGCCGTCGGCGAGCCCGCGCACCGCGAGCGGCGTCTCGAACGACTCGCGCTGGCGCCCGTAACCGTTGCGCCGCACCGTGACGTCGAGGACGGCGAGGGGCTGCTGGTCCGGACGACCGTCGAGCACCTCCGACGCGCACAGGATCAACCCCGCGCACGTCGCGAATGCGGGCAGACCGTCGCGCAGGCGCCGGGCCAATGGTTCCCGCAGCTCGGACGAGTCGAGCAACTTGTCGATCGTCGTCGACTCCCCGCCGGGCAGGAAGATCGCGTCGACCTGGTCGAGGTGCTCGGGCCGCTTGACGAGTGCGACGTGGGCGCCGAGCGCGGTCAGCGCCTCAACGTGCTCGCGGAATGCGCCCTGCAGCGCGAGAACACCAATCTTCACCTGGCGGCCTCCGCGTCACGCGGTCACCAGCCCCGCTCGGCGAGCTTGACGTCGAGCGTTCCGATCTCCTCGCCGCGCATCGCCTCACCGAGACCACGCGAAACCTTGGCGACGATGTCGGCGTCCTCGTAGTGCGTCGTGGCCTCGACGATCGCGCGAGCGCGCTTCGACGGGTCTTCGGACTTGAAGATTCCGCTGCCGACGAACACCGATTGCGCGCCGAGTTGCATGACGAGCGCGGCGTCGGCCGGAGTGGCGATGCCGCCCGCGCAGAACAACGGCACGGGGAGCTCGCCCCGCACGGCGACCTCCTCGACGAGGTCGATCGGCGCGCGCAAGTCCTTCGCCCAGGCGTAGCGCTCCTCGGGCCGGCCGGCCCGGATGCGCTCGATGTCGCCGAGGATGGAACGCAGATGCCGTACGGCCTCGACGATGTTGCCGGTACCGGCTTCGCCCTTGCTGCGGATGAGGCATGCACCCTCGCCGATGCGCCGGAGCGCCTCGCCGAGGTTCGTGGCGCCGCACACGAACGGCACCGTGAACTGCCACTTGTCGACGTGGTTCGCCTCGTCGGCCGGAGTTAACACCTCCGACTCGTCGACATAGTCGACGCCGAGCGCCTGGAGCACCTGCGCCTCGGCGAAGTGACCGATGCGGCACTTGGCCATGACCGGCACGGTGACGGCCTTCTGGATGCCTTCGATCATCGACGGATCGCTCATACGGGCGACGCCGCCGTCGCGGCGGATGTCGGAGGGCACGCGCTCGAGTGCCATCACGGCGACGGCACCGGCGTCTTCGGCGATCTTGGCCTGCTGGGCGTCTACGACGTCCATGATGACGCCGCCCCGCAGCATCTCCGCGAGGCCTCGCTTGACGCGGGCGGTGCCAGTGGTGCGCTCGTCGGCCATGAATCGCAGTCTAGAACCTGGGGTTGACGGCTCGGCTACGGAGTTTTCGTGAGGTCGTAGCCGGTGTCGGGCAGTTCGACCCACGTCTGGCCGGGCGTCAGTGCGATCACGTTCCCGGCCGCGTCGAGCAGCTGCGCGGGCTTGTTCTTGTCCGGCCGCGACCACGTGCCCAGAATCTCCTTGCCCGCGGTGAAGACCACTGCGGTCCCGTGCCCGGTCAGCACGGCTTCGGCGCCGATGTTGTCGTGACGCGGATCGCCACCCACGTACGGCACGAACATCACGACCACGTTCTTCGGTGCAAGCTGCGTCCCGCTCGCGACGGTTTCCGGGTCGCCGAAGATCGAGCGCTTCCATGTGTGGTTCACGCCATCCCAGGTCCAGGTGACCGCGAAGTCCCCGAGGAAGCCGACCCGCACCGTCGCCGTGGGGACGCCGGCGACGGCCGCGCCCTTGGCGCGATACGTGAACAGCGGTGGCGGCGGTACCGGCTTGCCACACTTGCCGTACATGAAGTTGACGTGCGCGTAGAGGTTGAAGGGCGGGTCGCGTGAATGATCGCGGAACATGAGTGGACCGGCGCGGTTCTCGTCGAGTTGCACGACCGGTGCCGTGTTGATCGAGTCGATCGCGTACTGCGCGCCGCCCGAGTAGGCGAACACGCCGCCGATCGGCCAGACGAGGCTCTGATCGGTCTTGCGCACGGAACGCACCGGGCCGACGCGATCGGGATCGTGCGAGTTGAAGATCGCGGCGAGGCGCGTGAGGCCGCCCTCGACCACCTCCTCGTAGACGACGTCGGCCTGGTCGACCCCGTACTTCGGATGACCGGCCTGCGTGTTGTCGATCTTCACGGTCACCGCGCACCGCTTCGACGCGGTGCCACCCGGATCAGGAAGGCCGGTGAGCGGCGCGGCCGCGGGGTTCGTGGTCGGGGTCGCGCCCTTGGCAGGCGTCTTCACGCCCGCGTGCTTGGTGCCGCCGCACGCGCTCAGGACCGCAACAACCGCGCAGGTGAGCGCGCCGAGGCGCGTGAACTTCGTGAATCGCATATCTCTAGCTTCGCGTCACATCTGCTCGAGAGCGTGGATCCGGTCGTCGATCGGCGGATGCGTGTCGAACAGATGGTTCCACTTGGTCTCGCCCTTGTTCGACTCTTTGTCGAGGGGCTCCTCGATCCAGAGGTGAGCGGTCGCCTTCGACGCGAAGTGCGTCGACGTGTGGTCGTCCTTCAACTTCTCCAGGGCCGAGATGAGCCCGGGCGGGTAACGCGTGAGCAGCACGCCCGAGGCGTCGGCCAGGTACTCGCGCTTGCGGCTCACGGCCTTCTGCATGAGCGCGGCGATGATCGGAGCGAAGATCAACAACACGAAGCCGAGGACGGCGAAGATGATGCCCAGCGGGTTGTTGTTGCTCTCGTTCTCGCGTCCGGCGCGCCCGCCCGTCCAGAACATGACGCGGAGGAAGTAGTCGGAGATCAGCACGATGATCCCCACCATCGTGACCGCGAGCGTCATCACGAGAATGTCGTAGTTGCGGATGTGGCTCAGCTCGTGCGCGAGCACGCCTTCGAGCTCGACGCGGTTCATCTTGTCGAGCAGACCCGTGGTCACCGCGACCGCCGCGTGCTTCGGATTGCGTCCGGTCGAGAACGCGTTGGGCGCGGGATCCTCGACGATGTACAGGCGGGGCTTCGGGAGCCCGCTCGCGATGCACAGACCCTCGACGAGGTTGTGGTAGCGGGCGTACTTCACGGGGTCGGCCGGTACCGCGTGCGCCATCCGCAACGCGACCTTGTCGCTGTTGAAGTACGACACGAACGACGAGATCGTGACGATGATCGCAACGATCACGAAACCGACCACGCCGCCCTTCAAGAAGAAGTCGACGGCGAGACCGACCGCCGAGAGCAGCAACACGAACAAGAAGATGAGCAGGACGGTCTTGCGCTTGTTCGCGGATATCTGTTCGTACACCAACAGCCTCGAGACGAGTTACCGAGCGGAATGGGCGCGGAGGCGAAACGCCTCAGCGGGGACGCAGGATCAGAACTCGACCTTGGGCACCTCGGCTGAACCCTGCTCCGCCTCGAAGAACTCGCGCTTTTGGAAGTTGAACATGCCCGCGACGATCACGGTGGGGAACGTCTGAATCTTCGTGTTGTACTTCTGCACGCTGTCGTTGTAAAACTGCCGCGAATACGCGATCCGGTCCTCGGTCGACGTGAGCTCTTCCTGCAGGCTGAGGAAGTTCTGGTTGGCCTTGAGGTCGGGATAGCTCTCGGACAGCGCGAATAACTGGCGCAGCGTTCCGGTCAGCACGTTCTCGGCCTGGGCCTGCTGCGCGGGACCTGCTTGCTGGGCCTGCACCGCATTGGTGCGGGCGGCGGTGACCGCTTCCAACGTGCCGCTCTCGTGCGCGGCGTAACCCTTCACCGTCTCGACGAGGTTCGGGATCAGATCGTGGCGGCGCTGCAGCTGCACGCTGATCTGTGACCAGGCGGAATCCACCCGGTTGCGTAGCCGGACTGCGCCGTTGAAGGCGAAGACGAAGAACAGGATCGCCACAACGATGACGACCAGGATGATGATGATTGCAACCAACGGGAGACCTCCCAAGGGGTAGGCCGCCATTGTACGGACGGAAGGTCCGCGAGTCAGTCACCGATCGACGCAACCCGGCCCGTGGCCCGCACCGTCCCCCCAGTCTCGGCGGAGTGTCCGTGCGGTGCGTCTGCGCAGATCCGGCTCGTTCCGATCTAGCCCGCGGGCACGAGGGCGCGCTCGTAGAGCTCGAGATACCGCTGCGCGAGACGGCGCATCGAGAACTGCTCGGCCCGCTCGTGGCCCGACGCGACGAGACGGTTCCGGAGCTCGGAATCGTCGAGCAGCCGGCGCAAGGCGTCGCGCAGTGCGCCGACGTCGCCGGGCGGGACGAGGAGCGCGTCCTTTCCGGGCCGCGCGACGTTCTGGTAGCCCTCGATCGCCGACGCGACGATCGGTGCGCCCGCGGCCATCGCCTCGAGCAGTACCACCCCGAACGACTCGCCTCGCAGCGAAGGTGCGCAGAACGCGGTGGCGCCGCGCAACAACTCGTTGCGGGGTGCATCGGTGACGGTTCCGAACCATTCGACGTCGCCGACCGCCCGCCGCCGCAACTCCTCGGTCTGCTGGCCGACGCCGACGATCTGCAGACGCGCGTCACGATCGATGCCGGCCCACGCGTCGATCAGCACTTCGAGACCCTTGCGCGGCTCGTGCCGACCGATGAACAACACGGTCGGGCGTGGCGCCGACGCGGGAGTGGCCGACGCGACCCGCTCGATCTCGATGCCGTTCCACAGGACCGTGTACTCCGCGCCCGTCCAGTTGCCGGCCGCCGTCTCGCGCGCGGACTCGGAGACCGCGACGCGGTACGTGAGCCGCATCATCAGGGAACGCAACGCCGGACGCAGCCATTGGTACGGCACCTCGCCCGCGGCGTGGAACGTCCCCACCATCGGTCCGTTGAAGCCGATCAACGCGCTGACGGTCGGGCCGGGCACGATCGGCTCGTGCAGATGCACGACGTCGGGTTCGATCGAGCGCAATGCTTCCGCGGTGCGACGCGCGGTCGCGCGCCCCGGCGAGATCGGCGCGACCGAGCCGTTCGATTCCCACTCGACCGTCGGGCCGACGCTCACGATCGTCGCGTCGGGCGGTGGTCCGTCGCAGGGCGCCACGATGCGGACGTCGACATCGAGTTGGCGCAGTTCGCGCGCGAGCCCGAGTACCTGACCCTGGACGCCGCCCGGGCGCGACATCGAGTAGGGACAGATCATCGCGACTCTCATCGGGGGGAAGGCTTCCTCACTCGCGGTCGCTCGGCCAGTTCGGTTGCAGTAGATGCCATTGTTCGGGCGCGACCCGGATCAGCGCCTCGAATTCGTGGGCGAGACACTGCGTGATACGGCCGATGTCGTCGCGCAGGCCGCCCTGGCGCGCGGTCGAGATGGGGGGCCGCACGACTCCGCGATGACCGCGACCGGCCTCGAAGTAGACCGCGACGGGTAACAGCGCCGCTCCGGTGCGGACCGCGAGCGTGGCGGGCCCGGCGGGCAGGGTCGTCCGCTCGCCGA
>JAODBI010000236.1 GCA_025463875.1 Actinomycetes bacterium
CTTGCCCGTCGTCGAGCTGCTGCCGCACGCCGCCGCGAGCACGGCGATCATCCCGACCGTTGCCACCACCACTGCACGCTTCGACCGCATTCGAATCGTCGCCTCGTCTCCCGATGTCACGGCGTCCCCGGGCACGGTAGCGCCCGCTCCCGGGCGAGACAGAAAGCCGTCACGAAGAGATGCCGGGAGCGTCACGCGATGGCCATGCCAAAAAGGTTCGCCGAGCGCCGGGGGTCCGTAGAATTGCCGTAAGCATGAGGCGCACGCATCTCCGACGAGGCACGGTGGCACTCGGCGCGCCCGCGCGCCTCCTCGTCGCGGGTGCGGTCGGCGCCGTGTTGCTCCTCGGGGCGCTCAACCCGGCGGCCGCCGCCGCTTCCCCCGTCGCGCAAGACCAGGGTCGCGCCCACTCGTCGTACTTCGTCCAGCACGAGGCCGCGGTCGCGCCGAACGCGGCGAAGCCCACCCGTTCGCATCGCCTTGCGCTTGCGGGCGCGTTTCTCGTCGCAGCGGTCGCGGCAACCCTCGCCGCGCGGCGCGTCGGATCGCGCGATCGCCGCACCGTGCGGCGACGCGTCGAACAGTTCCACATACGGCTCCGCGGTCCTCCGCACCTCCTCGTCGCTCACGTCACTCACTGAATTCACTGAGTCGACCGCGCCGGCATTTCGCCGGCCGACATGGAGGTATGAGACATGGAGCTTCTCGATGCTCCTTTCGATCCGTCTTTCGAGACGCTCGGCGAGATCGACGGTGTAGTCATCGTGCGCTGGCCCGAACACGCCGCGCGCGCGGCCGAGCTCGAGCGAATCGGTGCGCCGCGTTTGTTCCTCGTCGCACCGGAGGCCGACGCGCCGGAGACGGCCGACGATCTGTGCGCATGGGTGCGTCTACCCGCTCATGAACGCGACGTGCAGGCGCGCATCGTCGACCTGCGGAGCCGGGCCAGCATCGCCCGGCCCATTCTCGGTGACCACGGCCTGCTGTGGCGCGGCAGGGAATGGGTCGCGCTCTCGCCCATCGAGGCGCGACTGACCGCGGCGTTCGTGGCGCGTCCAGGACGCGTGCTCTCGCGGGCACGGCTCGAGCGCACGGGATGGCCTGACGGAACGCCCAACGATCGTTCCGTCGACGCGCGCATCAAAGCGCTGCGCCGGCGCGTCGCGCCGATCGGTCTGCGCATCCACACCGTGCGGGGCCAGGGCTACATCGCCGAGATCCAACCGGTACCGAGCGCCTGACCGCTCGGCTGCGCGGCACGTGGGTCCTCGAGCCGAACTGAATTGACGAGGGGGACCGGCGACAGTGCCGGTCCCCCTCGGTGTGTCTTGGCCTTGCTCCTGAACTCGGTCTTGCTCGCTCAGAGAGCGTCGGTACCGGTCTCCCCCGTCCGGATGCGCACGATCCGAGAGAGCTCGGTGATCCAGATCTTGCCGTCGCCGATCTTGCCCGTGCGGGCGGCATCGGCGATCACGTCGGCGATCTTGTCGGCGTCCGACGCGTCGCACGCAACCTGGATCATCGTCTTCGGAACGAAGTCGACCTTGTATTCCGAACCGCGGTACACCTCGGTGTGTCCACGTTGACGTCCGAAACCTTGCACTTCCGACATCGTGATCCCGTTGACGTCGATGCCCTTCAGGGCGGTGGTGACGTCCTCGAGTCGATGCGGCTTGATGATGGCTGTGACGAGATGCATCAGATTCTCCTCAGTCGCCTACGCCGATGGTGGTGTCGCGATCGGTTGGAATCTTTGCCCCCCGGGGCGCGGATCCCGACGGGATCGCCGAGTGACCCATGTAGGCGAACTCGGGGTGGAACGCCGGCGCACCGTGCTCGTGGATGTCGATACCACCGAGCTCGACCTCTTCCGAGACCCGCAGCACGCCCATCGCCTTGACTGCGTACATCACGACCATCGCAACTGCGAACACTCCGATCGTGACCACCGCACTACCGATGACCTGCGCGACAAGTTGTTTGGTCCCACCTCCGTAGAAGAGGCCGTCGATCGTCGTCGACGTATCGGCGCCGGTCGTACCCGGCAGCCCGTACTGCCCGGTTGCGAACAAGCCCAGACTGATCGTGCCGAAGATCCCGCACGCACCGTGCACCGCGACCGCGCCGATGGGGTCGTCGACCCGCAGCCATTCGACGAAGTCGACCGCGAGCACCATGACGACCGAGGCGATGAGGCCGATACAGATCGCACCGAACGGCGACACCCAGTAGCACGGGCAGGTGATCGCAACGAGTCCCGCGAGGAACCCGTTGATACTGATGCCCGTATCCCACTTGTGCGAGCGGGGATACACGAACAGCATTGCACCCAGCCCACCGGCGCACGCCGCAAGTGTCGTGTTGGTCGCCACCCGGCCCATGCCGGTGAAGTCCATGGCCGACAACGTGCTCCCCGGGTTGAATCCGTACCACCCGAACCAGAGGATGACGCCACCGAGTGCGGCGAGAACCATGTCGTGCCCCGGGGGCATTCCTCCACCGTCTCGCTTGAACTTGCGGCCGAGGCGCGGTCCGAGGGCGATCGCACCCGCGAGGGCGATCATGCCGCCGACGGTGTGCACCACTGTGGAGCCCGCGAAGTCGCGGAACGGCGTCTTCATGGTGGCGAGCCACCCGTCGGGGCCCCAGATCCAGTGGCCGACGATCGGGTAGATGAACCCGCTCACGGCCGTGCTGTAGATGAGGTCTCCGCCGAACGCGGTTCGGCCGACCATGGCACCCGATGTGATCGTGCTGCAGGTGTCGGCGAACGCGAACTGGAACAAGAAGAACGCGAGGAACGCGATGCCCGTCGAGCCGTAGGTGGCGGGCGCGTTGTTCAAGAAGAAGTACGAGTGCCCGATCCATCCGTTGCCGGTACCGAACATGAACGCGAAACCGAACGCCCAGAAGAGCACGCCGCACAGACACGTGTCGGCGATGCACTCGAGCATGATGTTCGAGACTTCCCGAGTTCTACCGAAACCCGCTTCCAACATCATGAAGCCGGCCTGCATGAAGAACACGAGGAACGCCGCCACCAACACCCACACCGTGTTGATGGGGTTGACGATGTCGTCCGCCTTCAACGCCGGTGTCGTTTGGCCGAGCATCGCCGCCCCGGCCTTGGTACTGAAGTACCAGCTGATTGCCCACAGGCCCAGCATCACCACGCCGAGCCCGACCATCTTTCCGCCTAAGTAGGCCCCGAAGAATCTTCGGGACTCTCGGTCCCTGACGCGCATTCGCAAGGTAGTGATCATGTACGCACCGTACGAAGGCTTGGTTGCCGCGACATTCGCCCGGCGTTACACACGATCGTCGCAATTGCGCCAGACAATGATCAGATAGCGGCAGTTGCGCGCGCACTGTGTCGCGTGTTCGTGCTCGAACTCTGTTCTGCGTGTGACCTAGCGCAGACGTTGGATGATGCGGGCCACCGAGTCGATCGCGTCGGCACGCACGACATAGGAGCTGGCATGGTCGGCGACGTACAACGCATCGAAGCCGGCGTCTTCGACTCGTCGAGCGACGTCGAACCACTCCGTTGCGCTCGACGTGACGTCGGCCTGGACTCCGAACGTGATGCGGTCGTTGAACACGACCGAACGCTATCGACGGCCGAGACCGGGCTTTCGCGCGCTCCCTGCGCGGACGCGGACCGACGGCGGTGCCGCGGGAGTCGCCTGCGCGCGATACAACGGGCGACCTCGTTGCCCGCTCTCGATCATCACGGAGGTCGACTGTGACCGACACCTGGCCCGTTCCCGAGGGTTCCAGCGAGTTCATGCGAGCCGCCGGACTCGTGTTCGACGAGGTCGGCCCCACCGCGGTGACGGGCTGGATCGATCTGGGTCCGGAGCACCATCAACCGTGGGGACTCGTCCACGGCGGCGTCTACACCACCGCGATCGAGAGTGCCGCGAGCGTCGGCGCCTCGACCGCGGCGGCCGAGCAGGGCCTGGTCGCGGTCGGCGTCAACAACAACACCAACTTCCTACGCTCGAAGGTGTCGGGGCGCGTGCGCGTGCGCGCCGAGGCAATACAGCAGGGCCGAACCGCCCAACTCTGGGAGGTTCGGATCGTCGACGAAGACGATCGACTCGTTGCCATGGGACAGGTGCGGCTGCAGAACGTCACGCCCCGAGTGTGACGCGCTTGCGGTACGTCGTCGGCGTCTCTCCGGTCAGGCGCCGGAAGGCCCGCGTGAACGCGCTGACGCTGTCGAACCCGACGGCGGTCGCGACGTCGAGGACCGTTCGGCCGGAATCGGTGAGCAGCGCCATCGCACGCAGGAGGCGACTCTGCAGCAGGTACTCGCGCCACGTCATACCGGTCGCGGCCGCAAACTTCCGGCGCAGGCTGCGGGGCGACACGCCGACGGCCGCGCTCACGGCGTCCCCGTCGACGTCGGCGAGGTGGGAGTCGGTGTACTGCATCGCCGCCCGCACCTCCGGATCACTGCTCGTCGGGAGCGACAACGGTGATTCGTGTTCCAGCCACTCCACGACGAGCAGCGCAAGCGCGTCGAAGAACGCGTCGGCGATGTCGTCGCTGTGCGGCCGGCCGATCGGCCAACGGGCGGCGAAGACCATCATCTCGCGCAAGAGCGGGGTCGCGGCGAGTACCCGCACGCGATCGTCTGACGCGGGGACCATGCGCGGATCGAAGAATACGGCGACCGAGCGCACTCGTCTCAAGGTCGTGCAGTGCGTCAGGCCCGCGGGGATCCACACGGCCTGTTGCGGCGGGAGGAGATGGTGGGTGGTGGCGGTCTCGACTTCCGCGATCCCCTCGAACGCGTATTCGATCTGGTGCATGTCGTGCGCATGCCAACCGGTCACGAAGTCGGCGCCGTCGTAGAGGAACGTCCCGGCCCGCACCGGCGCACCGCCCCGCATGTCGACCAGCGGGGAGTTGGCCGCGCTGGACAGATCTTTGGCCGGACGCGCAGAGACGGTCACGCTCGAAAATGTAATCGTCGACGCATGAGCACCCAAGCGCGCCGCAGTCCCCAAAGTTCCCACAACGACGTGGTCCGTGACTCCTTCACGCAGCAGGTCGGCCTCTTCACCGGCGACAACTCTCCGTTCGCCCGTCGGTTCGCGTCGCCGCTCGCGTGGATCGAACCGCTCGATGCCGACATGATCGTGCTCGATGTCGCGTGCGGCGCCGGCCACGCCGCCGAACAGGCCGCCCCGCACGTGCGCCAGGTCGTCGGCATCGACATCACACCCGCGCTCCTGCGGATCGGAGCCGAGCGTGTGCGGGCGGCCGGACTCGACAACGTGCTCTTCCAGGAGGGCGATGCATCCGCCCTGCCCTTCCTCGACGAATCCTTCGACCTGATCGTGTGCCGCAGCTCGCTGCACCACTTCCTCGACCCGCGGCGCGCCGTCGAGGAGATGGCGCGTGTGTGCCGTCGAGGAGATGGCCGCGTCGTCGTATCGGACATGATCGCCCCGTCCGCCGAGGTGCGCGACACCTTCGACAAGTTGCACCGGCACATCGATCCGTCGCACGTCCGCGCGCTCGTGGAGCGCGAGGTCGCCGAACTCGTCGTCGATGTCGTCGGCCCACTCTCGTACGGAGACACGACCTCGATCGCTCTCCCCATCGACACAATCGTCACCGACGCCGCCGACCGTGACGCTGCGATGTCGATGTTGCTGGACGACGTGGGCCGCAACACGACGGGATTCGACCCGGTGCGAAACGGTGACGACGTCATCGTGAGCTTCACCGGCACCGTCGTCCATGCCCGACGCGTCGCCGGGTGACGCGCGCCTACCGGGTCGGCACCAACGGGGCGCGATCTTCGCGGACGACGGCCAGACCGGCGATTCCCATCGCGAGCGCACCGGCGATCTCGATGAGCACGACACTCCACGACAACGCCGTGACGCCCGTGTTGTGCGCGTTGACGAACGTGTCGCTGAACGCGCTCCACTTCGGTAAGAGGTGGACGGCAGCGACGCCGAACGCGACCGGAAAGCCCGTGACCGCCGCGAGGAACGGTGCATGGCGGTAACCCACGATGACCATGACCGCCACGGTGATGCCGAGCGCGGTCGAGATGTTGCCGACGATCAGGACCTGGGAGGTGCTGGCGTCGAGCCCGCGTCGGAAATGGTCGGCGGTGTGGAGCGCCAGGCCGAGGGCGTAGAAAAGGGCGGAGAACTTCAACCATCGGTGCTCGTCGGGCCGCATGTGACGATCCTCCCTGGTCAGAAGCCTGGCGGGCGACTAGATAGATCGCTCTAGCGGTAAAGTCAACCGTCTATGGCAACCCCTGTCGAATCGGCCCCGACGAAGCAGCGGATTCTCGACTCCACGGCTGCCCAGTTCATGCGACACGGCTACACGGGTACCGGGCTCAAGCAGATCGTCGCCGCCGCCAACGCCCCCTTCGGGTCGCTGTACCACCACTTCCCCGGCGGGAAGCAGGCGCTCGGCGTCGAGGTCATCCACCGCTCCGGCGCGATGTACGGCGACCTCGTCATGAGCGTCTTCGACGCCGCGCCCGACCTCCTCACCGGCGTGCACGACTGCTTCGAGGGCGCGGCCGCGGTGCTGGTCGCCACCGACTACGCCGACGCGTGCCCGATCGAGACTGTCGCGCTCGAGGTCGCAAGTAGCAACGAGCCGTTGCGCGTGGCGACCGCCGAAGTGTTCGAGAGTTGGATCGTGAGCGCGTCGGCCCGATTCCGCGCCGCCGGTCTCGACGACTCGACCGCGCGCGAGCTCGCGATCGCGTTCATCAGCCTGCTCGAGGGCGCGTTCATCCTGTGCCGCGCGTCCCGCACGACCGAAGCCCTCGAAGCCGCGGGCAGGACCGCCGCGGTCGTCGTCGAGGCCGCCCTTCGGGACGCGGGCGTCTCGTAGCGGCGCCTAGGCTGCACCGGCGTCACGTTGCACGCGGGTGTAGTTCAATGGCAGAACTTCAGCCTTCCAAGCTGACCATGCCGGTTCGATCCCGGTCACCCGCTCTCGAGAAACGCCCCGCGGAGGTCACGGGATCGTCGTTGTGTCGTAGACCGCGTTGGTGTCCGCGCGGACGACGTCGACTTTCAGCGACGTCGGCGAGACGGTGACCTTGACGTACTCGTAGTAGCTCGACTCGCGGAACGCGGTGTACGCGGGTGCGGGGATGGTGAAGGAGTTGAACCCGTTGCCACCGGCGCCGGTCACGACATAGGTGATGCCGCCCGTCGCCGCCGCGCCATCGGTCATCGGCAGAGTGCGTTCGTAGTTGTGGCTGTTGCCCGCGAGGACCAGGTTCACATGCTGGGTTTGGAAGAGCGGCACGAGGTTCGATCGGGCGGACTGTGAGCTCGAAGTCGCCGAGGACGAGCTGTACGGCGGTCGCTGCATCATCACGATGCGCCACTTGTCACTTTGATGGGCGGCGAGATCCGACTTCGCGAACGCATACTGCGTGCTGCCCACCGTGAACGGTTGCTCGGTGTCGAGGACGAGGATGTACGCGTTGCCCCACGTGTAGCTGTACCAACTGTGGTTCGAGCCCGGCATGGGGAAGTTCTTCCAGAACACTCCGTCGCCGTAGTACTCCTGATTGCCGTTCGCAGGAAAGAACGCCTGCCTCGCGATCGCGGCCGCGAGCGGCTTGTAGAAACGGGCGTCGAAGTCGGAGTAGGTCGTGGTGAAGTTCGGATCGGGGTTGCCGCTGGACGGGTAGATGTTGTCGCCGACCGTCTGGATGAATTGTGTTCCGGCACCGGCGATGTTCGTCGCGTTCTGCGTCAGGCCGGTGCTGTTGGCGCCGAAGTCCCCGATCGCGGCGAAGCTGTACGTCGTTCCCGCGGGCGGTGCCGTCTTGAAGGTCGCGGGCCCGCTCACGAGCGCGGCCCCGTTTCCGACCTGGTACTGATAGGTGGTTCCCGGCGTGAGCCCGGTCACGGGCACGCTGTGATGCTGCAGCGTGCCGGCCGGGTCGGATATCGAGTGCATCGTCGGCGACGTCGTCCCCCACTTCACGACGCCCGCCGTCGCCACGTTGGTCCACCACGACACGACCGCGGTAGTGGCCGTCACGTTCGACAAATACGGCCCACGAGCGATCAACAGGGTTCCGGCCGCGGGCGTCGACGCGGTGCGACCCGAAGTGGCGGTCGAGACGTTGTGGTTCGAGTCGACCGTCCGGATCGCATACACATAGGAATGCGAGGCGGTGAGGCCGTGGTCGGAGTACCGGTTTGCCGACGGACGCGTCACCGTGGCGATGACAACGCCATCGCGCAGCACCTGGTAAGCAGTCGCGTCGGTCGACGTCGACGCGGCCCAGAAGATGTCGAGCCGCGATGACGAGAAGACCTTCACACTGACGCTGGTACTGGTCGGCGCGTTCGGCGCGATGGTGTCGGTACTCGAGTGCGTCGTGAACGTCACCGTCCTCATCACCGACTGATTGTTGGCCGCGTCGATCGCGACGATGCCGAACTTGTACGCAGTACCACTGAAGAGCGGGTTGGCCGAGTAGGGAATCGCCGTGTCGATCGTCTTGACGAGCGTCAGCGCGGACGCGGGCGCCGAGGCCGGCCCCCGGTACACGCGGTAACCCTCGACCCCGACGTCATCCGTCGACTGGGCGAACGTCAACGTCGCCGAGGAAGCCGTGACCGCCGACACCGTGATCGGCCCGGGCTCGGTCGGCGGCGTGGTGTCCGCGGTACACGCCGCCATGCCCGCCACAGCAAGCACCACCATCGCGGCCGTGGCTACTTTCCCGGTGAGGCGGTCGCGCGTCGATCTGCGCACATGCTCTCCGTATTCACGGCGACGAATCGGGGCGTGCGTCAATCGGATCCCCTACATGCCCACCACGCCTGGTCGCGAGCGGAACACGATAAGGGCGCCCGTCATCGACGGCTCGCTCCCAAAGGACACTGCTTCTGATCGCCACCCTCGGCTCGTCCCCGGGTGTGCTGAGCGTCGTCGGACAGAGTGCGCGGCCGGATTCCAGGCTGGGGATTCCGTGCGGATCGGGAACGGCACTGCGGCCCGAAGAGCTTTGCTCCGACGCCAGTTACGGCGCGGTCGCCCGCGACGGGCTCAGGCCGTCGTCGAGTTCGAACACGACGATGGGGTCCATGCACCCGTGCACCGCGTGCTCGCCCCGCGGCGTCCAGGCGAGGTCACTCGGCGCTGTCAGCTCGACCACGGATTGCGCGGCCCAGATCGTGCCGGCGTGCGCAAGATCGGTGATGCGGCTCGCGAGGTTGACGGGAGCGCCGAAGATGTCAGCGCCGCCGACGTGGGCCGTTCCGTACGCCACGCCGCTGTGCACCGCCGGTAGGAGTGGGTGGGCCGCCGCGGCGCGGTTGATCGCCGCCAGGGTCGCGACGAGTGTCGTCGGATCACGAGACATCAACAGCAGCGCGTCGCCGACCGTCTTCACGACACGAACCGGCAATTCGACGATGTCGTCCGCGACTGCGACCAAGCGGGTCGCGATCGACTTGAGCTCGCCCGCGTCGACACGTTCACCGAGGCTCGTGAAACCGACGACATCCACGAACGCGACCGCCATAGTGGTCGTCGCTCGAAGAGCGCCGACTTCAGCTTCCTCGGCGGTCACGAAGATGTCTCGCATTCGCTCACGCAGGTGAGCGGAGAACACCGCGGAGACGAGCGGGATGGCCGTCGGGGCGAGCACGCGCCCGGCATCGGCGTAACGGTGCGCCAGCTCGTACTCCGTGTCGCCCGGCCGGCCGAGCTCGTTGCCGACGATCACCTCCAAGTCGGCCGCGAGCTGCCACATGTGACGACCCAGCACAACGAGGAGCTCGTCACGCGCCGCCTGTGACAAGCCGTACTCGCGGGTAAGTGTCATCGTGCGCATCGCTTCGCAGGCGAGGTCGTCGAACGCGGGCTCGTCGGAACCGACCGTGCCGAGCCCGAGAAGGTGCCACGTTTGGAGCACTTCGCTGACGTCGAAGCCCGTGTCGAGCGCGACATCCCGGGCGGTCAACGATGCCGACGAACGCAGCGCGTCCTCCAAAAGCAATACCGCCAAGCGGTCTTCGGCGTGCGCCGAGCGCAAGGTCTCGATGCTGTAGCCGCGTGCGATCAGCTCGCGCACCAGGCGCTCGCGCCCCGCGCGCAACCGCCCGTCCAGGCCGTAGAGCATCGGAGCGAGCGCCGTTTCGGTCAACTCCGCATCGGACATCTTCATGCCCCCTCATGTCGTGTTCAGCGTCGTACCCGCCGTCGCGCCATCACGTCAATACCTCCCTTCGCGGAGGCGCCGTTCCTTGCGAGCACCGCGGCATACGGCGATGCCGAAGCCGGCGAACAGCAAGAGAGAAGTCACCAGGACGACGAGGAAGGCGAACATCCCACCCGAGATCGGATCCACCGCGGCCCCCTTCTACGCGAGCGGCTCGATCGGCGGGCCGTGACCACCGCAGTGTGCGAGCACTGCGCGATCGCCGCCCGGCCACATCGTCACCGACAGATCCATCGTTATCGCGTGCGGACCCGGCTCCATCGAGACCAACGCAAGGGGCGCGTCCTCGGTCGCGCGTGCACCCCGTTCGGCCAGCGTCGCGGTGATGCGGTGCTGGACCGCATCAGGCATGTACTGCCACATGACGGAGTGCATCAACACCGTTGCCGCGCCGGGCTCCGTCACCACGTGTTGCTCGACCCATTCGTCGGCGGAGCGGACATCGACTTCGACCGGTACCTCGCGCGCGATGTCGAGTGCCCGACGCAGACGATCGAGACGCGCGAGTTGATCCGGCCACACGTACGACATGAGCGTTGCGGCACCCTCATCGGTCGTGGCATCGATGGGATTGATGTCGCAGCCTCGCCGTTCGAGGATCGGCGTCGATCCGGCGAAGTCGGCGGGGTTCTCGTAACAATCCGCGCCGAACTGCAGGGCCGCGTCCTGCGATCCCCACGTGGTCGTGCCGCCGTCACAGAAGTACGAATCGATCCGGAGATTCAATCCCGCGCTGCTTCCGATCTCGAACAGCCGGATGGGCTTGCGCGTGAGGCGCCCGATCCTTGCGAGACCGAGCGCGAGTGCCGCGCTGCGGCCGACCTCGTTCGTCTGCGGATCGCGCGACAGCGCGTCGAGCACGGATGCGGGCGGCGTTTCGAACAACGCTCGCAGGAGGTCGTAGGCGCCGTCGACGTCGCCGGAAGGACGCTCCGTTGTGGGCCACGTCGCTGCCAGTAGTGGAAGCTCAGCGACGAGAACACCGCGGTGCACTCCACCGAACAACCGCAGCGGCGAAGCAGCATTGATCGTCATCGGTGCGCGGGCGAGGAGGTCGGCGATCGGAGCAGTGCCGCCCTCGCAGTCCGCTGCGAAGCGACCGAACAACTCGGCGTAGAACGGCGACGGCGAGCTCCCGAGCAGGCACCCCGCTTCCTGCCACCGCAGCAATTCGGCGGCGCTGAACTCCGGACGCGCGGCATCAGCTGTCGTGCTCATCGATCCTCCGTGCTCCCTTCGTCGATCGTTGCAAGGCGTTCGAGAGAGCTCCTCCAAACAGTCTGCTCGACAGCTGGACGCCAAGGTCGGCGATCAGCGCCGGACGGCCGCGACGATCTGCGGCATGAGCCAGCGGCCTTGCATCGCCGCTGCGGTCGGCGTGAAGTGCCGGCCGTCCGGGCGCATGCGTATGCCGTCGACATCCTCGGGGCACGGCGGACCGGCCGGGCACAACCGGTGCGCGAGATCGACCAGGGTCACCTGGCCCGGATGGAGCGCGGCGAACTTCCGGTCGATGCGGTCGAGGCGCGCGTAGCCCTCGTCGTCCGCCGCGGTGCTGGCATTGTTCGTGCCCTGGGCATCGTTGGGCGCGGGAGCAGCCACGGTGACGAGTACGACCTTGGCGCCGTAAGCGGTGACCCGCGCGAGCTCCTGGTCCATGCGGCGCAGCATCTCGGCGTCGCCCGCCGGGGTACCGGAGATCAGCGTCGCCCCGTTGGCGATCATGTCGGACTTCTCCCAGAGGCTCATCCAGAGCACCACATCGGGTCGCATCTCGGCGACGGCGGGGACCTGGGCCGCCTCGACCATCTCCGGGCACCGCTCGGTATGCGGCGTGATCTGTTCGCCCCGCGTCGACGTGACGTTGCCGCTGGCCATCCCGCATCCGAAGACGGCGGCCTGCGCGACCGACGCGCCGAGCTGGTCGCCGACTGCCTTCAGGCCGGGATAGAGGCTGCACGCGGTGGAGTCGCCGAGGATGAGAACGCGCAGACCGGCGGCCGAGCCGGCGCGCACCGGCGGCCCGGCCCGGCGCGCGGCGTCGTCGGCTTCCTTGGTCTCGTTCGCTCTCGGCTCTCCGCAGAAGAGCGGGTCACCGATCGACCAGATGAACTTGAACCTGGGCATCGCGAACGTGACGCCCGGCGAGCTGATCGGGGCGGGCGCCGAGCTTCCTGCTGTCGAGACCTTGCGCGGCGCCTTCGGCACGGTCGGAAAGCTGAACGACGGCGTCTGCGTCCCGCTCAGGTAGCTCGGCGCGGCCGTCGCACCGGTGCTCGAGACGAACACGATCGCGAGTGTGATCCCGACCGCCGGAAGTGCCAGCCACCGCGCGATCGCGGGTCGCGACGTCCGCGCCCCGTGATCGAGGGTCGCGGCTGCGATCGCCGAGCGACGGCGGCGCGGCAGTTGGAGTCCGCGCCGCTCGCGGATCGGGACCTCGATCAGGTAGAAGGACAAACTGGCCGCGACGAACGTGAGCACGAGGCGAAGCGCGTTCAGCTGCAGACCGTGCAGGTGCACGCGCGTGGGCACGAGCCACACGATCAACGGCCAGTGGAACAGGTACAGGCCGTACGAGAGTCGCCCGATCCACGCCAGGGGCCGGAATCCGAGCGCGGTGCGAAGGACGCCGGGTTGGAGCGCGCCCGCGATCACGACGCAGGCCAGCACCGCGTACGCGGCCGATCCACCGTGGTAGTAGCGCGAACTGGTGCCCGTCGCGACGTGCCACGCGTACATCATCACCACGAACGCGGCGATCCCGGCAACCAGTAGTCGCCGCCGCGCGGCTGCGCTCGGCGTCCACGTCGAGAGCAGGATGGCGAGAAGCGCGCCCATGAGGATCGTGTGCACCCGCGCATCGGTTCCGTAGTACGCACGCAACGGGTCGCCCGGACCGTACGCGACGGCCATCACGACAATGGAGAGCGCGATACCGGCCGCGCTCACCGCCGCGAGCGCGCGCAGCGAACCCCGGGTCGCACGCATGACGCCGTACACGACGAGCGGCCACACGAGATAGAACTGCTCTTCGATCGCGAGCGACCACGTGTGGCGCAGCGGCGACGCGGCCGAGAAGAGCTCGAAATAGCCCTGCTTGTCGGCGATGAATCGCCAGTTCGCGACGTAGAACAGACTCGCGATTCCGTCGCCGCGCACGGCGGCGCGATTCCACGGCTCGATCACAAGCCGCGTGAACACCGCGACGAACACCAGGAGCACGAGGAGCGCGGGCAGCAGGCGCCGTGCCCGGCGGGCCCAGAACGCGCGCAGCGCGACGTTGTTACTCCGCCGCCACTCCATGATCAGCAGGCTCGTGATCAGGAAACCCGAGAGGATGAAGAACAGATCGACCCCGAGGTACGCGCCGCGCGCCCACGAATAGTCGAGGTGGAAGGCAATGATCGCGAGCACAGCCAGCCCCCGCAGCCCGTCGAGCGCCGGCTCGTAGCGGAACTTCGCCGAGGGGGATGGCGGCGCGGGCGGCGCATCCTCGGGCACCCGGCCCGGCGCGGTGAGGCGCGGCGATGGGGTGTCGATGTGCGGCACCCGCCGAGCATAGAGAGCGGCCCGGACAGAGGACGCGTCCCGCGCGCCCTCTGTCCGGAACGCGTCCTACCAGCGTTGCGGTTCGGCGAGCACGCCGACCGCCGTCTTGCCGACGATCTCGTGCACGAGCGCCGTGTTCGCGGGGTGGAACCCTCCGCACCGCACGTCGCGGTACAGGCGCTCCAACTCGTTCGAGCGGAACATCCCGCTGCCGCCCGACACCTCCATCGCGAGGTCGACGACCCGCTGGGCGGCCTCGACCGCGTGGTACTTCGTCGCCACCAGCTTCGACGGCCACAGGCCACCGTGGTCGACACCGTCGGACCAGTCGGCCGCCGTCTTCTCGACGTGCGGCGTCGCGCCGTCGAGCTCGAGGACCATCTCCGCGACGGCATGCTGGAGCATCGGGTGGTGGGCCAGCGTCTGTCCACCGAGTGCGATCGAGGTGCGCTTCGCGAGCG
>JAODBI010000247.1 GCA_025463875.1 Actinomycetes bacterium
CTGAACACCACGACGCCATCAAGGGGCAGCGCGTAGAGACAGTAGCGAAGCTCCTCGAGAGAGCCGGCGACATCCGGCCGAGGAAGACAGCAAAAGCCACCGAAACGATCCGGATGATCGCGCTGCAGGTCGGCTGACAGCTCGTTGCAGCGGCGGGCGAGGGCTCGTGCAGCTTTGTTGTCACCAGAGTGGACGCCTGGTGTGCTGATCGATGTGATAGCGACATCGATCCCGGCGTCGTCGAGGAAGGACAAGGCTGCGTCCGTCGACCAGGGGGGCGGTTTGATCCCTCCAACCGGATGATCACCCTCATTCGTCGCGGCCCAAAAGAAGTCCGGGAGAATGTGATGGTGCACGTCAACGGTGAACGTCATAGCAGTCTCCCTCGGTCGCAGTGCCCCTCAGTCGGCATAGACGCGTTGGTAGATGCGCTCCGCGACCATGATCACGGTCAGGTTGGTGACGGTCGATGGCACTTCGGGGATGATCGATGCGTCCACGACACGTAGTCGCTCGATGCCGTGCACCGCGCCGACCGAGTCGACGACCGACCACGGGACATAGGGACTTCCCATCGGGGCAGTGGAGGTCGGGTGGCCGTAGGCAGCCAGATTGTTGAAGACGTAGCCCGCGACGTCGTCGTCGCCGACCGAGTCGCCCGGGATGATCTCGCCCGCCGTCAGCTGCGCGAACGCCGGTTGGCGTGCGATCTCGCGACCGAGTGTGAATCCCTCCAACATCCGGCGCGCATCACGACCTGTGCCCAGATAGTTGCTGTCGATCAGCGGTGCATCCTTCGGATTGCGGCTTGCGAGCTTCAGTGTTCCGGTCGCCTCGGGCTGTACCACTGCTGCGGCCAGCACGACGGTCCCGCCCGTCGGGCTGAGCGACGCGGGCAGGAGGTGCGTGACGGTGACCTGGAGATCGAGATCTCCGGGTACCGCCTCGCTGGACGCCGTCCAGAGCAGCGAGCCGACAGCCGGTGTCATCTCGAGGTAGCCGGGAGCCAACGCAAAGCCGTTGGGGATGAGTGCCTGGTCCTGTAGTCGTCGCCCGACCGGCAGGTTGGCAATCACGTCGATGCCCAACGACGCCAGGTCGGCGGCGGGACCGATACCGGAGCGCATCAGGATCGCCGGACTCCCGTACGTGCCGCCGGAGAGGACGACCTCGTCGGCTGCGTACGTACTGCCGTCGTCGACGATCACTCCCGAAGCTTTCATGCCGTCGAGCACGAGCCGGTCGACGTTTATGCCACCTCTGATCGTGAGGTTCGGCCGTCGTCGCACGTCGGGCGTGAGATACGCGATCGCCGTGCTCTGACGGACTCCGTCCACGACGTCCACCGGGTACCCGCCCGCACCGTTCTGGTCCGCGCCGTTGAAGTCGTATATCTGCTTGAAACCGGAGGCTACGGCTGCCTCGACGAATCCGCGCAGTGACGGTGTCAGTTCCTCGTCTGATCTTTGACGAACGGAGAGCGGGCCACTCCGTCCGTGGTAGCGGTCGTCTCCGCTGGGATTGTTCTCCAGATCGCGAAAGGTGGAAAGTACCTCCTCGTAGCTCCATCCTTCGGCGCCGTGCGATGCCCATTTCGCGAGATCGTTGGCGCGGGCTCGTATGGCGACGGTCGCGTTGACAGACGAGCTACCGCCCAACGCCTTGCCGCGCGGAGCGGCGACATCGGGCTGATGGTCGTTGCCGCGAGAGGTGTATCCCCAGTCGTGCTCCGCGTCGGCCACATTCGACGCGTCAAGCAAGCCGGCCGGAATGGCGTCTACGGCATATGCAGGACCGGCCTCGAGCAGCAGCACCTTTCGGCTCTCGTCCTCGCTGAGTCGAGCCGCCAAGACGGCGCCGGCGGAGCCGCCACCCACGATGACCACGTCAGCGGCATCGGTCTCACTGGCCATGGGTCCTCCCTCTATGTCTCGCAGCGCGGCGGGCCGAGCTGCCGGGTTCAGTGCTCGGCGTACACCGGTGTCGCGTCGATGTAGCTGCGATATTCCGCGATCAGTTCGTCTCGTAGCCGAAACACGTTGCAGCACGGAAGCGTGACCACGCCTCCGTCATGGCGCGTGTAGTGCACGTCGAACTCGACCATCGCCGCGTCGCCGTCCTCGTACACCGTCAGGATCTCGTGCCGGACGCCGGCGATCGAACCCAGGAACGCGTTGACGGCGTCGACGAACGCGGTCTTGCCTTGGATCATGTCCGCGTTGCCGAGTCGCAGCTGAACGTCGGCGGTCATGAACTCGGCCAGTGTCGCCACGTCTTGCGCGTCGAAGGTTGCGAAGACGCGGTGCAGTTGGTCGGACACTGTTGTCTCACTCATTCGCGGCTCACCACACCTTCATGCCGCCGTCGACGATGATGTCGATGCCGGTGACGTACGAGCTCTCGTCGGAGGCGAGGAACAGCGCGACGTTCGCGACCTCCTCTGGCTTACCGAGGCGCCCCACGAGCGTTTTGCCGAGCATCTCGCGGGCCCACTCGGGGTCGCTGAGCTGGTCCAGCGTCGCGTTGCTCTCGATCAGGCCCGGCGAGATCGAATTCGCACGGATCCCATGCTCGCGGCCCTCCATCGCCAGCTGCCGTGTCATCCCGATGATGCCGGCCTTCGACGTCGTATGTGCCAGGGAAGGGAGGATCTTGAAGCTGAGCGATGCATTGAGTGACGCCATGTTCACCACGACGCCGCCGCTGTTCTTCAGATAGGGCCACGTCGCGCGGGTGAGGTAGAAGAACAAGTCGACCTCGCCTCGGCGGGCGCGGTCCCACTCGTCATCGGTGATGTCTTCGAGCCAGTTGAAGTAGGACGCGGCGGCAAGGTTGAACAGCACGTCGATGCGGCCGAATGTGCCGACCGCCAAGTCGACCAGCGTCGCGCAGTCGGCAGGGTCGGTGAGATCGCATGGGTGCATCGAGACCATTTCTCCGCCGGCGGCGTGCACCATTTCAAGGGTCGCTTCCGCCGGCTCGACCGTCAGGCCGCAGCCGACGACCAACGCCCCTTCTCGAGCGAACGCCAGCGCGGTCGCGCGTCCCATGCTCCCGCCTGTGCCGGTGATGACGCAGACCTTCCCCGACAACCTGCCTGACACCTCGACGCCTCCGATCACGTTCAGTTCTTCAGTGTTCCGTCGAAGTCGATGGTGAGGTGGGTACCGTCGCAAAACGGCTTGTTGTTCGAGTGACCGCACCGGCAGAGCGCCATCTGGTCGGAATGCGGAATCTCGCGGCCGTCGACGTCGGTGAGCTTGACCGGGCCGGACACCAAGTACGGTCCGTTCTCGCTGGGGGTGATGTTGACGTCAGTCATTGGAATCTTGTCCTTTCAGTAAACGCGGATCGATTTGTTGAGCGGGAGCCGGCGAATGCGGTTGCCGGTAAGGGCCGCGATCGCGTTCACGAGCGCGGGTGCCGTGAGCGGGACACTGACTTCTCCGACACCGGTGGGCGGCTCGTCGGAATCGATGAGATGCACCTCGATCTCCGGCACGGACTGCATGCGCTCGATCGGGTAGCGATCGAAGTTCTGGGTGACGATGTCGCCGCCCTCGCCGAGGACCACCTCGCCCCAGGCGGCGGCGCTGAGCCCGAAGAGGATGCCGCCTTCGACCTGGGCCCGGACGAGATCAGGGTTCAGCACGATGCCGCAGTCGAGCGCCAACACGACCCGCTCGAGCTGGATGCGGTCGCGGTCGTCGAGGGAGATCTCGATGATCTGCGCGCTGTGGCCCAAAAAGCCGCTGCAGGCGACGCCGCGCGCCCGCCCGTCCGCAGTCGGCGTCCCCCAGCCGGCCCGGGCGGCGGCGAGCTCGAGGGCCCGGAGGGTGCGGGGATTGTCGGCCAAGAGGTCCCGGCGAAGATCGACGGGGTCGCGGCCCGCGGCGAGGGCGAGCTCGTCGAGGGCGCACTCCCGGGCGAACTCCGTGTGCGAGTTGCCCACCGACCGCCAGGTCATGGTCGGAACGCCGGCGTCGACGTTGCTCGA